>DASTPT010000086.1:0-2532 GCA_035762085.1 Actinomycetota bacterium | reverse complement strand
CGTGCTCGAGGCCCGCCTGATCCGCCACCACGAGCCGAAGTACAACCGCCGCGGCAAGACGTGGCGCCGCTACGCCTACCTGAGGATCGACGACACCGAGGCGTTCCCGCGGATCAAGGTCGTCCGAGAGCCGAAGGCCGGCGGCGCCTACCTCGGGCCGTTCCCCTCGTCGCAGCACGCGCACCTGGCGAAGGAGGCGCTCGAGGAGGCGTTCCCGATCCGACGCTGCACGAAGGCGATGCGCGCCTCGACCCGGTTCGCGCCCTGCGCGCTCGCCGACATGGGTCGCTGCCTTGCGCCGTGCGAGGGCCGCGTCGGTCCCGAGCGCTACGGGGAGCTCGTCCGGTCCCTCCTCTCCTCCCTGGACCGGCCGGGCGGACTCCTCGCGGCGCTCGGGACGCGGATGCGCGAGCTCGCCGAGCAGGAGCGTTTCGAGGAGGCGGCGCTCGCGCGCGACCGC
Source organism: Actinomycetota bacterium (assembly GCA_035762085.1). Lineage (GTDB taxonomy): Bacteria > Actinomycetota > UBA4738 > UBA4738 > HRBIN12 > HRBIN12. The sequence continues at coordinate 2,072 of DASTPT010000086.1, read as the reverse complement.
CTCCGAGCGCTGGCCGAGGCCCTCGCGCGCGCCCGGACCGACGGCTGGCTCCTCGGCGCCCGGGACCTGGAGGTGCGCGACGCCGACGGCCGACCGATCCGACTGCGCGCCGGGGCGCTCGCGTGGGGCGAGGACGACGAGCCGCTCGGGCGGCCGTGCCCTCGACAGCGCGCCGACGAGGTGGCCGCCGTGCGCTCGTGGCTCGGCCGGAACACGGTGGCGGTCGTGGCGGCCGACCCCCCGCTCTCCGAGCCGGTGGATGGCGGCGCCGAGCTCCACCGCCTGCTCGCGGCGCTCCGAGGGGCCGACCGGCGGGAGGCCCCGGGACGCTCGGCGCGGGCGTCGTGAGGACGCCCGATAGACTGGGCCACACGGCGAACCCAGGAGCGGAACCCATGGAAACCGCGGTCATCCTCGAAGGCGCGCGCACCCCGGTCGGCAAGTTCCTCGGCGGGTTCTCCGAGCTCCCAACGGTCGAGCTCGGGGTCCTCGCGGTGAAGGAGGCGCTGCGCCGCGCGAACGTCGAGCCCGGGCAGGTCCAGCAGACGATCGTCGGGCACGCCCGGCAGGCTGGCAACGGTCCGAACACCGGACGGCAGGTCAGCGTGAAGAGCGGCATCCCGATCGAGGTGCCCGCTTACAACGTGAACATGGCGTGCGCCTCGGGCATGAAGGCGATCCACCTCGGCGCGCAGCAGATCATGACCGGCGAGGCCGAGGTGGTCGTCGTCGGCGGCATGGAGAACATGACCCGCGTGCCCTTCCTGCTGGACCGGATGCGGTTCGGCTACCGGCTGGGCGACGCCACGGTCTACGACGCGATGTACAGGGACGGACTCCTCGACCCGCTCTCGGGCGTCGTGATGGGTGAGACGGCCGAGAACCTCGTCGACATGTACGGGATCTCGCGGGAAGAGCAGGACGAGTTCGCGCTCGAGTCCCAGCAGAAGGCCGAGGCGAACAAGGCTCGGCGCGCGCTCGAGACGTTCCCCGTCGAGGCGCCGAACCCGAAGGGCAAAGGCACGATCCTCGTCGAGGAGGACGAGCACCCGCGCCCGGAGACCACGCTCGAGGGGCTGGCGAAGCTCAAGCCCGTGTTCCGCGAGGGCGGCTCGGTCACGGCGGGGAACTCGAGCGGGCTCACCGACGGCGCCGGCGCGATGGTGCTGATGAGCGAGTCGCGCGCGAGGGCCGAGGGCCGCGAGGTCCTGGCCAGGATCGTCGGCATGTCCTCGGCGGGCGTGCCGCCGGAGATCATGGGCATCGGCCCGGTCCCGGCGACCCGCACGGTGATGGAGCGAACGGGCCTGTCGCTTGCCGACATGGACTGCATCGAGGTGAATGAGGCGTTCGCCGCGCAGGTGATCGCGTGCGAGCGCGAGCTGAAGTTCGAGCGCGACAAACTGAACCCGAAGGGCGGCGGCATCTCGGTCGGGCACCCGATCGGGCTGTCGGGGACGCGCGTCACCCTCACGCTCACCTACGAGATGCGCGAGATGGGATACTCGCTCGGGCTCGCGACGCTGTGCGTCTCTGGCGGACAGGGAACGGCGGTCGTGCTGGAGCGCGCGTGATGGTGCACGCGGTCGTCCTCGTGCAGTGCGAGATCGACGAGATCCCGGAGGCCGCGCAGGCCATCGCGGACCTCGAGGGCGTGTCCGAGGTCTACTCCGTGGCCGGCGGGTTCGACCTGGTCGCCGTCGTGCGGGTCGCCGAGCACGACGACCTGGCCCGCGTGATCCCGGGCGGCATCGCGAAGGTCGAGGGCGTGATGCGGACCGAGACGCTCATCGCGTTCCAGGTCTACTCGAAGCACGACCTCGAGCGACTCTTCGCGATCGGGTTCGACGAGGGTTGAGGGTTCAGGACAGCGCCCAGGCGACGAGGGCGGCGATCACGACGATGGCCGCGATCAGGTACAGCAGATCACCCCGTTTCACCTTGCCCGGCTGCATCGCGTTGAACCCCACTCATGCCCCCTCGACCGGCTCGGGCAGCCGATAGTACTCGCGCAGCTTCTCCTCCGAGAGCCAGTAGATGTGCTGGCGAACGGTCGAGGCGTACGTGAGCGC
>DASTPT010000085.1:0-11430 GCA_035762085.1 Actinomycetota bacterium | reverse complement strand
CCGACGGCCACGAGGTATCTGCTGCCCGCCCCGAGCGCCTCCCGCGCGAACCGGAGGGCGTCGCCGCGGCCCTCGGTCCGCAGCAGCGTGTACGGGAGGTCGCGGGCGCGGAGCGTGCGCTCGAGCTCGGGGATCTCCTGCCCCACGTGTCGCGTGCCGGCGTGGGGGTTCACGATCACCGTGAGCGGTCCGTAGGGGCTCGGCATGGCGGGCATCCTACCGCCCGCGCGAGCGCCGACGGCCGCTCAGACGCCGGTGTAGGCGACGACGCCGCGGTTGACCGCGGCCGCGGCCCGATGGGCGATGGCGGCGGTCTCCTCCGGCGCGACGTCGGCGATCTGGCGGAGCAGGTCCAGCAGCTGCTTGCAGCTCCGGACGAAGTCGCCCGGCGCCATCGTCGTTTCGCGCAGGACGTCCTCGAGCGGCTTGCCGTCCGCCCAGTGGAACACGGGCGTCGCGAACCCGTCGTCGAGCTCGCGACACAGCTCGACCTGGTGGGCGTCCTCGGCCCGCCGGACCCGGGTCCAGGTGGCCAGCAGCCGCCGGTACCGCTCGGCCACCTCCCCGGTGGGCATCTCCCCGCGGCGTGGCACGCGCTCCCGGGACTCGTACACGACGGTCGAGACGAGCGCCGCGGCCTCGGCCGGCGAGAGCCCCGCGAACAGACCCTCCGCGATCGCCTCGGCCACGAGCACGTCGCCCTCGCCGTAGATCCGCGCGAGCACGAGTCCCTTCGGCAGGATCGTGAAGTCCTGGACGTAGCCGAGCTCCTCGAGGACGGCCAGCACACGCTCGAACTGGCGCGCGAGCGTCTCGGTCCGCGTTCGGATCCGGCGCTCGAGGCCTCGGATCTGCCGCTGGAGCTCGCTCGCCCGAGCCGCCCACCGCTCGTGCGTCGCCCGGTCGGGACAGCCATGGCACGGGTGGTCCTGCGCGAGCCGCTCGTACCGCGACGCCTCGCGCTCGGCCCGCGCGTCCACCGCCCCTCGCGACCGCCGCGGCGGGCGGACGTCGAGCGCGGCGAGCCGGGCCGCGAGGTCGCGGCGGTACCGAGCGCTCCTCGCGCCGCCCGACCTGGGCAGCGAGACCTTCGTCAGGGCGACCGGCGGGTCTTCGAAGTCGCGGGCGGACAGTCGGAAGTACTTCCGGTCCTGCGCGAGCACCGTCGGCCGACCGTCGCGGACCGACAGCACCACCGCGAGCCCGCGCCGCTTGGCCCGGGGGACGAAGATCACGTCGCCGGGGCGCAGGGAGGCGAGCGCGGTCCGAACCGCGTCCGATCGCGTGCGCTCACGCCCCTTCCGGGCCTCATCGCGGACGCCGGCGGCCTTCTCCCGGAGCCGCCAGTACTCGCCGAAGTCACCGAGGTGACATCGCATCTGCCCGCGGTATCCGTCGAGGGCCTCGGTGGAACGCTCCAGCTGCCGGTCGAGCGTGACGACGCCCCGGTCGGCCAGGAACTGCGCGAACGAGGAGTTCAGCAGGTGGTGCGCCTGCTCTCGCGTGTAGTTGCGGACCAGGTTGACGGCCATGTTGTACGACGGACGGAACGACGACGTCAGCTCATAGGTGCGGGTCGATGCGAGCGAGGCGACGCGCTCGAACGGCACCTGCCGCTGGTACACGACGACGGCATGACCGAGCTCGTCGATCCCCCGACGCCCCGCCCGGCCGGTCAGCTGCGTGTACTCGCCCGGTGTGAGGATCTCGTGCCGCTCTCCCTGGAACTTCCACAGGTCCTCGATCACGACCGATCGGGCGGGCATGTTGATGCCGAGCGAGAGCGTCTCGGTCGCGAACACGACCTTGACGAGCCCGGCCTCGAACAGCTCCTCGACGGTCTCCTTGAAGACCGGCAGCATCCCCGCATGGTGCGCCGAGATGCCCGCCGCGAGCGCCTCGGCGAACCCGTAGAAGCCGAGCGTCCGCAGGTCGTCCTCGTCCATCCACGCGGCGCGCATCTCGGTGAAGTCCCGGATCCGCTCGGCCTCGTCCTGCGTGGTGAGCCGGATGCCCGAGCCCATCAGCCACTCGACGCTGCGGTCGCACCCCGCCCTACTGAAGACGAAGTAGATCGCCGGCAGCATCCCGTGCCGCGCGAGGGTCTCGACGACCTCCTCGCGCCGCGGAACGTAGACACGCCGATGACCCTCGCGCGGCCGCGGCGTCCGGTGGTGCTGCGCGGTCCCCGAGCCACGACGGTAGTAGGTCTTGTACCGGACCTCCTCCCGATCGAGCGACACGACGTAGGGGTTGGGCATGAGCTGCCCGTCCTGCTCGACGTGCATCGGGTGCAACTCCGTGCCGATCAGGTAGTGGTGCTCGAGCGGAACCGGGCGGCGCTCCTCGATCACGACACGGGTGGTGCCACGAAGCGTCCCGACCCACTCGCCGAACTCCTCCGCGTTCGAGATCGTGGCGGACAGGCACACCACCGCGACCGACAGGGGCAGGTGGATCAGGACCTCCTCCCACACCGCGCCGCGGTACGGGTCCTGGAGGTAGTGGACCTCGTCCAGCACCACGTACAGCAGGCTCTCGAGCATGCGGCTCCGCTCGTAGAGCATGTTCCGGAGGACCTCGGTGGTCATCACCACGATCGGCGCCTCGGGGTTGATCGAGTTGTCGCCGGTGAGCAGCCCGACCTTCGCCGCGCCGTGGCGAGCCACGAAGTCGCCGAACTTCTGGTTCGACAGGGCTTTCAGCGGCGTCGTGTAGAAGCACTTCCCGCCCCGGTCCAGCGCGCGCTCGAGGGCGAACTCCGCCACCACCGTCTTGCCGGAGCCCGTCGGGGCCGCCACGAGGACCGATCCGCCGGCGTGCAGGGCCTCGAGCGCCTGCACCTGGAAGTCGTCGAGCGCGAAGGGGTACCGCGCCGCGAAGCGCGTGGGGTCGCTCACCGGGTCAGTCTACGGTCGGCCCCCGGGGGGGCTCACCCGAGGCCGCAGGCGGCGAGGTGCTCGAGCAGCAGGCGATCGAACGCCTCCGGCGCCTCGAGGTTCGTGAGGTGACCGACGCCCTCGATCGTCTCCAGACGGGCCCCCGTGATGCGCGAGGCCATCTCGGCGCTCACGTCCGCGGCGATCAGCTGGTCCGCGGTCGAGGTGATCACGAGCGTCGGGACGTCGATCGAGCCCAGGTCCGGGGTCGAGTCGGGGCGCTCGGCCATGCCCGCGCTCGCCGCGGCGATCGCCTCGGCCGACTGATCCGCGATCAGCGCGCGGACCCGCTCGACGAGGTCGTCGGGGGCGTCCGGCGCGAGGAGCTTCGGCGGCTCGTCGACGAGGACGTTGCCCTCGGACCGCAGCCGCTCGGCGAGGTCCAGGCGTGCCCGCGCCCCCTCGGGCGTGTCGGGGACGGCCCGCGTGTTCGCGAGCACCATGCCGAGGAACCGCTCGCGGGCCCGCCGCCACAGCTCGAAGGTGACGTACCCGCCGATCGACAGGCCGCACACGACCGCACGGTCGATCTCCGCCGCGTCGAGGGCCGCCAGGGCGCTCCGCGCGGCGATCTCCATCGTCATGACCGGTCCCGCCGAAGGCGTGCCGCCGAAGCCGGGGTGGCTCGGGGCGACGACCGGCAGGCTCGGCGGGAGCGCCTGCAGCTGCGGCTCCCACATCCGAGCGTCGAGCGGCCAGGCGTGCAGGAGCAGCAGGCCGTCCGTCACGGGAGCCCCGTGTCGGGCATCGGCTGGTAGGTGCCGGCACGGACCTGGACCTCGATGTAGTCCTGGTATCCGTCGGCGAAGATGTCCCTGGCGAGCGCGACCTGCTCCTTCGCGCGCTTCGCCAGCCCGACCCCCTGCTCGTCGCCCGCGGCGGCGGCATCGGAGGCGAGCAGGGCGGCGTTCTCGTAGGCGCGGAGCGCCTGGGCCATCCGGGACTGCGAGTTGATGACGTACAGGGCGACCTCGGCGTCGAACCCCTTGTCCGCAACGAGGCCCGCCGCCTCGATCGCCTCCAGGTTCTCGGCGGCGGTCCCGGCCGCCTGAGCGGTCGCCTCGGCCGATGCCTGCAGGTCGGCGGGCTTGCCCTGCCCGTCGATGAAGGTGTTCAGCGCGTCCTCGAACTCGGGGAACGTGTCGTACCCGCTGGGGATCGGCGTCCCCACGGTGAGGAGGATCGGCTCGATCTGCTCCTGGTAATCGGTCACCGTCCGGCGCAACGACGCCTCGAGCTCGCGCTCGCGGTCAGACTCGCGCTGCTGCGCGATCCCGTACCAGATCCCGAGCGCGCTCGCGACCACGACGACCGCGATCACCGTGAACCAGAACGAGCGCCGCTGCAGGAGCGGCGTGCGAACGGGCACGTACGTCGGCCGCGGCCCACGCGTGACCGGTTTGGCGCCGCCCTTCGGCTTGCTCTTGCCCTTGATCGCCATCGGGTCTCCGCTACCTCTTCAGGAGTCGAGCCACGATGATAGCGGCCTCGTAGAACAGCATCATCGGCAGCATCATCGCGAGCATCGTGTACGGGTCGGCGCTCGGCGTGATGAACGCCGCGAAGATCGAGATGCCCAGGTACGCCCACCGGCGCCAGTCCCGGAGCATCTGGGTCGAGATCACCCCGACCACCGTGAGGAAGATCAGCACGATCGGGAACTCGAACGACAGACCGAACGCGAGCGCGACCAGCATCACGAACGACAGGAACCGATCGCCCGTGAGCAGCGGGGCGAATTCCGAGCCCGCGAACCCCAGGAGGAAGCTCAGGGCCCGCGGAAGCGTCGCGTACGCTAGGTACGCGCCGAGCGCGAACAGGATCACCGAGCTCGCGACGAACGGCACCGCCAGCCGCTTCTCTCGCTGCGTGAGGCCCGGGACGATGAAGGCCCAGAGTTCCCAGAGCACGACCGGCAGCGCGATGAACAGCCCGAGGAACACGACGACCTTCAGCTTGATCAGCACCGGGTCCACGGCGCCCATGAAGAACAGGGAGCAGCTGTCCGTCGGGCGGTTCTCCGGCGGCACGGTGACCCAGTAGTCGCAGTAGGGCTCGAGGAGGAGCTCGATCACGGCGTCGTACAGGATCCACCCGACCACGGACCCGACCGCGATCGCGACGACCGAGATCACGAGTCGCCTGCGCAGCTCCTCGAGGTGCTCGACGAGCGACATCGTCCCCTCGGGGTCGCGGCGCTTCGGCCGGAAGCGCTCGGGGATCAGGCGCATGAGGTGGGTGGCCCCGTCAGGCCGGCGTCTCCGGGCCGGCGGGAGCTTCCTCCTGCGTCTGGGCCGGGGTGGAGGGCGGAGGGCTCGCGGGCGGGGGACTCGTCGTCGGAGTGCTCGCCGGGGGCGACGTCCTCCGCCGGGACGGACGCCTGGGCGGCTCGTCGGTCAGGTCCACCCGGAACGTGCGCTGGATCTCCCGGCGGGCCTGACGGATCTCGGCCAGGCCTCGTCCGAGCGTTCGGGCGACGTCGGCCGCGGTGTCGACGGGCGGACCGGTCGCCTCGGAGGCGGCCGTCCCGGCGCCGGTGGCGGCCGCGGCGTTCCCGGCGCCTCCCGGCGGGGTCGTCGCGGGGCGGGCACGCGTCGTCGGCTCGCTCTCGTCGAGGCCGAGGTTGATCGTCTTCTTCACCTCGTCCTGCGCCTTGCGGAACTCGCGCAGGCCGCGGCCGATCGTTCGGCTCAGCTCGGGGAGCCGCTTCGGCCCCACGACGACGAGCGCCACCAACAGGATGAGCAGCAGCTCCTGGGGTCCGATGTTGAACACGTGCGCCTCGGCGGTCGGGTTCGCCCGTATCCTACCGCCGGGCCTGGAGCCGCCGGCTCACCGCTGCCGCGGCCCGCCAACGCCGCGGGCACCACGCGCGCCCGACGGGCCTCGCGTCCGGATCTCCGCCAGGAGCGGCGCGAACTCGTCGCTCATGCGACGGACCGCGCGGCCGATCAGGATCCCGTGGCGCACGAGCGCGACGACCATCGCGAGCACCGCCAGGATGGACACCAGCCCGATCGTGAACCACACGATGGCGGTGGTCGAGACCGCGAGCGGAGCGCCGGCCATGCCGGCATGGTAGCCGAAGCCGATCGGCTACTGCTTGGCGAGGAACGCGTGGATCGACGCGTCGTCCAGGAGCGCGAAGTGGAAGTCGATCAGATCGTCGATCGTGAACGCCGGCGCGTCCGGCAGCGGCGGACGGGGGTCGACGTACGCCTCCTGGTCGAACAGCTCCTCGGTCATCGTGGTCCCACGGCTCGCGACGTCCACGCCGGCCGAGACGAGCAGGGCGACGATCTTGCGGTCGGCCCGCTTCTCCACATCGTCCATGCAGGTGGGGCACGTGAAACGGTAGGTCCCCTCGCGGCCGCCCCGCACCACCTGCAGCAGGATCGACTCGGGTCCCATATCCACTTCCCCGCAGCGGGGGCACGTCGTCCGGATGGTGGTCATGTCAACCGCTGTATCGGCGATGGCCGGACGGCGCTTGAGGTTCGGGCCCGTGAAGGGGACTACCCTATCCGTATAGTTCTCGGGTCCTGCGCGCCAGCTCCCGGACCCGGTCTTTCAGCTCGGGCGGGCCGAGCACGCGCGCCGCCCCGGAGAGCCGCAGGACCAGGCGCTCGGCCCACTCCAGCCGTCCTGCGGGCATCGAGACCTCCAGGCCGCCGTCCGGCCGCTCGACCGTCTCCTCGGTCTCGTAGTACTCGGCGACCCAACGCGCCTCCGGCCCGAGCAGGAGTCGGACCTGCGCGTCCGCCTCGCCGCGTGTGTAGAGTGGTCGCCCCGCGCCGGCGAGGCCCCGGGGCTCGAACCGCTCTCCCGTCTGTTCCACCGTACGAACCCGATCGGCCCGGAACAGCCGCTCCTCGTTCGAGCGATGGTCCCAGGCCACCACGTACCAGTTGCCGATCGCGTGGAGGACCTCCTCGGGGTCGATCTCGCGCACGGTCGTCGACGCCGAGGAGGCCGCGTAGTACTCGATCCGGATCCGCTCGTGCGCGGCCGCGGCCGACCGGAGCGCCTCCAGGGTCTCGGCGGTTCGCCCGCCCGCCGCAGCGTGGACCCGCTCCGGCAGCTCGCCGAGCGTCTGTGGCCCCAGGCCCTCGGCGAGCTTGCCGAGCGCCGAGTCGAGCGCCGGCGCCTCGGGGACGTCCGGCATCGCCGCGAGCGCGGCCCCCCGCAGGTACAGCGCCACGGCCTCGCTCCGGGTGAGCCGCAGCGGTCGGCCGAAGTAGTCGGCCATCCGCACCCACACGCGGCCGTCCTGGATATCGACGTCGATCAGATCCCCAGGGCCGTACGGGGGGAGCCCCGACACGAACAGCAGCCGCAGGTCCTCGATCAGGGCCTCCTCGGGGACCCCGAACAGCCGCGTGACCTCGGCCACCTCGGTCCCGGGATGCTGGACGAGGTATGGCACGACGACGAGGAGACGCCGGAGCCGCTCCGAGGCCTTCGGTGGCTTGCGTCGCTCAGCGGGCGGCAAGCGTCTCCTCCAGGCGGCGGACGACCTCGCGACGCAGGTCCTCGGGCTCCACGACCACCGCGTCGGGCCCGAACGACAGGACCCAAGACGCGAGCCCCTCCCCCGGGCCGTTCGGCACGGCGACCTCGACCCACCCGTCGGGGCGCTCGCCGACGATCTCGGCGCCCTGCAGGCCTTTCGTCGTCCACCATGCCACCTCGGGCGAGAACGCCACGGTGGCCCGCTCCTGGGGCTCCCCCGGGCCCCAGGGACCCACCTGCACGTGGTCGGCGGCCCGGAAGCCCTCGGGCGGAGCGCCGCCCTCGCCCTCGTCCAGGATCTCGGTCGAGACGCGGGACAGGCGGAAGGACCGGATCTCGCCACGCTGGCGGTCGAGGCCGACCAGGTACCAGTTCCCGCCGCGGACCGCCAGGCCGTAGGCATCGACGCGTCGCTCCCCCTCGACGCCGCGCGATGTCCGGTAGCCGAACCGGACGCTGCGCTGTGCGGCGACGGCCTCCGCGGCAGCCGTGAGCCGCCGATCCGAGACGCCGTCGGTCGCGAGCGCGAACCCGCTCACCCCGACCAGGATCCCCCCCTGCGCCCCGTACAGCAGCTTGCGCACGGCCTCCTCCGCCGACGAGCCCTCGCGGCCGGCGTGGGCCGCCACGAACAGCGCCGAGATCTCCTCCGGCGTGAAGGCGATCTCGGGCAGGTAGTAGTCGTCCTTCGCGATCGCGTACCCCTGCTCGCTCTCCCACACGTCGGTGGCGACGACCTCGATCGGCACACCGATGTCGCGCAGGATCCCCTTGTCCCGCTCGAACATGCGCTTCGCGGTGTCCAGGTCCTGCTGCTCGTACGCCTCGGGCATCCGTTCGCGGATCTGGTCGAAGGTCAGGGGTCGCCGGGCGTCGAGCAACAGCGCGACCAGGTTGACCAGGCGTTCGAGCGGCTGCATGCGTGCCGCATCATACTCGGGGCGTGCGCGCGACCGGCCCAGATCCGTCGCTCGTCCGTCTGCGCCGCGGGACGGTGCTGCGGCTCGTATCGGCGCGCCCAGGCGCGGTCGAGCTGGTCGTCGACCTCGAGGGGCTGGAGGCGCCCGCGCTCGCCTACCCCGGCCTGACGGGGACCGTGGCCGCCGGCGACACGGTGGTCCTGAACACGACCGCGGTCGACCTCGGGCTGGGGACCGGCGGCGTCCACCTCGTCGTGGCGGTCGAGGGCCGCACGCCGACCGACGTCGGGCACGCCGGACGGGTCATGAAGGCCCGCTACACCCCGCTCCAGGCGGCCGTCGCGACCGTCGAGGAGACCCACCGCGAGGCGATCGAGGGCGCCCGGGGGCTCCGAAACGCCCCGGTCGTGTGCGCGCCGCTGCACTCGATGATCGCGCCGATCGCGGCGGGCGCGAAGGCGAGCGCCGACGCGCGGGTCGTCTACCTCATGACCGACGGCGCGGCCCTGGTTGGCCCCTTCTCCCGTCTGGTTCCCACGCTGCTCGACGCCGGGCTCCTCGACGGCTGGGTCACCGTGGGGCAGGCGTTCGGGGGCGGGCTCGAGGCGGTGACGATCTGGACGGGCCTGCTCGCCGCCCGCGAGATCCTGGACGCCGAGGTCGTCGTGGTAGCCGACGGGCCCGGGAACCTGGGAACGGACACCACCTGGGGCGTGAGTGCGCTCGGGTCGGGCCACGCGCTGATGGCGGCTCGGACGCTGAAGGGCCGGCCGGTCGCCGCCCTGCGCGTGTCGTTCGCCGATCCGCGCGAGCGGCACCGAGGCCTCTCGCACCACTCGGTGACGATCCTGCGCGACGTCTGCACGGCCGACGTGAACGTCGCGGTCCCGACCCTCGAGGATCCCGAGCGCTCGGTCGTGTGGGACGCGCTGCGAGCCGCGCGGCTCGAGGAGCGGCACCAGCTCGTGGAGGCCGATGGGCGCCCGGCGCTGGACGAGCTCCGGCGCCGGGCGGTCAAGGTCCGCTCGATGGGCCGCTCACCGGAGGACGACCCATCGTTCTTCCTGGCCGCCGGCGCGGCCGGCGTGCTCGCCGGCCGGATGGCGGCGGGCTCCCGCCGCTACCGAGACCTCAACCGTTGAGGTCGCGACCGCGGCTCACCGCGGCGGGGCGACGACCATCTCGAGCAGCGGCTCACGGATCTGCTCCTGGCTCGCGGCGACGCCGGCCTCGGCGTCCTCGGCTTCGGGACAGCGGGGCTTCTCGTCTCGCGGCACGCAGAGCCAGACGCCCTGGAGCATGACGGAGCGGTACGCGGTTCCGGCCACGCGGTACTGGACCACGAAGCCGGTGATGGAGTGGACGCCCGGCCCCTGTCCCTGGACCCCGACCACGAGCTGGTAGCCGTCGAGGGCGCCGGAGCCGGGCGGGATCCGGAACCCCTCGACGGGCGGCGGCTGGAGCCGGCCCTGCGGCGGGTATCCGGGGCCGAACGGCACCGCGTCCTCCTCCGGGCCGAGGACCCCGGCTCCGACGACCTCGATGCCGTCGGTGGCCCCGATCGGAATCACCGCCTGGAGGACGGCCTCGGCCTCCGCCGCGTTCCACGGCAGGACGAAGCCGAAGCTGGCCGGCCCGTCGGCGGCCTGCTTGCCGCCGGTCACGAGCGGACCCGACAGGGACGCGTCCTGCAGCGGCCCGCCGTGGGGCGTCGTGGAGGGCGCCACGGCGCGGGCGACGACGAGGACCACGACGACGCCGAACACGACCAGCACGGGTCGGACCACCCGGCCGATGTCGGCGGGCGTCTCCAGCTCGGGCGGCAGCTCGCGGCGCGGGGGGCGACGGTTGCGCTCGGAGGAGATCGTGCTCTGTCCCACGCCGGAATCCTGGCCGGGACGATCGGCCGATACAAGCACCGGAAGACCTAGGACGGCCTACATGTGAGCGATGAGCTGCTCGACCCGGTCGTCCTGCGAGCGGAACGGATCCTTGCAGAGCACCGTGCGCTGGGCCTGGTCGTTCAGCTTCAGGTGCACCCAGTCCACCGTGTAGTCCCGCCGCTTCTGCTTCGCATGGCGGATGAAGTCGCCCCGGAGCTTCGCCCGGGTGGTCTGGGGAGGCTCGCGCATCGCGCGCTGGATCGCCTGCTCCGAGACCGCCCGCTCGGCCTTGCCCGCCTTCTCCATCAGCGCGTACAGGCCGCGCGTCCGGTTCACGTCGTGGTACGCCAGGTCCAGCAGTGCGACCTTCGGAGAGGACAACGCGAGTCCGTGCCGCTCGCGGTAGCGGTCGATCATCAGCATCTTCGCGACCCAGTCGACCTTGCGGACCAGACGCTCGGGCTCGCCGGCCGTGAGCGCGTCGAGGGCCTCCCGCCACTCGCCGAGCAGCAGATGCGCCTGCTCGTCTCCGCCGCGACGCTCGAGGAAGCGGGACGTGCGCTCGAAGTACTCCTCCTGGATCTGGATCGCCGTGAGCTCTCGCCCGTTCGCGAGCCTGACCCTCCGCGTCCCCGTCACGTCGTGGCTGATCTCGCGGATCGCGCGGATCGGGTTCTCGAGCGTGAGGTCGCGCATCACCGTGTTCGCCTCGACCATGCGGAGCACGAGGTCGGTGATGCCGACCTTCATGAACGTCGTCCACTCGTTCATGTTCGAGTCGCCGACGATCACGTGGAGGCGGCGGTACTTCTCGGCATCGGCATGGGGCTCGTCCCGAGTGTTGATGATGGGCCGGGACCTGGTCGTGGCCGACGACACTCCCTCCCAGATGTGCTCGGCCCTCTGGCTGATGCAGAAGAGAGCCCCCCGCGCCGTCTGCAGGACCTTGCCGGCCCCCGCGAAGATCTGGCGCGTCACGAAGAACGGGATCATGACCTCGGCGAGACGCCCGAACTCGCCGTAGCGGGACACGAGGTAGTTCTCGTGGCTCCCGTAGGAGTTCCCGGCCGAATCGGTGTTGTTCTTGAACAGGTAGATGTCGCCGGAGATGCCCTCCTCGCGCAGCCGGGCCTCTGCCGCTTTCAGGAGGCCTTCGAGGATCCGCTCGCCGGCCTT
>DASTPT010000084.1:0-4530 GCA_035762085.1 Actinomycetota bacterium | reverse complement strand
TACCGTCCGAACGGCGATCGCGCGCGACACCCACGCCCGCCCGGCGGCACCTCGGGGGGCTGGGCGACACCCTCGCGCGCCCGGGGGCACCGCCGTGCGTCTACCTGTTGACGGCTGAGCGCGCTCCGCGCTCAAGCGACTTCAACGACTCACCGTGTTCACCGGGTGACGCCGAGTCGGCGACGCGCCACCCCTGGAACGGTCAAGTGGGTGACGCGTCCCGGTCCCGCGCCGGGTCTCGCACCAGCCGCGCTCGGTCACGCGCCGAGGGCCAGCCGCACCAGCTCCTCGTGCACGCCCGGCGACCCCGTCAGCACGTCCCCCGCCATCCATCCGTCCCCGCCGGCCCAGTCGGTCACCACGCCGCCCGCCTCCTGGATCAGCAGCGCCCCCGCCGCCACGTCCCACGGCGACAGCGCCAGCTCGAAGAACCCCTCGAACACCCCCGCCGCCACCCACGCCAGGTCGAGCGCCGCCGCCCCCGGCCGCCGAAGGTCCTCGAACCGCTCCAGCGCCCCTCGGAACACGCGCAGGTACCGCCCCAGCAGCTCCTTGCGCCGGAACGGGAACCCCGTGCCGACCACCGCGCGCTCGATCGGCCGCTCCGACACCGCCAGGCGCACCCGCCCGGGGCCCTCGCCCCGCGTCCCCCACGCGCCCCGCCCGCTCGCCCCCGTCCACGTCTGCCCCAGGAACGGCGCGTGCACCGCCCCGGCCGTCGGCCGGCCGCCCTCCACCAGCGCCACCGACACCCCCACGGCCCAGAACCCGTGGACGAAGTTCGTCGTCCCGTCCAGCGGGTCCACCAGCCAGTACCGCTCGCCGGCCTCGCCGCCGCGCTCCTCGCCCACGACCGGCACCCCCGTCGCCCCCTCGAGGAACGACGCGATCGCGTGCTCGCTCCGGCGGTCGACCTCGGTCACGTAGTCGCCCGCGCCCTTCACGTCCACGGCCGCCCCCGTCCCGAGCGCCGCGGCCACCACCTCGCCCCCGAGGCGCGCCGCCACCTCGGCGAGCTCGGCCTCCTCGCCCAGCCCCGCGCCTGCCACGCACAGCACCGTAGCGCGCCCGGGGCTCACCCGTTCGTTGACACCTCAGGCACGCGTCGAGTAGCGTTATCGCTCGCGCCGGGCAGGGCGGGTGTGCCCGGATGCCGGATCGCCTCCCAGGGGGACCACCACGGGCCACGTACGCCCTGGCGCCGGCCCCTGGGGCATGACCCGCGGTTCCGCGCCTCACGGCCGTGGAGCCCCTGGACGACCTGACAACTCGAGAGTGCAGACGGGAAGCGCATGCCCACGATCCAGCAACTGGTCCGAAGCGGGCGGAAGAGCCCGAAGGAGAAGACGAAGGCGCCGGCCCTGAAGGGGGCCCCGCAGCGCCGTGGCACGTGCACCCGTGTGTACACCACCACCCCGAAGAAGCCGAACTCCGCCCTGCGCAAGGTCGCCCGCGTGCGCCTGTCCAGCGGCGTGGAGGTCACCGCCTACATCCCCGGCGTCGGCCACAACCTGCAGGAGCACTCGATCGTGCTCGTCCGCGCCGGCCGCGTCCGCGACCTGCCGGGCGTGCGCTACAAGATCGTCCGCGGCACCCTCGACACCGCCGGCGTGCGGGACCGCAAGAAGGCCCGCTCGCGCTACGGCGCCAAGAAGGGCGGCGAGTAAGCGTGCCGCGCAAGGGACCTGCCGGACGCCGCGAGGTCGAGCCCGACCCGGTATATCAGAACGTCCTGGTCACGCAGCTGATCAACAAGGTGCTGCTCGACGGGAAGAAGACGCTCGCCGAGCGCACGGTCTACAAGGCGCTCGAGGTCATCAGCGAGCGCACGTCGAACGACCCGGTCATCGCGCTCAAGAAGGCGGTCGACAACGTCCGGCCGCTCCTGGAGGTCCGCTCCCGCCGCGTGGGCGGCGCGAACTACCAGGTGCCGGTCGAGGTGCGCCCCGGCCGCGGCACCACGCTCGCGCTGCGCTGGCTCGTGAACAACGCTCGGGCCCGCAAGGAGCACTCGATGGCCGACCGGCTGGTGGGCGAGATCATGGACGCCTCGAACGGTCAGGGCGTCTCCGTCAAGCGGCGCGAGGACATGCACAAGATGGCGGAGGCGAACCGAGCGTTCGCGCATTACCGATGGTGATCGAGGGGCAGCTCGTGGCCGGGCCCGACGGGGGCCCGGCTTCTCGTGAGGGGGTGTCGTGATGGCGACCCCCGCGGAGAAGGTGGACGTGGTCGAGACGGCAGACAACCGCGAAACGCGGCAGCAGCGCGGAGGGCCCGCGAAGGGCCTGGTCATCCGCGAGTACCCGCTGGCCAGGACCCGGAACATCGGGATCATGGCCCACATCGACGCGGGCAAGACGACCACGACCGAGCGCATCCTGTACTACACCGGCAAGGCCTACAAGATCGGCGAGGTCCACGAGGGCACCGCCCAGATGGACTGGATGGTCCAGGAGCGCGAGCGCGGGATCACGATCACCAGCGCCGCCACCACCTGCGTGTGGAAGGACCACTGGATCAACATCATCGACACGCCCGGCCACGTCGACTTCACGGTCGAGGTCGAGCGCAGCCTGCGCGTCCTGGACGGCGCGAT
This sequence comes from Actinomycetota bacterium, assembly GCA_035762085.1. GTDB lineage: Bacteria > Actinomycetota > UBA4738 > UBA4738 > HRBIN12 > HRBIN12. Next base: position 1,931 of record DASTPT010000084.1, on the reverse strand, counting down.
CGCCGTGTTCGACGCGGTCGCCGGGGTCGAGCCCCAGACCGAGACGGTCTGGCGCCAGGCCGACCACTACCGCGTCCCGCGGATCTGCTTCGTGAACAAGATGGACCGCACCGGCGCCGACTTCGAGCGCACGGTCCAGATGATGGTCGAGCGCCTGCACGCGCAGCCGCTCGTGATCCAGCTCCCGTGGGGCGCCGAGAACGACTTCCAGGGCGTCATCGACCTGATCGACATGAAGGCCCTGCACTGGGTCAACGAGATGGGGGAGGAGTGGGAGGTCCACGAGATCCCCGCCGAGCTGATGGATGCCGCCAAACAGGCGCACCACCGGCTGTTCGAGCAGCTCGCCGACCACGACGAGTCGCTGATGGACAAGTTCGTGCACGAGGACGAGCCCACGCCCGCCGAGCTCCGGCGCGCGATCCGACGCGCCACCCTCGCGGGTGAGGGCGTGCCCGTCCTGTGCGGCTCCGCCTTCAAGAACAAGGCGATCCAGCCGCTCCTCGACGCGATCGTGAGCTACCTCCCGGCGCCGTCCGACGTCCCGCCGGTCGAGGGCCACACGCCCGCCGGCGAGCACGCCGAGCGCCCCCCCGAGGACACCGAGCCGTTCAGCGGCCTCGTCTTCAAGATCATGTCCGACCCCTACGTGGGGCGGCTCACGTACGTGCGCCTGTACTCGGGCGTGTTGCGCTCGGGCGCGCACGTCTCGAACACGACGGCGGACCGCAAGGAGCGCATCGGCCGCATCCTGCAGATGCACGCCAACCACCGCGAGGACATGGACGCCGCGTTCACCGGCGACATCGTCGCGATCGTGGGGCTCAAGCACTCGAGGACCGGCGACACCCTCGCCGAGCCGAGCAAGCCGATCGTGCTCGAGTCGATCAGCTTCCCGACGCCGGTCATCTCGGTCGCCGTCGAGCCGAAGACGAAGGCCGACCAGGACAAGCTCGGCAACGGTCTGCAGAAGCTCTCGGACGAGGACCCGACGTTCGTCGTGAAGTACGACGACGAGACCGGCCAGACGGTGATCTCGGGGATGGGCGAGCTGCACCTCGACATCATCGTGGACCGCCTGCGCCGCGAGTTCAGCGTCGACGCGAACGTCGGCAAGCCGCAGGTCGCGTATCGCGAGACGATCCGCAGGGACGTCCACAAGGTCGAGGGCCGATTCGTTCGCCAGTCCGGCGGCCGCGGGCAGTTCGGCCACGTCTACATCGACCTCGAGCCCACCGGCCAGGGCGGCGGCTACGAGTTCATCAACAAGATCACGGGGGGCTCGATCCCGCGCGAGTACATCCCGGCCGTGGACCACGGGATCCAGGAGGCCATGGAGTCGGGCGTGGTCGCCGGCTACCCGTTGGTCGACGTCCGCGCCACGCTCGTCGACGGCACGTACCACGACGTCGACTCGAGCGAGGTGGCGTTCAAGATCGCCGGCTCGATGGCCCTGAAGGAGGCGGCCCGCAGGGCGGACCCCGCCCTGCTCGAGCCGGTCATGGAGTTCGAGGTCGTCTCGCCCGAGGATTTCCTCGGCGACGTGATGGGCGACATCACGTCCCGGCGCGGGAGGATCGAGCGGATCGACGACCGCGGGGGCATGAAGGCCGTCCGCGTGCTCGTGCCGCTCGCGGAGCTGTTCGGCTACGCGACCGACCTGCGCTCGCGCACGCAGGGGCGGGCGTCGCACACCCCGATGCAGCTGCAGGCGTACCACGAGGTGCCGGCCCAGATCTCGAAGGAGATCGTGGCCCGCGTGCGCGGCGAGTGACGGAAAGGGACGGGAGCAGATGGCGAAGCAGAAGTTCGAGCGGACGAAGCCCCACGTGAACATCGGCACGATCGGGCACATCGACCACGGCAAGACGACGCTCACGGCGGCGATCACGAAGGTCCTGGCCGAGAAGGGTCAGGCCGACTTCACCCCG
>DASTPT010000083.1:0-37354 GCA_035762085.1 Actinomycetota bacterium | reverse complement strand
GATCGTGCTCGCGGCGAAGGGCGGGCTCAACCTCGAGGAGACCCGCGCGACGTATCCGCGGGTCGCCGAGGTCCCGTTCGACTCCGACTACAAGTTCATGGCGACGTTCCACGAGATGACCGGCACGGACGGTCGGCCGGTCATCCGAACCTTCGTGAAGGGCGCGCCCGACGTGCTCATCTCGCGGTCGGGCTCGTACCTCCACCCCGACGGGACCGTGATCCCGATCACCGACGAGAACCGATCCTTCGCCCTGGAGATCAACGAGCGGATGGGGCGGTCCGGCGAGCGCGTGATGGTCGTCGCCAGGCGTGACTTCGATCCCGCGACGTTCGATCCGAGCGGTGAGCTGCTCGGCCTGGTCGAGGGGCTCACGTTCCTCGCGATGGTCGGGATCGTCGACCCGCCGCGTGCCGAGGCGAGGGACGCGATCGCCGAGTGCAAGAGCGCCGGGATCCGCGTCCGGATGATCACCGGCGACCACGCGGTGACGGCCGGTGCGATCGCCCGCGAGCTGGGGATCGAGGGTCGGGCCATCAGCGGCTCGGAGTTCGCGGCGATGAGCGACGAGGAGCTCCTCGGGCAGCTCGACGACATCGGCGTGGTCGCCCGCGTGGCACCAGAGGACAAGATCCGCCTCGTTCGGCTCCTCCAGCGGCAGGACAACATCGTCGCCATGACGGGGGACGGCGTGAACGACGCGCCAGCGCTCAAGGCGGCCGATATCGGCGTCGCGATGGGCATCACCGGCACCGAGGTCTCCAAGGAGGCCGCGGTGATGATCCTCACCGACGACAACTTCGCCACGATCGTGAACGCCGTCGAGTACGGTCGGGGGCTCTACGACAACCTGCTGAAGTACCTGCGGTTCCAGATGTCCACGCTGGTCGCCTACATCGCGATCTTCCTCGGCGCGGGCATCTTCAGCATCGCGGGCGGGATCCCGCTGAACCCCGTCCAGATCATCTGGCTGAACATGATCGTCGACATCCCGATCGCGGTCGCGCTCGGCTTCGACGAGCCGACCCCGGGCTTGATGGCCCGGGCGCCGCGACCGGTCGGGGCGCCGGTGCTGTCGGCGGCGAACTGGGTGCGCCTGTGCGTGCAGGGGTTCGTGATGACCGTCGGCGGCCTGGTGGCCTACCAGATCGGGGAGACGCAGTACAGCGTCGCCGTCGCATCCACGATGCTCCTGACGACGCTCTCGCTGTTCCACCTCGTGGCCGGCCTGATGGCGCGCGATCAGCGGAACACGATCTTCGATCGCGACGCGATCCCCGGACCCACGCAGCTCCGACGCTACGGGACGGCGCTGCTCGCGATCGTCGCCGCCACGGCGCTCGGCTTCCTGCAGCGGATCCTGGACACGGTCGGCCTGAGCTTCGCGCAATGGTCGATCTGCGTCGGGCTGGCGGCGAGCCTCGTGCTGGTCGAGGAGCTGATCAAGGTCGTCATCCGGCGACGCGACCGACGGGGGCCAGTCGTCGAGATCGACTGAGGGGAGTCGTCGCAGCGGGAAGGAGCGGTCCACCGTCACCAGGGGCGGGCATGTGGATCCGGGGGCAGCGGCGGCGCGGTCGGCCCGTCCTCCACACGAGCCATGGTCCCGAGACTGGGCTGTGTGCTCGTCCCCGAATCATGCCATCCGCATGATGACCGGTGTCCGGCGTATCCCTACCTTGCGTTCTGCGCTGGCTGGAGGTTCCGCGCCTGCCCGCGATCCTAGGCGCAGGGAACCGAACCGAGGGAAGGCGAGCCATGGATCACGGACCGGTGCTCACGCCCGCCGCGCTTCGAGCGCCGCGCGCGGCCGCGGCTGCCGGGATCCTCTTCTCGCTCTTGCTCGCGGCTGCCCTCGTCCTCATCCGCCTCTCGGTGCCTTCCGAAGCAACCGAGGCGGGAGCGTGGCTGACCGATGGGACCAGGCGTGCCGCCGTCACCGTCGCGCTGAACCTCGTCCCATTCGCAGGGATCGCGTTCCTCTGGTTCATCGGCGTCGTGCGTGACCGGATCGGACAACACGAGGACCGATTCTTCGCAACGGTGTTCCTCGGCAGCGGCCTGCTCTTCATCGCCATGCTGTTCGTGGCGGCCGCCGTCGCGGGAGGGGTGCTCGCGGATCCGGCCATCGAGGCCGGGCATACCCCGTCGCCTGACCAATGGGCGCTCGGCCGAAGGATCACGTTCACGGTGCTGAACATCTACGCGATGCGGATGGGTGCGGTGTTCATCCTGTCGACGACCACGATCGCGCTGCGAACCAGGATCATCCCGCGGTGGCTCGGCATTGCCGGCTACGCCGTCGCCGTAACGCTCCTGTTCGGTGTGGGTCTCACAGCCTGGGTGAGCCTCCTCCTACCCGCGTGGGTTCTGATCCTCAGCGTGTACATCCTCTGGACCAGCCTTCGGGCGGGCCGGGAGACGGGAAGCGGCCGGGACACGCGACGAGCCGCCATGTCCGGCACCGAACCCGGAAGTCACTGAGACGAGATCGCGGTGAACCTGGCCGCATCATCCCGATGGGAGGATGCACCTCCGCTCGCCTCCGCCCCAGACTGCGGTCTACGCTTGCCGGATCGACGATCCCACGGAGCGGAGGACATGCAGACGCGCCGGGTCCCTGATCGACGGAGGCCTTCGTGTGATGGAGACCGCGGGCGAGTGCAGCGCCCGGATAGAGTGACGCGGCGCTATCGGGTGGACGCATGAGCGGGTCGACGCCGTCGGCCGCGGGGAAGGGTCGCTTCGGCGTCCGTCGTCGGCCGTCGGGCGAACCACCCCCGTTGCCCCGTCCGGTGTGGTGGACGAAGTTCGTCGTCGCGGTCGTCGTGATCGTCGTCGTCGGGCTCCTCGTGGGAGCGATGTACGCGGCCGAGCCGCCCGATCCGGCGACGCTCGAGGCGCTGGCCGACCTACGGACGGATCTGCTGGTGGACCTCGCCAGGGTGTTCGCGTGGTTCGCGACCGCGGCCGGCATCGTGCTGCTCCGACTGGCGCTCGCCGTCGTCCTGATCGCGTTCCGCCGATGGCGACACCTGGCGGTCGCGCTCGGCGGCTTCGTCGTGATGGACGTGCTCGTGACGCTCGTGCGCTTCTCGCTGCCGGTGCCCGACATCGACGTGATCGTCGCCCCGGCGAGCGGCGCCTACTACTTCCCCGCCTCCGACATCGCGTCGATGGCGATCACGCTCGGCGCGATGGTGATGAGCCTCGCGCCCGCGGGGCGGGTCCGGATCCGAGCGGTGAGCGGTGCGGTCGTCCTCGGCCTGCTCGTGACGGCCTCGGGAGCGTTGCTCGGGAGCACGTATCCGATCGCCGGCCTGTACTCGTTGCTGCTCGGGTTCGGCGTGGCCGCGGTCGTCTACGGATGGCTCGCCCCGGACGAGTCCTTCCCGGTGTCCTACCGGCGCGGGGGGAGCGCCGCACACCTCGAGCTCGCCGGCGCCCGGACGCGGGCGGTCGTCGACGCGATGAGGGCGCAGCTCGGGCTGGAGATCACGGAGGTGAAGCCCTTCGGACAGGAGGGATCGGGCGGTTCCACGCCGCTGCTCATGACGGCGGCCGACGGCCAACGCCTGTTCGGGAAGATCCTCGCGACGAGCCACGTCCGATCCGATCGCTGGTACCGGATCGGCCGCACGATCATGTACGGGCGGCTCGAGGACGAAACGACGTTCACCTCCGTTCGGAAGCTCATCGAGTACGAGGACTACGCGCTCCGTCTCCTCGACGACGAGGGGTTCGACGTGGCCCACACGTACGGCATCGTGGAGCTCACGCCGCACCGTGAGTACCTGCTCGCCACGGAGTTCTTCGAGGGGGCGCAGACGCTCGGGCACGCGGACGTCACGGACCGGGTGATCGACGACGGGCTGGCGCTGGTGCGTCGGCTCTGGGACGCGGGACTGGCGCATCGCGACATCAAGCCGGCGAACCTGCTCGTCGTCGACGGGCGGATCCAGGTCATCGACGTCTCGGGACTGGAGATCCGCCCGTCCCCGTGGCGCCAGGCGGTGGACCTCGCGAACATGATGCTCGTGCTGGCACTGCGCTCCGACCCGGAGCGTGTGTACGAGCGAGCGCTCGCGTACTTCACCCCGGAGGAGATCGGCGAGGCGTTCGCGGCCGCGCAGGGGATGGCGATCCCCACCGAGCTCCAGCGGCACCTGAAGCAGGACGACCGGGATCTCATCGGACGCTTCAAGGCGCTCGCGCCCCCGCACGAGAGGATCTCCATCCAGCGGTGGAGCGCCAGTCGCGTGCTCCTCACGGCCGCCGTTGCGATCGGTCTGGTGGTCGCGGGAGTACTCGCGGTCGTGACGTACTTCGACGTGCTGGATTGACGTGGATCCGTCGCACGTCGCGAGACGCGTGCGTGCGCGGGACGCGGTAGCGTGGGGGAGCCATGGCGTTGTCCATCGGGCTGCCCCGCATGCACAAGGAGGCCGGCGAGCGCCGTGACTTCCTTCCGCCACTCGTCTCGTTCCTCGACCGCCACGGAGCCGGCGAGATCGTGGTCGAGGACGGCTACGGCTCCGGGATGGGGGTGGATGTCGCCAGCTACCTGCGGGCGTCCAGCAGGTGCCGCGTCGGATCCTACGAGGAATGCCTCGCCCAGGACGTGGTGGTCGTGCTCCGGTATCCGGGCAGGGACGTCGTCCGCCTCCTCCGCCCGGGGACGATCCTGGTCTCCATGCTGCACCTGCAGACCCGCCCCGAGCGGGTCGAGCTGCTCTCGGAGCTCGGGATCCACGGCGTGAGCCTCGACGGCGTCACCGACGACCGCGGCACGCGCCTGGTCCAGAACGTCGAGGCGGTCGGCTGGAACGGCGTGCGCGAGGCGTTCAAGGAGATCGCGAAGGTCCACCCACGGTTCGCCCACCCGAGCCGCCGACCGCTGCGGGTGACCTGTCTGGGAGCCGGGGCCGTCGGCGCCCACGCGATCCGGGCGGCGACGCGCTACGGGGATCCGAGGCTGCGCGAGGAGATGGCGGCCCGGCGGGTGCCGGGCGTCGAGGTCACGGTCGCCGACTTCGACCTCACGTGGCACGAGAACTACATGCTCACCCGCCTGGAACAGACCGATCTGCTGATCGACGCGACCCAGCGACAGGACCCCACCCGCGTGATCGTCCCGAACGAGTGGGTGGCCGCACTGCCGCAGGACGCCGTGATCCTGGACCTGTCGGTGGACCCCTACGACATGACGGCGGATCCGCCCAAGATGAAGGGCATCGAGGGGATCCCCGAGGGCAACCTCGACCAGTACGTGTTCATGCCCGACGACCCCGCGTACGACCGGTTGCCTCCTCCGATCGAGACGAAGAACCGGCGCGTGGCGCTCGCCTGCTACTCGTGGCCCGCGCTGCAGCCTCGGGCGTGCATGGAGGTCTACGGCGGCCAGATCGAGCCGGTGATGCGGGTGATCCTGGAACGGGGGATCGGCGAGCTCGACGACCGGACGGGGTCCTACTACGAACGAGCCGTTGCGAGAGCGGAGGTGTCCAGATGGCGAGCCGTCCGCGGACGTTGACCTTCGGGCTGCCACGGATGCACAAGGAGGCGGGGGAGCGTCGCGACTTCCTCCCCTCGCTCGTCGGCAAGCTCGCCGACTGGGGCGTCGACGTGTTCGTCGAGGGCGGGATCGGGTCCGGGATGGGCTTCCGGGACCAGGACTACGCCGACCTGTCGGCCCTCGTGCACCTCGTCACCCACGAGGAGGCGTTCCGCGCGGACGTCGTCCTGACCCTGCGGTGCCCCGAAGAGGCCGAGTACATGACGATGCGTCCCGGCGCGACCCTGTTCGCGATGCTCCATCTCCCGACCCGGCCCGAGCGGGTGCAGTCGCTCCGGGACCTCGGTGTCGAGGCGATCAGCATGGACTCGATCACCGACGACAGCGGACGCCGGCTCGTGATCGACAGCCGGGACGTGGCCTGGAACGGGGTCGAGGCGGCGTTCGACGCGCTCGAGCGGACCTGGCCGGAGCTCGGGGATCCCGGCCGTCGTCCCGTCCGCGTGACCCTCGTCGGGCCCGGTGAGATCGGGAAGCACGCCGTCGAGGCGGCGACGAAGTTCGGGAACATCGAGCGGGCCGCGCGGTTCGCGCGCGAGGGCCTGGCCGGCGTCGAGGTCGTGGTCATCGGCCGGAACCTCTCGGCGAACGAGGCGCACGTGCGCCACCTGCTGCGCCAGGCCGACGTGTTCGTCGACGCCTCGCAGCGCGACGACCCCTCCGTGCCGCTGATCCCGAACGCGTGGATCGAGGAGCTCCCCTCGCACGCCGTGATCTGCGACCTCGTGGTCGACCCCTATCTCCTGGACGCACGTCCACCGACGGTGCGGAGCATCGAGGGCATCCCGCAGGGGAACCTGGATCAGTGGATCTTCATGCCCGACGACCCGGCGTGGGATCGGTTGCCTCCCGGCGTGCCCACGGACCATCGTCGGGCCGTGGCCTCCTGCTATTCGTGGCCGGGGATCCACCCGATGCCCTGCATGGAGTTGTACGGAACGCAGCTGGCGCCGCTGCTCGAGGCGCTGATCCGCGCCGGCGGGATGAGCGGTCTGCACGCCGAGGGCTCCTACCACGAGCGCGCCCTGCACCGGGCGAGCCTTCGGGCGTGGGTCGGGATGGACTGAGCGACCTCGGGTCCACGCTCGGGCCGGCTCAGGCCATCAGCTGGAGGAGCCGACGCGCCTCGGCGGGGAGCAGCGGCCGGCCGAAGAGCTGGGACCGCGGCTCGAGGTACCTGCCCCCGAGCGCGAGCGATCCGGCGTCGATCGGGCTGAAGCCGATCTCCTCGATCAACGTGGAGACCCGTTCCTTCGCGCGTGAGTCGTCACCCGCGACGAGGAGGACGAAGCGCTTCTCTCGTGGGACCGACGGTCGGCCCTCGGCGCGCAGCGTGTCGGCGTCGAGCGTGTTCAGTGCCTTGACGACGCGGGCGTCGGGGAACGTCTCGGCGACGATCGCGCTCGACGCCCGCGCTCCAAGGTCCATCGCCTCACCGGTCTCGGTGACGGCGTTCGTGGCATCGATCACGATCTTGCCCGCGACCGCCGAGGCGGGGGGCAGCATCTCCGCCCGGCCGAACGCGCCGGTCAGGACCACGACCTCGCCGTACCTGGCGGCTTCCTCGACGCTGGTCGCCTGGACCGACGGGCCGAGCGCCTCCGCGAGCGCCGCGGCCGCCTCCGGTTCCGGCTCGCCCACCGCCACCTGATGGCCCGCGGTCGTCCAGAGTCCGGCGAGCGTGCTCCCCAAGGCACCGGCACCCACGATCCCGATCCGCATCTACACGGTCACTTTCGCATACCAGGCCGCCGAAGGATTCATCCGTTCCGAGTGATGGCGAACGGTCTGTGGCGAGCGAGCGTTCCCTTGGGACCGTCCCTCCGGCCCCGAGGAGGCCGCGAGTGTCGAACACGAGCCGTCGCCGGCGGCCGCGGGTGAGCGAGGCGTACGGGGAAGACGCCTCACCCTTCCGCAAGGCTGCGCGCCCGCCGCTCCTCGAACGCGTCGTGCCGGTATCTCGGGACCTGCCGGCCTACGGGCGGGCCGCGTTCCGGCGTGACGCGCTCGCCGGGGTCACGGTCGCCGCGCTCGCGCTCCCCTCGGGGATGGCCTACGCGGAGCTCGCCGGACTGTCACCGGTGGCCGGTCTGTACGCATTGCTGTTGCCGACGGTCGCGTACGTAGTGCTCGGGTCGTCCCGCCAGCTCATCGTGGGGCCCGAGGGATCGATCGCGGCCCTGGTCGCCGCGACGCTCCTGCCGCTGGCCGGGGACGATCCGGATCGGTACGCGGACCTGGCGGCGCTCCTCGCGCTCATGGTCGGCGCCGCGTTCCTCCTCGCGCGCCTCGCCCGGATCGGCTGGATCGCCGACTACTTCTCGCGCTCGGTGCTCGTGGGCTACATCCACGGCGTCGCGGTCGTGCTGATCATCGGGCAGATGGGGAAGCTCCTCGGCGTCTCGCTCGAGGCCGAGCGCCCGATCCCGCTCCTGGCGGAGATCGTGGACAAGCTCCCCGACCTGCACACCACGACCGTTGCCGTCGGCGCGATCTCCCTCGCGCTCCTCCTGGGCCTGCGTCGGCTCCTCCCGAAGTTCCCCGCAGCGCTGGCCGTCGTGATCGGGGCGATCGCGGCGTCGTGGGCGCTCGACCTGGCGGCGCGGGGCGTCGCGACCGTGGGGGCCGTCCCGTCCGGCCTGCCGAGGATCCACCTCCCCTCGGCAGAGGGCGCCGATCTCGCACGGCTCGTCCCAGCCGCGCTCGGGATCTTCCTCGTGAGCTTCGCGGACGAGATCCTGACGGCCCGCGCGTTCGCCGGACGGCACGGACAACACGTCCGCGTCCGGCAGGAGCTGACCGCGATGGCGGCGGCCGACGCGGCCGCCGGGCTCACCGGCGCTTTCCCGATCGGGGCGAGCGGCTCTCGGACGGCGGTGAACGACCTGATGGGGGTGCGGACCCAGGTCGCGGGCCTCATGGCGGTCGTGGCGGTGGCCTGCGTGCTGCTGTTCCTCACGGCACCGATCGCGTACCTGCCCTCGGCGACGCTCGGCGCGATCATCGTCTCGGCAGCCATCGGGCTCGTCGATACGAAGGCATGGCGAGCGCTCTGGCGGCCGACGCGCGCCGATGCGGTCATCGGGGTCTTGACGACGGTCGGGGTAGTCGTGCTCGGCGTGCTCGATGCGCTGCTGCTGGCCGTGGCCCTCTCGGTGGTGGACACGGTGCGACGGAGCGCACGGCCGCACGACGCTGTCCTCGGATACGTGGCTCGCCTCGACCGGTACGCGGACGTGAGCCTGCATCCGCGAGCGCGGATCACGCCCGGCGTGCTCGTGTACCGGCTGGACGATCGCCTGTTCTTCGCGAACGCGCGCTACGTGAGCGGAAGGGTCCGCGAGGCGTTGGACGGGGCGCCGACGCGCGTGGCGTGGCTCGTGTTCGACGCCGAAGCGCTCGTCGACGTCGATGCCACAGGGCTCGAGACGCTGGACGAGCTCGTGCGGAGCCTCGATGCAGAGGGGACGTCGTTCGCGGTCGCGCGGCTCAAGCAGCACGTGCGCGAGATCTTCGACCTGGCCGAGCTCACCGGGGCGATCGGCCGTGACCGCTTCTTCCCCACGGTCCGTGCGGCGGTCGAGGCTGCCCCGCATCCCCGAGGCACGACGGGCGATCGTTGACGCCCGTCACCGCGTCGCGCCGTGGCACGCTTTCCACTTGCGGCCGCTGTCGCACGGGCACGGGTCGTTCCGGCCGCGCTTCGCATCCTCCGACGCGTAGAGCCCCATCATCTCGTCGGCGAACCGTCCGGCACGGAGCAGGTCGGCCATCCGTCGCATCGGCCGATCGACGTGGCCGAAGAAGCGTTTGTAGCCGGTGCACAGGTAGTTGAGGCCGGGTTCACCATCCGGGCTCTCGATGAACCGGTCCTTCGGACACCCCCCGTTGCAGGCGAACCGGACCGGGCACTCCAGGCAGTACCGGGGGAGCGCGTCCAGCTTGTCCTGGCCGAACGTCCGCTGCTGCGGAGAGGCGACGAGCTCGAGCATCCTCGTCCGGTGGATGTTGCCGAGCAGGTGCTCGGGCTCGACGAAGTGGTCGCACGAGTACAGGTCGCCGTTGTGCTCGAGCGCGAGTGCGTCCCCGCACGTGGGGGAGTGGATGCAGAGCGAGTACTCTCCGACGTGCGCGCCCAACGTGACGTCGAACATCTGGACGAAGACCGTGCCCACGTCGCGCCGGACCCATTCCTCGAAGACCTGCACGAGGAACCGTCCGAAGGCCTCGCCGGTGATCGAGCGCTCGGTGACGAGGGAGCCCGTCTGCGTGTAGAGCAGGCGTTCGCGCCCCGGCCGATCGTGCCACCCCTCGTTCGCGAGCGGCAGGGTCTCGGGGGTGGCGCGCTCGACGATCGGGATGAACTGGATGAACCTGGCGCCCAGGTCGTCCCGGAAGAACCGGTAGACCTCGAGCGGATGGTCCGCGTTCGCCGCGTGGAGCGTGCAGAGGACGTTCACGTCGACGTCGTGTCGGCGGAGCGTCTCCCACCCCTTCATGACCTGGTCGAACGTGCCGGACCCGCCCTTGTTCACTCGGTAGGCGTCGTGCATCTCGCGCGGTCCGTCGATCGAGACCCCGATCAGGAAGCCGTGCTGCTCGAAGAACGCCGCCCACTCGTCGTCGACGAGCACGCCGTTCGTCTGCATCGTGTGCTGGATCCGCTGCCCCGGCTTCCGGTGCTTCTCCGCGAGCTCGACCGCCCGACGGTAGAAGTCCAACCCCATCATCGTGGGCTCGCCGCCCTGCCAGGCGATCGTGACCTCCGGCGTGCGATGCGCGTCGATCAGCTGCTCGAGGTACGCGTCGAGCGTTTCGTCGGTCATCCGGAAGGGGCTGCCCGGGTAGAGCGCCTCCTTGGACAGGAAGAAGCAGTACGTGCAGTCCAGGTTGCAGACGGCTCCCGTGGGCTTCGCGAGCAGGTGGAATGCTTCCGGCGCGGCGTTCGTGCGGACGCCCATCACCGCACGGTAACCCAGTCGCCCGGTTCGGAGGTCATACCGACCGGATGAAGACACAGGCGATCACCTCGGGCGAGCACCGCTCCCGGCCCTCCAAGAGCAGCGTCGGGCACTCCGGACGGAGGTGGCGGCGCTCAGGGAGGAGGTCCGAGGGATCCGGGGGCTGCTCGAGGGAGGTGCCTCGGCGGCCGCGACCGGCCCGGAGGCGACACCGTGGTGCTCAACGCCGTCTTCGCGACGACGTCATGGAGCGGCATCGACGTCCAGCGGGATCCCCTCGGCGGTGGTGCCGGCCACCGCCTCGTCGCCCTCGCGGCGCTTGCGCCGGAGCCAGCCCCTCGTCGAACGTGTGAGCCTGCCCACACGGCTGCGGAGCCCCCGATGCTCCTTCGGGATCTTCACGATCACCTGCTGCTCGGCGGTGAGCTCGCTCTCGACGACCTCGTGGTGCTCGAACCACAACGAGGCCGAGGCCTGGACGGTCGCGGCGAACGGCAGCGCGAGGAACGCCCAGAGCAGCCCGCCGATCGCGCCCCCCGCGAGGGCCGCGCCGAACGCGACCGCCGGGTGGAGCTGCATCGCCCTGGCCTGGAGCTTCGGGGCCAGGAGGTAGTTCTCGACCTGCTGGTAGATCAGGACGTAGACCAGCAGGATCAGGCTCTCGGGCATCCCGACCGTGAGGAACGCGATCACCAGCGGAACCACGGCGGCGATGTAGGTGCCGACGATCGGGATGAACTCGGCCACCACGCCCTGGAACGTGGCGAGGGCGGCCGCGCTCGGCACTCCGAGGAGCACCAGCACGACGAAGAACGCGCCGCCGTTGATCACGGCGAGGGTCATCTTCGAATAGAAGTAGCCCCCGGTCTTCTCGATCGCGGCCTCCCAGATCGAGACGAGCTCCTCCTGCCGTTCGCGATGGAAGAACGAGAGGACCGCCCGCTTGAACTTCGGCCCCTCGGCCACCATGTAGAAGATGAACATCCCGACGGTGAACATCGCGAAGATGCCGCCGATCAGGGATGCGCTGAACCCGAGGAGGACCTCGATCGGCTTCTCCGCGGAGTCGCTCAGCGACGCAGAGGCGCTCGTCGCGCCCTCGGCGAGGGAGTCGGTCGATACCGTGATCCCGAAGGTGTCGGACAGCCAGTCGGCGACCGTCTGGGACCACTCGGGAACGTTGGCGACCAGCGCGGCCGCACCTCGGATCAACGCGCCGACGAAGATCAGGCCGACGAACACGAGCAGGAGGAAGGTCACCGCGAGCAGGAGCCCGGTCGCCGCACCGCGCCGCCAACCGCGTCGCACCAATCGGTTCGCCGCCGGCTCGAGCGCGAACGAGAAGAACAGCGCGAGGACGAGGTACATCACGATCGTCGCGAGCACGTCGAGCAGCCAGAACGCGACGCCCACGGCGACGACGACCGCGATCGTCCACAGGACCGTGGGCTTCACCCACGCGGGTGGCTCACGTCCCGTCGGGACGGGCACCGCGACCAGGGCAGGTTCTTCCTCCGTGAGCTCGTCCGCGGGCGCGCCGGCTGCGGTCTCGGGCACGGGGCTGGCCCAACCCCAGGCGACCGCGGCGGCGGCCAGGGTCGCCGCGACGGCCCCGAACGCCAGCAGCACACGCCTCCAACCGGTGGATCTGGACCCGGTCTCCGACGATCCGCTCACCCGAGCCCCCCTCGTCGTGGGTGACGCCGATCCGCTCGGGTGACGCGCGCCATCACCTCGACCACGCCAGCCGGTTCCTGGAACGGGGTGCCGCCGCGGGGCCATGGGCGAACCCCGCGGCGGCGGTCACCACAACCCTCGGCTACTCGTAGGTCGTGACGTCGCGTCCGTGGGCCGTCAGCGCCCAGATGACCGCGATCGCCATCGCGATGATGATGATGCCCCAGACCGGGTACCAGGGGATCCAGGCGAACGCGATGAGTGCACTGATGAGGGCCATGATGACCCCGATCGTCCGAGCCCAGACCGCTCCGCTGAACAGTCCGAAGCCCGCGAGCGCGACCACGATGCCGCCGATCAGATGGATCCAGCCCCACGTCGTCGCGTCGAACTGCAGGAAGTAGACGTCGCCCTGGGCTTCGGTCCCGACGGCCGGAACCACGCGCAGGAACTCGTCCTCGAGGACCCCCGCCAGCCCCGCGATCACGTGGAACGTCCCGATCATGATCATCATGAAGCCCGCGAAGTACGTCCATCCGATCGCCCAACCGCTGGGCTCCCTGCCCGACATGGACATGTGCTCCCCCTTTCCTCTCTCCGACCTTAGCCGCCGTGGTCATCGCGGTCGAGGACCCCCGGACGGCTCCCGGACGGCTCCTGGAGCGCCGCATCGACGTCGTAACCCAGAGCGAGGGCGAGCTCCGGCGCCTGCGAGACCGTCCGTGCGGTTCCGATCTCCGGTGCGACCGCGATGAGCGTGCCGACGATCTCGTCGAAGCTCGCCCCTGCGGCGAGCGCTGCTTCGACGTCCGACTGCAGCGATGGCGGGGTGGCGCTGAGCGCGAGGAGGGCGCCGAGGCGCACGAGCGCATGCGTCTTGGGGTCCAGCTCCGAGGCGTCGAGGTTCCCCCGGTCCGACGCGAGGGCCGCCGCGATGAAGCGCTCGTCGTGCACCGCCAGGCACCTGAGTTTGCGCTCGTACTCCGCCATGAGCTCTTCCTCCGGGCCTCAGCCGTCGCGAAGTTCGATCGTCCGCCGACCGCCTCCATGCAACCGTGTGCGCCAGACCTCCGCATCACCCGCTCGGCATGAAACGGCGACGCATGTGCGTCCCTCCAGCCGGGCTAGGCCGCTGCGGATCCGGCATCGGTCCGCGGCTGGAGCAGATGCCTCCGCGGCCGTGGCTCGGCGACCTCCAGGAGCTCCGGTGCGCCGGGGTCTCCGGCGCGGATCCGCCCTCCATAGGACGCCGCCAGGGGGCGCGCGGTGACCCCGTGGAGGATGACCGAGAGCAGGATCGTCCACGTCGCGATCTCGAAGAGGGGGAGATCGACCGGAGCCCCTCGGAGCTCCTCGACCGCGAGCAGGGTGAACACCACGGAGGCGAGACCTCGTGGGCCGAACCATCCCATGAACGCGACGGTGTGCCGACGGAACCCCTGGCCGACGAGCGCGATCGCGACCGGCGCCATCCGCACGATCGTCAGGCTGAGCAGGGCGTACACGATGGCGGGTGCGTCCAGGGATCCGGCGATCATGGGCCCGACGAACGAGGCGCCGAAGACGACCCACACGAGGAAGGACGCGAACAGCGACGCGTCCTCGGTGAAGGCGATCGCCTCGCGAGGGGGCTTCCCCACCGCGCCGAAGACCAGACCGGCGGCGAACGCGCTCACGAACCCGTTCCCTCCGACCGCGACGGCCCCCACATAGGCGAGGACCGCGAGCCCGAGGACGCAGAGCTGTTCGGACATAGCGGAGGTCCACCCTCGCCTCGAAGCCGCGGAGAGGAGCCCAGCCCCGAGCCCGCCGACCAGCACTGCGACCAGGATCGCGAGGCCGATCTGCCCGACCGCGTCGAGGATCCACGACCCTTCCTCGAGGCCCTCCTCGCTCAGCAGGGCGGCCAGGAACACCGTCACGAACGGGGTCGCGATGCCGTCGTTGAGACCGCTCTCGATGTTCAGGGCTCGCCGGATGCGGACGGGGACGGCCCGATCCGTCACGACCGCCATCCCCAGTGCCGCGTCCGTCGGAGCGAGGACCGATGCGATCAGCGCGGCACCGGCCCAGCCGAGCTCGGGGATGAGCACCAACCCGAGCAGCGTCCCGATCACGATCGTGAGCAGTAACCCGACCCCGAGGAGTCGCCCCGGGACCCGGGCGTCGCCCTCGACCTGCCGCAGAGGCACCGAGGTCGCGTCCGCGAACAGCAGAGCGGCCAGCGTGATCTCGGTGAACGCTAGGACGACCTCGCTGTCGAGCGAGAGGTCGAGCACGCCGGCGCCGTCGGGGCCGAGGGCCCACCCGGCGGCGACGAAGACCATGGGGGCGCTGATCGACAAGCGGTCGAGCCGCCGGGCCAACAGGCCATACGCCACCGTGATCACGAGCAGGATGGCGATGCCGTCCACCGACCCACCTCCCATGAGGTCGCCTCCGATCAGCTCCCGCGATCGGCGGCGCGCACTCCGTCCACGGCGCCCCTCAGGCGACGCCGGGCTTCGACGTCGACGCGGGGGACCGCTCGCCGAACGGTCCCCGCACCTGGGCACGATCGGTGCCGCTCACGGCCACGAGCAGCTCGGAGCCCTCCTGCAGACCCAGGCGGGCGATCACGGGATCGTCGAGCGCTCGGAGCTTCCCCCGCTCCTCTTCGCTTGGAGCGAGAGTCTCCACCGAGGCGACCCGTTCGAGGCCCTCCTTCCATGCCGCGGGACTGGCTCGCCACGCGAACACGTCGGAGACCCACACCGCATGACCGCGCACCCACCGCTTCGTGCCGGGGCGAAGGACCCGCACCGGGAGGTCGCCGTACCGCTGTCGGAGGGAACGGTTGCGCAGGACGAGTATCAGGATGGCGATCGCGCACAGCCACAGGGGCACTCCGAGGGCGATCAGGATCGCCCAGATCATCTCGCTCTCTCTCCCTCTAGCGACGGTCCCGTCGATCGTCCCGGCGATCGCCCCGCCGGTCCTGACGACGATTCACCCCATGCGAGACGACGGCGGCCGTCCCGACGACGGCGGCGGTACGAGCGACCGGAGCCCCGATCACGCCTCGTCTCGCCATCCGAGCTCTAGCTAGCGGCATGTCACGCTCCTTCCGAGTCGGCCCGCTCGTCTTCCTCGATCAGCCCGATGATGGCCTGGATCGGGATGCGGCCCGTCGCTACCAGCTGGCCGCCGGCGCGGCGGACAGACGATGCGAACGGCGCTGCCCACGAGTTCTCCCAGACCAGCACGGCTGCGGTGCTGCCGGGCTCCATCGCCTCGGCGATGGCGACCACGTCCTCTTCGGACAGCAGCTCCGCGACGTCCCGTTCGAACGCGCGCAACTCGCCGACCTCGCTGTCGTCTAGGTCGGACAGCTCGAACCCGTCGAACGATCCGTCCTCCTCCTTCCGGAGGATGACCAGATCGAGGACCCGGACGAGTCCTCGGTCGACGAGATCGGAGAGCGTTGACGCCATCTCCCCGGTGAACCTGCTCTTCCCCGCGGGGAACTCGACGACCAGGTAATCGACGGGGCCGAACTCATCGAGCTCGGTCTCGCTCACGGATCCACCCCCTTCGTCTCGGGTACGTGGCGGCCGCGACCGCACACGCTCCGACGCTAAAGAGCGCCCCGCTGCGCAGCATCATGCCGCGGGGATGAAACCGGACACGCCGGAATCATCCGAACGGTGTGATGGCCGCGCGCATCACGTGCGACACGATGGCCACGGTGCGGACAGGGGTCGAGCCTGACCTTCGACGCCGATGGAACGAAGGAGGCAGCCGTGAGCGACACGTTGGACCTCATCCTGGCGGGCTATCAGACGATCGAGGCCGCCGAGCGCGATTTCGACGGGCTCGTGGAACTCGTGAAGGCGAAGCAGGTCAGAACCGAGGGCGTGATCCTCGTGCAGCGCGACGAGGACGGCGAGGTCCGCGTCACCGACACCGGAGACAAGCTCGGACGCAAGGGGGCGGGCTGGGGCGGCGGTGTCGGCGTCCTGGTCGGCCTTGCGGCGCCCCCGCTGCTGGCATCGGTCGCCCTCGGCGCCGCCGTGGGTGGGCTCGTCGGGCGGTTCGCGAAGCACAAGCTCGACACCGGGCTCGAGTCGGGGTTGGGCGAGAGGCTCAAGCCCGGCATGGCGGCGATCCTCGCGATCGTCGAGCGCGAGGATCGGCTCGCGGCCGAGCTCGCGCTCCCCGGATCCCCGGCCAAGTCGCTCGTGGAGATGGACGAGCGCGGTCTTCGGGGGCTGAAGGACGCCCTCGGCGAAGCGGCGGGCAAGTTCAACCCGGACCGCACGGTGTTGCCGATCCCGGACCGGACCTTCGGCGGCGCGATGGGGCGGACGATCGACTCATCGGCCGCGGATTGGAGCTTCATCCCGGGGCCGAAGACGCCCGACGACGCGCCGAACGTCCTGATCGTCCTGATCGACGACGCCGGCTTCGGCGGCCCCGACACGTTCGGGGGCGAGATCAGCACGCCGACGCTGACGCGCGTCCAGGAGATGGGTCTGACCTACAACCGGTTCCACGTCACCGCCGTGTGCTCGCCGACGCGGGCGGCGCTCCTGACCGGCCGCAACCACCACCGCGTGGGCATGGGAGGGATCGCGGAGTTCCCGGGTCCGTTCCCGGGCTACACGGGCATCCGGCCGCGGAGCTGCACGGCGCTCCCGAGGATCCTCAAGGAGAACGGGTACGTCACCGGCGGGTTCGGGAAGTGGCACATGACCCCCGGCCACGAGATGGGCCCCGCGGGCTCCTTCGATCACTGGCCGACGGGATGGGGCTTCGACCACTGGTGGGGCTTCCTCACCGGCGCGGCGGGCCAGTACGACCCGATCATCACGCAGGACAATTCGACGCTCGGAGTGCCCGAGGGCGAGGACGGCAAGCTCTACTACTTCCCGGACGACATCACCGACAAGGCCGTCGAGTGGCTGCACGCGGTCCGGGCGCAGGACGCCGAGAAGCCGTGGTTCATGTACTACTCGACCGGGTGCGCCCACGCGCCGCACCACGTCGCCAAGGAGTGGGCAGACCGGTACCGGGGACGGTTCGACGAGGGCTGGGACGCGTACCGTGAGCAGACCCTCGAGCGTCAGAAGAGGCTGGGCATCGTCCCTCCGGACACCGAGCTGACCGAACGGCCGGACCTGTTCCCGGCCTGGGACTCCCTGAGCGACGCGCAGAAGAAGCTGTACACGCGCCAGATGGAGGTGTACGCCGGGTTCTCGGAGAACGCCGACTGGAACGTCGGGAGGCTCCTCGACGCGATCGAGGAGATGGGGGATCTCGACAACACGATCGTCGTCTACATCTGGGGCGACAACGGCGCCAGCATGGAGGGCACGCTCACCGGCTCGTTCAACGAGACCACCTTCTTCAACGGCCTCGTGCTCGAGGCCGATGAACAGCTGGAACTGATCGAGAAATACGGTGGGATCGAGGAGCTCGGGGGCTTCCACTCGGCTCCCCACTTCGCGGCGGCTTGGGCCCACGCCAACAACACGCCGTTCCAGTGGGGCAAACAGATGGCCAGTCACCTGGGCGGCACGCGCGACCCGATGGTCATCGCATGGCCGAACCGGATCGCGGCGGGCGGAGATCTGCGCACCCAGTTCACGCACTGCATCGACGTCGTCCCCACCATCCTGGAGCTGATCGGCGTCCCGGAGCCTCGGGTCGTCGACGGCATCGAGCAGGAGCCCATGGACGGCACGAGCTTCGCGTACACGCTCGACGACGCGAGCGCGGCGGAGCGGCACACCGTGCAGTACTTCGAGATGTACGGGAGCCGCGCGATCTACGAGGACGGCTGGTGGGCCTGCGCCAAGCTGGACAAGCGCCCCTGGGACTTCAGCCCCGAGACGCTGAAGCTGTTCGCGCCCGGTGCGTACGACCCCGAGCAGGACCGGTGGGAGCTCTACCACCTGGTGGACGACTTCTCACAGGCGCGCGACCTGGCCGCCGAGCGGCCCGAGAAGCTGGAGGAGCTCAAGGCGCTCTTCTGGCAGGAGGCCGAACGGAACCGTGTGCTGCCGCTCCTCGGCGGCTTCGCGGCCTTCTTCGGGATCGTCCCGCCGATGCCGACCACGACCCGATTCACGTTCGCCGGCGACGTCCAGAACGTGGGGACGACGATGATCCCACGGATCATCGGACGGTCGTACGCGATCGAGGCCGAGCTGGAGGTGCCGGAGGGCGGGGCCGAGGGCGTCGTGGTCGCCTTCGCCGACTTCATCGGCGGGTTCGCCCTGTGGGTCGACGAGAACGGGCTGTTGAACCACACCTACCAGTACCTGGGGGTGGACACGTACAAGCAGACCTCGACCGAGCCGATCCCCACCGGGCAGGTGAGGCTGAAGATGCTGTTCGAGGCCGACGAACCGAGACCCGGAACGAGCGGCAAGGTCACGCTCTGGGCGAACGACGAGCAGATCGGCGAGGGCACGATGCCGCGCACGATCTCGCTGATCTTCACGACCTACGCGGGCATGGACATCGGCCGCGACAACGGAGGGGTCGTCGACCTCGCCTACGAGGACCGAGCCCCCTACGCCTTCACCGGCTCGGTGAAGCAGGTGGTCTTCGACCTGAAGCCCTCGCGGCACGAGTCGGAGAAGGAGCTGCATGAGCACCACGTGATGCAGGCGGTCGGCCAGGGCGCCGCGGGCTGAGTCTCAGCGGTCGATGAGACCCAGCTCCTCCGCGCGCTCCATGGCCTCGCTCCGGGACGAGACCCCGAGCTTGCGGTAGAGGGAGACGGCCTGCGTCTTCACCGTGTTCGGCGACACGAAGAGGCGTTGCGCGATGTCCCGGAACGACATGTACGTGTGGAGGTAGGGGAGGAGCCGGAGCTCGGCGGCCGTCAGCGACGAGGCCCCGGCGGCCCCGCTCGGCATCGCCTGTACGAGACGACGTGCCTCCTCGACCTGTTCCACGAGGGTCCCGAGGTCGCTCGACCGATCGAGGATGTCGTCGGTTTCACGGAGCAGGGTGCGAGCGCCCGCGGGGTCCGCGAGTGCGATGTGCGCACGGATCATCTCGATCCGCGCCAGCACGGCGGCCCACGGTATGGCGTGGTTGAGCACCGGCCGGAGGCGCTGCGCGCGGGTCAGGTCTGCCTGGGCCGTCGTCTGGTCGCCTCGATGGAGGGCCAGCCGCGCTCCCAGCGCATAGACGAGCGCGCTTGTCCAGTAGTGCTCCAACCCCCCGTCCTCGATCGAGGCACGTGCCCGCGCGAGGGTGGATCCGACCCTGGTCCAGTCCCCGCGCGAGGCCTGCGAAGCCGCGAGCAGACCCAGGGAGAAGGACGTGAGGGGGTATGCCTCCGTGGCCTCACCGGCCTCGGCAGCGTCCAGGTAGCGCGTCTCCTCTTCGGGTTCCCCGGCCAGTCGCAACCCGACGCCCGTGAACAGGAGTGCCACTGGGTGGAAGAAGCTCGTCGTCGGGGTCTCGGCCAAGGCACGCTCCGCGTCCGCGCGCATCGTCGTGAAGCCGTCGACGCAGCGCAGGGCGCGCACCACGGCGATCCACGGGCCGATCGATGGACTCCCGTCCGGCAACGGGCCGTCGGACGACGATCCCTCCGCGACGGCCGTCAGGCGTTCCGCGTCTGCGGCGTTCCCGATCGACGCGTAGACCCATGCGCCGAGGACCGCGAGGGGCGCGTGATCCTCCAGGTTGCCGTGCTCCTCCAGCCACGCGATCCAGCGCAGGACCGTCACGATCCGACCCACCCGGTACGCGGGTTGGGAGACGATCGTCATGAGCTCCGCCGCGCGCTCCGCGTCGTCCGCGGCGATGAGGTATTCGATGGCGGTGTCCGGGATCCCCTCGCGCTCGTACCACCCGGCTGCGCGGCGTTGCAGGTCGGACACACGTTCGGGTTCTCGACGCTCGAGCTCCGCGCGCAGCACATCCCGGAGAAGCGGGTGGTACCGGTACCACTCGCGTCGGCGATCCAACGGCATGAGGAGGAGGCTGGCACGCTCGAGTCGCTGAAGGGCGTCGGTCGACCCCCGGGACCCGGTGACCGCGTCGCAGAGGGGTCCGCACATCCGGTCGAGCACGGACGTCCGGGTCATGAACCGAAGGTCCTTCGGCGGGACGCGCTCCAGGATCTGCGACCAGACGTAGTCGGACACGAAACGGTCCGCTCCGCTGAACGCCGTGGCCCTATCGGGATCGGTGCCGGAGCCGAACGACAGCGCAGCGAGGTACGCCGCCGCCGGCCAACCTTCGGTCCGCGCCACGACGTCCGCCACCGTGTCCGCTGGGCCCTGCATCCCCGCCTCGTGCAGCAGCGCGATCGACTCCTGGTCGTCCAGGGCGAGGTCGTCGATGCCGATCTCGACCGATCGCCCACGTGCCCGCAACACGGGCAGCGGGAGCGCGATGTCAGAGCGGCCGCCGATGGCGAGCTGGACGCCGGGGGGGATGGTCGAGGCCAGCTCGGTGAGGACGTCGATCGACGACTGCTCGGTGATCAGATGCACATCATCCAGGATGACGAGGGGTTTCGGATCCGATGCCTGGATCGCGGCGACCAGTCGCGGGACGACCGTCGACATGAGCCGTGACGGAGGCGACGGAAGGGCGGCGAAGATCGTGCGATCGATCGCCCCGATCCGCTCCAACCCGAGGGCGAGGTACGTGAGGAGGACCGAGGGATCGTTGTCGCGGGTGTCGACGGTGAGCCAGACGACCGGTCGTCCATCCGTCTCCGCCCATTGCGCCAAGAGCGTCGTCTTGCCGTACCCGGGTGGCGCCACCACCGCCACGATCGGCCGTCCGTCCGATGAGTGGAGACGCCGAAGCAGACGGTCCCTGGGGACGATCCCTTCCCTCGGAGGCGGGACCGAGAGCTTCGCCTCGAGCACCGGGAACGCCGGCTCGGCACGCTCGGGCCCCTTGGGCCGCCGAGCTTTAGGACGCGTGACAGAACCGCTCACGGGCTCATCCTAGTGGACGGCCCCCAGGCGTCGACCGAACGCGGCGCCCGGGGCAGACGACGGGCGGCGCAGCTCCTTGGCGGCTCGGCGACGCCTTACAGCATCGCCCTTGACTTCAGCTCCTGGTACTCCTCGGCGGTGATCTCGCGGTCGTCGCGGAGCTTCGCCAGCTTCGCCACCTCGTCCGCGGCCGAGTAGCCCTCGAGCCGGCGTGCCCGCTCGAGCTCCTCGGCGGCGATCCGCCGATCCTGCTCGGTCACCGCCGGCCTGGCGATCACGTAGATCAGGATCCCGACGAACGGGAGGACCACGATGAGCAGGATCCACAGGGCCTTGGCGATGCCGGAGACGTCGTCGCGCCGCCAGATGTCGGCGAACACGCGCACGAACATCGACAGGACGAGAACCCAGAACGTGAGCACGATCACGGTCCAGATCACGTCACCGATCGACCAGTCCACCTCGTCCTCCCTCCCGCTGGCCCGCCGGACGCGCGCCTCCCGCGGTCGGCCGATGGAGCGCAGGTCAGCCGACCGCCTGCGCCTTCAGCCGCTCGTACTCCTCCGCGGTGATCTGTCCCTCGTCCCGCAGCGTCGCGAGCTTGGCGATCTCGTCGGCGGCCGAGTATCCGGACATGCGGCGCTGCGCCTCCTGCGCCTCGGCCATCATCCGCCGGTCCTGCTCGGTCATCTTCGGCCGGGCGATCATGTAGATCAGGATGCCCAGCAGCGGCAGGACCACGATCAGCAGGATCCACCCCGCCTTGCCCCACCCGGAGAGGTCCTCGCGCCGGAAGATGTCCGCGAACACCCCGATGAACATCCAGATGAACATGAACCAGAAGAAGAACACCAGCATCGCCCACAGGACCTCTCCGAGGTTCATCTCGGTCCTCCCCTCTACGTCGTGGCCGCTCGATCTTCGCGCGGCTCCGCCGCACGGATCTCCACCGGGAACGGTAGGGACGGGGTCGGGTATCCGTCGTCATACCGTTGGGATGAAAGGACTCCGGGACCGCGACGGCGCGGTGCCGGCTCGGCGTGGCCACCGACCGGATGCGGTGGGAACGAACATCATCCGAGCGGGATGATGTCCACGGACCTGGGCGATGCCAGCCTCCTCGGTGGGAAGGATCGAGCGAGGGGGCGAAGCATGTCCGAGCCAGAGCGCAGCCGCGGTTGGACCACGTTCGCCATGATCGCGATCGGCATCGCGGGCGTCTGGAACCTGGTGATCGGGATCGCCGGGCTGTCGAAGAGCGAGTACTTCGAGGAGGGCTCGCTCCTGTATCAGAACCTGGCGTTCTGGGGCTGGGTCTGGCTCATCGTGGGTGCGCTGCAGGTCCTGACCGCGGTCCTGCTCGCCCTCCGCATGACGGCCGGCACGGCCCTCGGGCTGATCGGGGCGTCGGTGTCGATGCTCGTCTGGTTCTTCTCGATCGGCGCGCACCCCGTGTCGTCGATCCTGATCATCGGGCTCGACGTCCTCATCCTCTACGCGCTCACGGCGGAGGGGCCCGTGGTCGTCGACGAGGCGTCGGGGCGAGCGTACGAGCCGCCGGTGGCGGGAGGCCAGCGCTTCGGGTGATCCGCGCGACCGGGCGGAGCGACGGCGCGGGCTCGTCAGATGCTCGGCGGTCGGAACCCTGACGTGTCCAGGACCCGGTCGCGGGACTCGGCGGCCGTCCGCTTCACCGCCTCCCAGTCGGGCGACTACCGGGAGATCCGCGGGCCGACGACGTCCGGAGAGCGCCGGGCCAGCGGGAACAGCACGATCGGCACGTGGCCCCGCTCGAGCGCCGTGAGCAGGAGCGGCGCCTCGGTGGCCGGTCGGTCGCGCCGGCGCCCGAGCGCCACCAGGTCGGCGCACACCTCCTGCGCGACCGAGACGACCAGCTCCTCGGGCTCGCCGATCCGCACCTCCATCGCGGTGTCCGAACCCGCGCCCGGCACCCAGCGGGCCAGGAACTCGTCCGCCCAGGCCTCGACGTCGTAGTGCCCCTGGTCCTCGAACGAGGGGATCGTCGTCTCGTCGAGCAGGCGCAGGATCACGACGTGCAGCTGCGGGTTCTCGGCCAGGCGGACAACGTCCTCGAGCGCGTGGGCCGGGCGCCCCTGCACGGGGACGAGGACGGTGTGCAGCTCGTAGTCGAGGGCCGTCATCGGCGGAACCACGACGACGGGCCTGCGGACGGCGCCGATCACGTCGAGCGAGACGTGCCCCGCGGGCGCGGGCCGGCCCGCCTCGCGGCACGCGCCGATGACGACGGCCGCGACGTTCTCGGTCGAGGCCTCGTCGATCAGCACGCTCGAGGGATCGCCTCGGAGCAGCCGCAGCGGCGTCTCGCCGCCCGAGATCTCGACGTCCGGCAGGTCCTCGCCCTCGAGCACGTGGACCGCGTCGACCTGGGCGTCGAGCACCCGCGCGATCTCCCTGGCAACCTCGAGGACCGCGGCCGAGATCGGGGAGCCGTCGATCGCGGTCAGCACGGTGCTCACGGACGTGTCTCCTTCCATCGGTTGCCCGAGCGAGACCAGCGCCTCGGCACGCCCGGCGCGAGCGTCATCACGGTGCTCCCTCGGAGCCGGATCCGGCCCGGCCCATCGGCCCGGATCTCGAGGGCCGTCGGTTCCACCCGCATGCGGATGCGGCTGCCCCGGAAGCACAGGCGGACCTCGAGCGATCCCCAGGCGTCGGGCAACCGCGGGTCGAGCTCGAGGACGTCGTCCTTCGGCCGCGCCCCCACGAAGCCGAAGACGAGGGCCTGCCAGACGCTCCCCATGGTCGCGAGGTGCAGCCCGCCCGCCGAGGTGCCCGTGAGGTCCTCCAGGTCGATGCGCGCCGCGATGCCGAGCGCGTGGACCGCCTCCTCGAGCCGGCCGGCGCGCGCGAACAGCGACGCGTGGATCCCCGGCGACAGCGAGCTGCCGTGCGCGGTGCGCGGCTCGTAGTACTCGAGATTCGGCACGAGCGATCCCGGCGCCACCTCGTTCGGCACGAGGTGGTGGAGCATCAGGACGTCGGCCTGCTTGAGGATCTGGGCGCCGCGCACGACGTCCACCCCCAGGAGCAGGTCGGCGGCGATCGGCCGCTTCGGGGCGATCTCGTCGATCCGCAGCGGCGCCAGATCGTAGAAGCCGGCGCACTGCTCGTAGCGCTTCGTGCGCGGGTCGTACCCGTCGATCAGCGCCTCCGCCGTCTCGAGCCACCGCAGGCGCTCGAACTCCGGCACGCGCTCGTCGCCCTCGGCGAGGGCGGCGGCGCGCCGCAGGTTCCAGCGCGCCATGACGTTCGTGAACGCGTTGTCGTCCACCGCCTCGTGGTACTCGTCCGGTCCGATCACCCCGAAGATGTGGGCATTCCCCATCCGGTCCCAGCGCACACGCGAGGCCCAGTACCTCGCCGTCTCCACGACCAGGTCGAAGCCCGGCCCCCGCAGGAACCCGGTGTCGCCGCTCCAGTCCGCGTAGCAGCAGGCGGCCCACGCGACGTCGGCGACGATGTGCTCCTCGATCAGGCCGGTCCGGATCGGGACGATGTTGCCCATGCGGTCGCGTGCGGTCTGCGGCGTGACGTCGAACCCCGTGTGCGCCGACTCCCACGGGAACCGGGCGCCCTTGCGACCGAGCACGTTCGCGATCGTCCGCGCGGCGGGGAGCCGCCGGATCCGGTACTCGAGCATCGCGCGGGCCGCCGGCGGGTGCGTGGCCGCGAGGAATGGCAACACGAACACGTCGCTGTCCCAGAACACGTGCCCCCGGTACGCCGGGCCGGTGAGCCCCCTGGCGCCGACCGCCGCCTCGCCCTCGTCGGCGACCGATCCCATCAGGTGGAACATCGCGAGCCGCACCTGCCGCTGGAGGTCGTCGTCTCCCTCGATCCGGATGTCGGCGTCCTCCCATCGGCGGCTCCAGGCGATGCGGTGCTCGCGGAGCAGGCGCTCGAACCCCTCGTCCGCGGCTTGGTCGACCGTCCGTACGGCGCGGGTGCGACGCGGTCGGCGGTGGGCGTCGGGGACGTAGGCCGCGAAGCGCTCGACGACGTGGCTCCCGTCCACGTGGCGGGCGGCGTCGCGCACCGCGGTCGCCACCCCGCCCTCGGAGGCCTGGAGGCGGGCCCACGGGATGCCGTCCAGCCGGCCCTGCTCGCCCTCGAGCCCCGGCGGGAGCGAGGGCGCCGGCCTCGGCTCGACGGGCGCCGAGGCCGTCTGCGTCCGGAACACCCCGAGGCCCGGGCGCGCGAGGCTCGCGAACCGGACCGAGCGGACGTTGGCTCCGTCCGTCCGGGCCTCCTCGTGGAGGAGCCCGGCGCGCATGTCGAGCACGCGGGCCACGTCGTCTTCGTCCTCGTCCAACCACAGCGAGAGCTGTGCCCACACGGGGCACGTCAGGAGCGAGCTCTCGGAGCCCTCCCCGTCGTAGATCCCCGCCGCCAGGACGCCGGGAACCGCCGCCGGGTGCAGCGCGAGCGGGGTGCCGCTCGTGCCGACGCGGCCGTCGGCGAGCGTCAGCAGGCTCTCGTGGACGCGCTCCATCTTCGGGTCGACCCCGTGGACCGAGAGCGTCCATCCCGGGTCCGGTCGAGGTTCGGGGAGGTCGCCGCGCTGGCGCCGCGCGAGCTGATCCTCGAGCACCGCGAGGAAGGTGGCCGGGCCGCCGCCGAGCGGCAGCACGCCCTCCGGCACGCCCTCGGGCTCGGCACCGACGGTGACGGCGACGGCCCCCGCCGCCCGCGGGACGAGCATCAGCGAGTCGCTGCCGGGCAGCCCGCCGAGCGGGCCGAACTCGTCGCCCGCGATCAGCACGTGCTCGGGCGGGATCCCCAGCCGCTCGAGCTCCGAGAAGATCCACTCCGCGGAGTGCGACTTGTCCGTGAGACCGATCTCGACGTGCTTGGCGTCGCTCGTCACGCGAGGGTCGGGGAGCCCGGCCTCGCGCGCTGCGGCCTCGGCCACCTCGACGGCCTCCGGCAGGCCCCGGACGCCGGCGGCCGCCAGGCGCCGCTTGACCGCCTCGAGCAGCTCGCCGATCAGCGCCTTGGGCGGGTCGGCCCACTCGGGCTCGGGGATCACGTCGATCTTGCGGCGGTTCAGGCGGTGGGCGACGACCTCGGCGTGGAGCCCGCGGGCGGCCAGGCGCTCGATCGTGCGCCGAGCGGCGGCGTCGAGCGCCAGGTGCTCCTTCGGCGTCGCCGAGCGGCGCTCGACCAGGTGCGGTCCTCGGCGGTCGACCCGGAACACCTCGGAGCCGCGGTTGAGCAGCAGGTGCAGCTCGCCCGGCCCGGCGGGGCGCGCGCGGAGCTGCCCGTCCACGTTGCGGACGTTCGTCCCGCTCACGACGAACACCTCGAGCCCGGCGCGGCATAGCGCCTCGATCACGGCCCGCACCGGCCCGGCGTCGGCGGCGCGGTCCGGCACGGCCGTGCCGTCCCAGTCGAAGACGACGGCGTCGAACCGCCGGCGCACCTCGGGGGCCGGCAGCTCGGCCGGGCCCTCCGCCCGCGGATGCTCGGTCACCGACATCGCCACGTCACCACGATGGAACGCACCCTGCGTCACGGTACACGCCGAACGGCCCGTGGACGGCAGGGTCGGGGCGTCGTCTCACGCCGCTCGGCGGGGCCGGCGTCGGCCCCGCCAGTCGTAGACGACCGCGGTACGCAGGAGCAGGTCCTGCACGGAGCGCTGCGTCCCGCTCACGGCGCACCAGAGCAGGCCGACCGGGAACACCGCGTAGAGGAGGGCGCGACCCACGGCCACCCACGCCGGGAGCCGGCCGCCGCCGCCCAGGGGGACCACCGTCAGCCCGAGGACGCGCTTGCCCAGCGTCTTGCCCGTCCTGGCCCAGCCCCACGCGAGGTACACGAACAGCACCGCCCACACCAGCGTCGAGAGGCCCAGGCGCGTCGGCCACACCACCCGCAGGGTCGAGCCGCTCGAGGAGAAGAAGGTCCAGACGGACCGGATGAGGACCAGGACGAACGCCGCCACCACGGCGACGCCGAGGTCGATGACGGCGGCGACCGAGCGGGACACGATCCCGGCCCTCGATCCCTGGAACCCCCGGGCCGCCGCCGGGAGCGCGACGCTCACGGGACCGCACCGGGGTCGTCGGGGGTCGGCACCGCGTCGGTCCGTCGGCGCCGGAGGACCCGATCGACGATCCTGGCGACCGAGCGGTCCGCGTCGACGGCGCCGTACCGGAGGTCGTCCACCGCCTCGCCGGTGACGCCCTCGGTCGACTCGCGGATCAGCGCAGGCAGGTCGAGCTCGTCGATCACCCCCCGGGCGATGGCCGCGAGGTCCAGCTGATCGATCACGCCGCGCGCGATGGCGACGAGGTCGAGCCGGTCGACGACCGCGTCCACGTCGAGCCGCCGGGCGACCGCGTCCAGGTCCAGGCGCTCGGCGATCGCGTCGACGTCCACCCTGGCGACGACCGCGTCCAGGTCGACGCGCTCCTCGACCAGGGCGGTGAGGTCGATCCGGTCGAGCAGGGCGGTGACGATCTCGGGGACGAGCTCGCGCGCGAACGCCTCGGCGGCCTCCTGCGTCTGCGGCACGACCCCTTGCCAGCGAGTGTCGAGTCGCGTCATCGTCCGCTGGAGCGTGCGCTGCGCACCGGTCGCCGCGAGGATCCACGACCCATACGGCGCGAGCGTCCGGACGGTGCGCGTCGCGACGCCGGTCGCCCGGGTGGCGGTCTCGACCGCGAGGCCGAGGGTCGCCCCGGCGACGAGCGAGGCCAGCGGCGGCTCGGCCTCCTCCCGGTCCGGCTCCTCGCCCAGCGTGCGTCGGACGATCTCGGCGCCGAACGCCGCGGCGGCGACGAAGGCGCCGACGGCCACACGGACCGACTGGAGGAGCATGACCTCCAGGTCGTCGGCCGGCGACCTCCCTTCGTCCGCGACCCCGCGCTCGCCGGCTCGGACGAGCACGAGGTGATCCGCCGCCTCACCCTCCATCGATCGTGCCATCACGTCCTCCGTTCGGTTCGGGGTGCGGCGTCGGGACCATCATCCTCCCGCCGCCGCGCGTGCAGCGTCGCGTTCAGGACCGGTGCGGCGACGGTCAGCCTCCCGATCACGTACAGCCACACCAGGAGGCCGATCGCGACGCCGAGCGACCCGTAGATCTCCGAGGCGCGCGCGATCCGACCCGCGAAGTACACCACGGTCGCCAGGTGGAGCGCCTCCATCCCGAGCCCGAACAGGAGGGCCCCTGGGATCAACGCCTGCATGGGGATCGGCGGATGGGGGAGCACGAGCGACGCCCCGAACCATGCTCCCGCGTACACGAGCACGAACAGGACCGTGAGCGCGAGCCCGATCCCGGGGGCGTCCGCTCGGATCCCGTTCACGACGCCGCCCACGATCAGCGCCGCCGTCGCCGCGCCCGTGAACCACAGGCCCCCCTTCCACGCGGCTCGCCCGGGTTCCACCGGCAGGCGCCAGGCCAGCTGATGGATCGTGCGCAGGGCCTTGTAGGCGCCGATGCCTCCCCACCAGAGCGCCACCGCCCCGACCAGGAGCGCGACGACCGAGCCGCCGGTCGAGCTCTCGGCGATCGAGTCCACGATGTATTTGCTCAGCCCGACGCCTTCCGCGAGCCCCGAGGCATCCGTCGTCCCCGCGTTCGACGCGAGGCCGAAGCCCCCGACCAGGATCAAGGCCGCCGGCACCAGCCACAGGAACAACCGGAAGCTCATCGCACCCGCGAGGAGGCTGCCCCCGAGCGCGCGATCGCTTCGGACGCCCTGGAGGCCCGCCGCGAGCGCCGGGATCCGCGGCGCGGCCTCCTCCACCTTGCGCTTGGCCTCGTCGACGCCGACGCGCGCCTGCTCGACGCGCGCGCGAACCCGACCGGCCGCCGTGCCCTCGACCGCCTCGTCGGGCTCGGGCGGAGCCGGCGTCGCGGGCTCCGTGCCGTGCTGGGTACCGTCGGTCGGACGCATCTCGGCACTCCGTCCACCCGCGTGATGGCGCTTCGGGACGCCGACCGCGGGCGCCGGACCCGTCGTCGCTACATCCGCGCTTCGCGGCCCAGCTTCCGGACCTGGAACGCCAGGACGATCTCGCTCACGCCACGGAAGATGGCCGCCATCCCGACCCACAGGATGATGAGCGCCGCGCGCGGCCGGAAGAACTGCTGCGAGACCCAGAAGGCCAGGAGGACCTCGAGGATCCCGATGGCCAAGCCGAGGCCCCAGACCGGGTTCTCGTCCCGCGTGGCGATCGACACCACGATGTCGAAGGTCCCCTTGAGCAGGAGCAGGAACCCGAGGATCGATGCGAGCGCCCAGAAGGCCTCGCCGGGCTGGAACATCGCGGCGATCCCCCCGATCACGAACAGGACGCCGAGGACGACGTGCACCCACTTCCACCCCTCGACCATGGCGGCGATCAGGAGCTCGTTCGCCCCCGCCATCACGATGACGACGCCGAGCAGCACGCCCACGAAAGCGATCGACGTCTCATCGAACCGCAGGACGATCATCGCGCCGAGGAGCCAGAGGATCCCCGTCACCAGGAAGATCCACCAGTTCCGGCCGAACTGCGCCTCCGCCTCGCGAAGGCTCGCTGTCGTCTCCACCTCGACCCCCCTCTCGGTCGTTGCGGCTCCGGTGGCACGAGTGTTGCACGTCCTGTGCCCCAACGCTGGACGTCCGGTCAGCCGCTCGCGGGCGGTCAACTCCCGAAGCGGCCGTACAGGTCGCTCGCGGGGTCGAAGAAGCCCCCGGCGGGGCGGGCGTGCACGTGCCAGTGGTCGGGGATCCGCCGGCGCTCGCGGTCCAGCCAGTAGCCCTCGTCGCCGTACCGCTCGGCGGCGATCCGCTCCAGGTGCAACAGGAGCATCGCCTCCTGTCGGGCGTCGGGCAGGCCGTGCGTGCGCCAGACGATCATCGGCGTCGCGCAGACCATGCAGTCCGCGACCCAGCACTCGTCGTCCTCGAATTGCCACGCCGTGATGCGATCGGCGCGGCAGAGCAGGCAGGTCTCGGGCGTCTCAGGCATCGAGCTCCACGGTATCGCCGACGCGGACACCGTGCTCGGTGAACCACCCGGCGTTCGCCTCGGCTGCCCCGACGATCGGCTGGTCGGGCCCGTACGTGGGGCAGGGGTCGGCGGCGCACGGCTCCATCTCGAACAGCGCGACGATCCGGCCGTCGTCGTCCCAGAACGCGATCTGGAGCGGGATCAGCGTGTCCTTCATCCAGAAGTCCGCCTCGACCGGGCGGTCCCAGACGAAGGCCATCCCGGCGTCGGCGGGGATCGCCCCGCGGTTCGAGAGGCCCTCGGCGCGCTCGGCCGACGTGTCGGCGATCTCGACGCGCAGGATGACCTCGGCCTCGGCCGTGCGGAACCTGAGGGGCACGCGCTCGTCGTCCCGGGCGGGCTCGTCCGAGCCGCACGCGCTCAGGACGAGGGCTAGGAGCAGGGGAGCGACGCGCCGCACGATGCCATGGTCCCATCAGGCCTCGCCTCGCGTTCGCCCGTCGCCGCCATGCGGCGATCGAGGCTTCCCACGGAAAGGGAGCGGCCCCGGCCGGGGTCGCTCCCTCTCGGTGGTACCGGACGGTGGGACGCGGTCGCGCCGTCCGCCGTCCTGCTTCAGATCGTGATCGAGAACGTCGCGAAGGTGTCTCCGGATACCGTGATCGTCACGGGACCCCAGACCACGGTCATCGGGGGGCTGCATTTCGGTTGGAACGACGCCACGAGCATGAGGTCGAACGTCGCCTTCCCGTTCTGAACGGGGAAGTCGCCCTCGTCGCTGAACGTCTCCTTGTTCTCGGCCTCCGGGAAGTTCCCACCCCGGTTCAGACAGGCCGCCTCGGCCGTCGCCACGACGTGGATCTGCGTCTCGTTCCCGAGCCCGGCCACCTTGCCGGACACGAGGAGCGTGTTGCCGGACTGGACGACCTTCGGCGTCCCCACGAAGTGCGGGTTCCCTGCCAACGCGGACGTGGCGGTCAGGCCGAGGACGAGGCATGTCGCTACGAACAACTGTGCGGTTCGACGCACGAGATCTCCTTCCATCGATGCGTGTCGCGGGCACCGGTGGCCGGTCGATCCATCACCTCCTCGTCTCTTCACGTCTGGCTCAACCAGGTTTCCAGGGGTCCCGCGGAGTCGCATCCCGTAGATCTGGTACGGCTGGCTTACGCGAGAGGTCCGCATCTCGCGTAGGGGGCCTGATGTATGCTCCCGGCGCTGTCCCCCGAACGGCCTATATCCGAGAGGGCAACGGCCGTAGAGAATCCGCCCTACACAGGGGCCGAGCGGGCGCGTTCCGTAGTCGTCGACCGCTCGGAGGGTGGGGGAGATGGACGAACGCCTGACGGCTGTGGTGGTCACGGCCGACGACGACGCACGAGAGCCGATCGTGCGTTCGCTCACGCGAGCGGGCATCCTCACGGTTCCCGTCGTGAGCGGTGAGGAGGCGCTCGCGACGATCCGCGGTCGGGCGGTGTCCCTCGTGGTGATCGACGTTGAACTGCCCACGATGTCCGGCTACGAGACGTGCCACGAACTCCGTGAGGAGTTCGGAGAGGACCTCCCGATCATCTTCGTGTCCGGGATCCGGACGGAGCCGGTCGACCGCGTCGCGGGGTTGCTGATCGGTGCGGACGACTACCTCCTGAAGCCGGTCGATCAGGACGAACTGCTCGTCCGGGCTCGTCGGCTCCTCCGTCGTCCCCCCGCGATGGCGAGGAACGGACAGGATCCGCTCACCGACCGAGAGATGGAGATCCTGCGCTTGCTCGCCTCCGGCGCGAGCCAGGCGAGGATCGCGGGCCAGCTGCGGATCAGCTCGAAGACCGTGGGGACGCACATCCAGCGGATCCTGACGAAGCTCGGGGTGCACAGCCGGACGGAGGCCGTCGCCTTCGCGTTCCGTCACGGCTGGGTCCCGTCGGGTGACATGGGCGAGCCTGCCTAGCGGCGATGACCGCCGTTGCTATCCTGTCCGAGCCGCCGGAGTAGCTCAGTCGGCAGAGCACCTCCATGGTAAGGAGGGGGTCAGGGGTTCGAGTCCCCTCTCCGGCTCCAGCTCTCGGATCCGCTAGTGCCAGAACAGGTCGAACACCCGGCGCGCGTCCGTCTCTCGCTCGTACGCGCGCACGCAGAGGTCGGGCCGGTGACGCATGAGCGAGGCGCCGCGATACGTGGTCTCCACGAGGATGACCCGCTCGGCCCGGTCCAGGACCAGGACGGTCGGGTCCTCCGCGACCGTGTCCGCGTCGTCGCCATAGACGACGACGAAGCGCTGCTGATCGAGTCGATGCTGCATGCTGTAGCCAGTATTGGTCGAGCTCGGGACTACGGTCGATAGCACGTTCGGGCCTTCCCGTGAGGGCCGCGGGTTAGGTCGAAGGGTTGTGGTCGGTCGCGTCGGTAGGCCGTGCGACGCTGCTCACGTGGCGACCGAGGGCCCGATCCTGCACGCCGACGTGGACTCCTTCTACGCGTCGGTGGAGCAGCGGGACGACCCCCGCCTGCGCGGCCGCCCGGTCATCGTGGGCGGCGGCGTGGTCCTCGCGGCTAGCTACGAGGCCAAGGCGTACGGCGTCCACGCCCCGATGGGCGGGGCGCAGGCCCGCCGGCTGTGCCCGAAGGCGATCGTCGTGCGCCCGCGGATGGAGGCATACAGCCAGGCCAGCAAGGCGCTGTTCGAGGTGTTCGACGACACGACGCCGTTCGTCGAGGGGCTGTCGATCGACGAGGCGTTCCTCGACGTCGGCGGGCTCCGGCTGATCTCGGGCACGCCGAGCGAGATCGCCGCGCAGCTCCGGCGCGAGGTCCGAGAGCGGGTGGGCCTGCCGATCTCGGTCGGGGTGGCCAGGACGAAGTTCCTCGCGAAGGTGGCGAGCGGCGTGGCGAAGCCCGACGGCCTGCTCGTGGTGCCCACCGACGCCGAGCTCGAGTTCCTGCACCCCTTGCCGGTCGAGCGACTGTGGGGTGTCGGGCCGGTCACGGCGACGAAGCTGCGCGAAATGGGCATCGCGACGGTGGGGGAGGTGGCGCGGCTCGGCGAGGCGAGCCTCGTCCGGATGCTCGGGCGGGCGGCGGGCCGGCACATCCACGCCCTGTCGCACAACCGCGACCCTCGGCCGGTCCAGGTGGGGCGCCGACGCCGCTCGATGGGGACCCAGCGGGCGCTCGGCCGCCGGCCGCGGTCGCCCGAGGACCTGGACGCCGACCTCCTCGCCCTGGTGGACCGGCTCTCGCGGCGTCTGCGGAAGGCGCACCGCGTGTGCCGCACGGTGATCCTCCGCCTGCGGTTCGCGGACTTCTCGCGGGCGACGCGCTCGCACACGCTGCACGAGGCGACGGCGACCACCCAGACGCTCCACGCCACGGCGCGCGACCTGCTCGTCGCCGCGATGCCGACGATCCGGGCGCAGGGCATCACGCTGATCGGGGTGACCTTCACGAACCTGTCCGACGACCGGGCGATCCAGCTGGCGCTGCCGTTCGATCACCCGCTCGCGGGATCGGTCGACGCCGCGGTGGACGAGGTCCGGAGTCGGTTCGGATCGACGGCGGTCACGCGCGCCGTGCTCCTCGGCCGCGGTCAGGGGATCTCGGTGCCGCTCCTGCCCGACTGAGTCCCGCGGCTCACGGCACCCGCGGAGCGCCTGCAGCCCGCGCGACGGGATGGCGCTAGCATGGCACCCCGATGGCCCCCATCCCCGATGCCGCGCGCGACCTCCTCGACAGCGACGCCGTCGCCCACGTGGTCACCCTCGACGAGGACGGGTCCCCCCAGGTGACCGCCGCCTGGGTCGGGATCGACGGCGACGAGGTCGTCCTCGCGACCCTCCCGGATCAACGGAAGCTCCGCAACCTGCGTCGGGACCCGCGCGTCGCGCTCTCGATCCCCTCCTCGAGGGTGAACGAGTGGGGCCTGCTCGAGTACCTGGTCGTGTACGGGACGGCGCGCGTGATCGAGGGCGGCGCCCCGGAGCTCCTGCAGCGTCTGGCGCGCACGTACCTGGGGCCGGACGTCCCCTTCCCGCCGATGCCCGACCCGCCGCCCGGATACATCACCCGGATCACGCCGGAGCGCTTCGGCGGCGTCGGTCCGTGGAACCCGCCGACCTGATCGGAGCTGTCGTGAAGCGTCTCGTCGCCACCCTGAGCGCGCTCGCGCTCACGCCGTCGTCGCACCGGCCGCGCACGCCGCCTTCCCCGGCGCGAACGGCGACATCGTGTTCCAGCGCAAGAGCGACCCCTGGCTCCTTGACCCCAGGACCGGTGAGACCACGCGCCTGGCGCGGACGAAGGCCCGGGAGGGCCTCTTCGATTGGAACGCAGCGGGCACGAAGCTCGCGTACACGCGATGCACCGGCGGTGAGTTCGGCAACTGCGACATCTGGGTGATGGACGCGGACGGGTCCAACCGCACGAGGATCACGACCACGCCGCTCGCCCAGGAAACGTGGCCGTCGTGGTCGCCGGACGGGCTCCAGATCGCCTACACGTCGAACGAGCTCGACGCGTTCCAGGACGTCTGGGTGATGGACGCGAACGGCGCGAACCCGACCCGGCTCACCCAGAACGACGAGGTGTTCGACGCGTTCCCCGAGTGGTCGCCGGACGGGACCAGGATCGCGTACACGAGCGATCTGCAGGCCTTCGACGACATCTGGCTGATGGATCCCGACGGCCAGAACCCCGTCCGGATCACGACGGGACCGAAGATCGACGAACGGCCGGACTGGTCGCCCGACGGGCTCCAGCTGGTGTTCTCACGCGGCGGGAAGAACGTCTGGAGGGTCGACGCCGACGGCTCGGACCTCGTGCAGCTCACGGACGGCCGCTCGCTCGAGTCCGCGCCGGCCTACTCGCCGAACGGCAGGCGGATCGTGTTCATGCGGCAGTCGGGCGATGGCCGCTTCGGCGTCTGGACGATGCGGGAGGACGGCACGAAGCCGAAGCGGAAGACGTTCGGGGAGCTGGACTTCTTCCCCGACTGGCAGCCGACCTGATCGTCCGAGAGGCCCGTCGCCGGCCGGGTCGTCAGTGCTTCGCGTAGTCCGTGGCGCCCAGGAAGTGCAGGGAGACGTACGGCTCGTCCCCGATGACCCAGGAGTCGTGCCCGGGACCGACGTGGAACACGTCGCCCGGCGTGAGCTCGAACTCGGTCCCGTCGCGCATCCGACCGCCCGTCCGGCCCGAGATCACCAGGCCGACGTGCTCGACCTCGCAGAACGCGGCGCCGGTCGCGGCCCCGACGTGCTCCGACCACACCCAGCCGGGCTCGTAGCTCGCCCGCCCGATCGTCATGCCGCCCAACGACACGAGGTCGAAGGTCCCGAGATGGAAGCTCCGGGTCTCGTCAGCGTCGTCGAACCGTCGGATCACCACCTCCGTCATCGCGCCCTCCCTCGCAGCCGGTCCCGCGGCTCGCAGGGCCGCGAGCATAGCCCCCGCGTCCCACCGGGTCCCGAGGAGGGAGGTTCGTCGAGCGCTGAGGTCCCGATCTGGGGCAGGCGTTCGGCCTACGGACGCGTCGCGCAGGAATTGCTACCGTCCCGCGCCATGGACATCGCCGCCATCGCCGACTACCTGGGGGTCACCCGCCAGCGCGTGTACCAGCTCGCGCCGACCCCGGACTTCCCCGCGCCGGTCGAGGACGTGGTCTCTCGCGAGTGGGACCCCGCCGAGATCGAGGCCTGGGCGGAGCGGGCATGGTGGCACACGAAGCCCTGGCGCCGGCCCCCTCAGGGCTCGGTCGACCAGCGACGCTGAGTGGGGAGCGACACGTCGCCGTAACCGTTGCAGCGCGCCTCGGCGACGCGCAGCTCGAACAGCACGTATCGGTCGGCCGGGTCGTAGCTCGCCGCCTCGGCCACGATCGCCCGAACGGCGGGATCGTCGACGGGGATCCCCTCACCGCTGACCGAGAACTCGCCGCCCGAGCCCTCGGTGTCCGGAACGCCGTTGTGGAGGGCGAACCGCCGGCGCTCGCGCAGGTCCCGCCCCTTCGGTGACGTCGGCTCCATGAACACGAACAGCTCGCCACCCGCGAGGATCGGCGTCACCGGGTGCACGCGGGGTGAACCGTCGCGCCGGACGGTGGCCAGGTAGGCGGGAGGGGTCATCAGCAGTCCCTCGCCGAACGCCGCCAGCTCGGGCTCGGCGTCCGCGAACCCACGCCACGTGACGGTCGATGCTCCCATCGTTCCTCCTGGCCTCATCCTCTGACGCGGCGGCGCGTCGGACGTGACGGGGGAGACGGTCATCCCGGGGATCGGGCTCAGTTCCGAGGGGTGCCGA
This sequence comes from Actinomycetota bacterium, assembly GCA_035762085.1. Taxonomy (GTDB): domain Bacteria; phylum Actinomycetota; class UBA4738; order UBA4738; family HRBIN12; genus HRBIN12. Next base: position 896 of record DASTPT010000083.1, on the reverse strand, counting down.
TCCGCGGAGGACTCTACCCGCTTCAGCACGTCCCACGGTGGATCCGGTCTCCGGGGGAGACACGGAAGAGGGAGCGGCGCTCGGCCGCTCCCTCTTCGCTGGGCGTTACCGTGGTTCAGCTGGCGCGGCGAAGGTCGCCGTAGTAGGTGCCCAGGCGGGTCCGGTACTCATCGTCGTCCCAGCCCAGGTCCGGGTCGTACTCGGGCGAGTCCTTGATCTGATCCTTCGTCATGTCGACGAAGACCTTCTCGTCCTCGCGGTCGATCCGGGAGATCGTCCCGGCCGGAATCACGACCTTGCGGCCGAAGATCCAGGGGCCGGTGTCGACCACTACGTACGAACGGCCGACGTCGGTGGTTGCCTCGTCGATCTTGCCGATGGACCCGTCGAGCGCCTCCACATCGAAGCCCTCGAGGCCCGTGGCGTCGCTCAGGTCCTCGCGGTACGTCCACATCTCCGTGTACATCCGATCACCTCCCGACGCCGCAACACCGTGTAGCGGCATCCATTGATGAATACCCACGACCCCGAGCAGCGATGCGCAGATCGCGGAAGTTCTCGCGGGATCTTCGCGCGCATGCCGAGAAGCCCAGGTCAGACGTGCCGCACCCAGGTCCCGGCCGGTAGACTCTCGTGCGCGCTGAGGCGGGGTAGCTCAGTGGCAGAGCAAGCGGCTCATAATCGCTGTGTCGCGGGTTCGAATCCCGCCCCCGCTACGGAGCCACCCCAGGACCCGGGACCGAAGGAGCGAGCACCAGATGGCGAAGCAGAAGTTCGAGCGGACGAAGCCCCACGTGAACATCGGCACGATCGGGCACATCGACCACGGCAAGACGACGCTCACGGCGGCGATCACGAAGGTCCTGGCCGAGAAGGGTCAGGCCGACTTCACCCCG
>DASTPT010000082.1:0-6554 GCA_035762085.1 Actinomycetota bacterium | reverse complement strand
GGAACCTATTCTCGCCGTCGTTCGTACCTTGACTACGTTGCGCACGTTGGTGCGAGACTCCCAGACCGGTCGGAGGAGTTGGATCGATGGATGCTCGGCTCCACACGGCCCCACGCGTGACCACGTGCGTGCTCACGATCGTCCTCCTCGCCACGGCGTGCTCCAGAACCGGGGCTGACGACGGACCGACGCCGACGCAGAGCCCACAGGCGACTCCCGGCTCCCTCGGCCAGACCAGCAGCCACTCGTCCGTCCCTCCACCGCGCGAGCTCGACGGCCGGGAGCCCGTGCTCGTCGGCGAGCCGATCGACGTCCGCACGCTCGAAGGCCGGATCGTGTTCGACGACTTCGAGGACGTGTACGTGATGCGGGCCGACGGCACCCACGTCCGACCGGTGGCGAACCGACGAGGTCCGGAGTTCGACGGGGCATGGGCACCCGACGGCCGCCAGATCGTCTACCGGGATTCGCGCCGGGGGATCAACGAGAACGACGAGATCTACGTCGTCGACGCCGACGGCTCGGGCGCCCGGAACCTCACGCGAGACCCCGGCAACGACTGGGGTCCGGACTGGTCGCCCGACGGCTCGACGATCGCCTTCAACTCCGATCGGGACGGCGGGGTCGTGGGCGGGTACCTGGTATCGACGGATGGGTCGGATGTGCGACGGATCGATACCGACGTGTGGGTGGAGTACCCGGCATTCTCGCCGGACGGGACGAGGATCGCGTTCATGGGACATGCGGCCGGGGACTACGACATCTACGTCGCGGAACTCGCGACCGGGATGGCAACCCAGCTCACGGACGCGCCCGGGTCGGACGGGTGGCCGACATGGTCGCCGGACGGGTCGATGATCGGGTTCGCGACCGAGCGCGACGACTGTCTTCATCTGACTGGTAGCGCATCGTGCTGGTCCACCGGAGAGGTCGGGGAACATCACGACATCTGGGTCATGGAAGCGGACGGGTCGAACCAGCGACGCGTGACCCCGGAGTTCGGCCAGTTCGTCACATGGTCGCCCGACGGTCGGTACCTGCTCATCTCGGGATACTCGCTCTACGTGATCCGCCCCGACGGGACCGGGCGCGCCGACGTCGCGCCAGCCGCCGGTGGGATCCCGGACTGGACCGACTGAGCGTGCCGGCGCATGCAGGTGGGAACTCAGGAGAACCGCAGCTCGGCCTCCTCACGACTCCATTCCACTGAGCCATCGGCTGGAGCCGCGCCGGCTCAGCGCGTCAGGCGAAGGGGACGCGGCCCGGCTCGATCTGGGAGGGACGGCCCCCAAGGGTGTTCGAGCTGCCGGCAGGCGGGGTACGAGGGCGAGGACTGCGGGATCGTCGCGCCTGACAGACCGTCGTGACCGGGGGGCGGACCTGAGCGCATTCCCACCAGCGACGGCGATGTGCTACGTTGTGCTACATGGAAGGGCGACGGGTCGGCGTGCGAGAGCTGAGGCAGAACCTGAGCAAGTACCTCCGTCGTGTCGAGCGTGGGGAACGGCTCGAGGTGACCGAGCACGGGCGCCCGGTCGCGGTCCTCGGGCCCCTCGGCGAGCCGGAGAGCCCCCTCGCTCGGTTGGTCGCGGCCGGCCGGGTGACCCAACCCCGCAGGGACCTGCTCGAGTTGCTCCCTCCCAAGGGCCGATCCTCGACCCGCACGAGCGACGCCCTGCTCGAGGAGCGCACCGAGCGCCTCTAGCCGTGCTCTACCTCGACTCGTCCGCGATCGTGAAGCTCGTGGCCCGCGAGCGGGAGACACCGGATCTCGTCGAGGTCGTGCGCGCCGATCCGGCGGTGATCTCGAGCGCGCTCGCATGGACCGAGGTGATCCGAGCGGTGCGACGCGCGCGAGGTCCGATCGCCCGAGCGTCGGAGGTGCTCGACGGCATCGCCTTCGTCCCCATCGACGAGGGCATCCTTCAGGCGGCGGCCGATCTCGAGCCGGTCGGCCTTCGGACGCTCGACGCCATCCACATCGCCACGGCCCTCAGCCTGGGCGATGACATCGCGAGGCTCGTGGCGTACGACCGACACCTGGCGGAGGCGGCGGCTGGCGCGGGCATCCCGGTCGTGGCGCCCGGCGTCGGCTGAGGCGTTCGCCGACCGACGAGAGCCGTCTCGGATAACGCTCCAACCCTGCCATCAGCCGGTGGTGACGCTCCGTCGAGGCAACCGAAGCTCGCCGATAGGTCCGCCGAGCCGGTGAGATGTCCGGCAGGCGCGGATCAGTCGTCCTCCGTCCGGCGGAGGCGTTTGGTCTGCGCCCGGCGTCGCTTCTCGGCGAGCCTGCGCTCGACAGAGCTGCGGCTCGGCCGCGTCGGACGGCGCTTGCGGGGAGGCGGCGCGATGGCGGAGGCCAGGATGGTGGCCATGCGCTCGAGCGCGGCTTCGCGGTTCTTCAGCTGCGAGCGGTGCTCCGAGGCGGTGACGGTGAGCACGCCGTCGACGAGCCGATCCCCCAGGCGCTCGAGCGCCCGAGACCGCTGCACCGGCCCGAGCGCGGTCGTCGCCCTCAGATCCAGGCTGAGCGCGACGCGCGAGTCGGCGGTGTTCACCGACTGTCCGCCTGGTCCGGAGGACCGGCTGAAGCGCCATCGCAACTCGCGCTCGGGCACGACGACCGAGCGGCTCACGCGGAGGGGAGCGACCACCGGGCCAGTATGCCTCCGCTCACAGGCAGGACGCACCGGCGTCGCGGTCCTCCGTCGTGTCGACCGTCGTGCGCATAGCCGCCAGCTCGGCCAGGCGCACCTCGACCTGTTGTGAGTCACCTGATCCAAGAGCGCAGATCCGTGCGAGGACCGCCCATCCGTGGCCCCCTTGGAACGACACGCAGGCCGCCCGCTGCTTGTTCGAACGGCGACGCGACACGCGAGCCAAGGCATCTGGTGTCGGCCAGCGCCTCGATCAGCTCGCCAGGTACTTCCGCAGCGCCTCGCGAGCGTCACGACTCGGACTCGGCCTCCATCTCAGCGAGACGCGTGTAGTAGTCGGGGATCTCGCGCAGGTGTGCGAGGGCGATCTTGCCAGTGATCAGGGGGTCGTCTTCGCTCACGTCGGTCTCCGGGTCCACCCGCCCGTGCTCGAGTTCGACGCCGAGTCCCAACCGGAACTGCTCGAGGTCGATGCCCTCGGCGGCGATGTCGATCCCGAGGCCGCCGGCGACCTGCGCGGCCTCCTCCGCAGTGAACTCCTTCTTCGCCATGGCGGTCCTCCAACCCGTCGGTCGGCCCTTGGCGGCTCTTGCGCCCTTCGATGCGAACGGACAGCCCGACTCTCGGACCGAGCCTGAGGAAACGTCTAGGTCCGTAGGTCCTTGCCCGGCCTGGGACTGCCTGAGCGGCCCCGCTTCTCGCAGCAGCTGGATCGAACCCGCCCAGGGTCGGTTCACGCGCTCAGGATGATCGCGCGCCCATACGCTGTTGGCTGCTGCTCGCCCCGGACGACCGCTCGTCGGGGGAATGCCGCGCGGTTCCTCACTCTCCGGGCGCCGCGTCCCCCTTCCCACGCAACCGCCGCGAGACCGGTAGACCGAACCACAGCACGAACGCGAGGACACCGACCACCGCCGCGGCGACGATGGGCAGCGGTTCGGGAAGGACGAGCTCGGAGACGAGCAGCACCGAGGCGACGAGGGCGACGGCGAGGCAGGCGAAGCCTGCCACCACCACTCGGTTCGACGCGCGCAGGATCGCCTCTTTGTCACCCCGACGCCACCTGATCCGGTGGAAGGCCGAGGGCGTGACGAGGCAGACCATCGCGATGGCGGCCGAGTAGAAGGCAAGGTAGTAGGCCGTCTGCTGTGCTCCCGAGAGCCGCTCGAACCTCTCCGCGAACGGAAGGGTGAGCAGGAAGGCGAACAGCACCGTTACGCCGGGTAGCCCGACCCGAACCTCGTTGAGCAGTTCACCGAGCTCGCGGTCGAGCTCCTCCTTCGGTCGAGGACTCCTGTTCGAGACGGTCATCGCCCACACGCTAGACGAGATCGCTCCTCCGGTCGTTCAGGACGTCCGGGGCGAGAGGTGCTCGTGGACCGCGAGCCAGCGCCCGTCGGCCTGGCGGGCGAGCACGATGGTCTCGCGCTCGCTGAGGTCTTCTTCGCCGTCGTTCGTGCGGACGCGCGTGTCCACGTCGTGCGTGACGACCGCGACCTCGCCCCAGAGCTGGACGCTCGTGTTGCCGGTACGGCACCCGAGCACCTCCAAGCCGTCCTCATGGACCCAGCGGCGCCACAGGTCCCGGTACTCCTCGACCGATCCGAGGCGCTGCTCGGTCGTGTGGAAGATGAAGGAGCAGTCCGGGTGGAAGGAGCCGAAGTAGTCCTCGAGCCGGCCATCGCCGAACGCCGAGACCAGCCGGGCGACGGCCTCTCGGACCTCGGCCTCGCGCACGTCCGCCTCGGTCAATGGACCTCCTCGGGCGTCTCGTACCAGGTCACACGCTCGCCGACGCGCGAACGGATCCGCCAGCGCAACGACTTCGGCGCCTCCTGGATCTCGTGGAGGATCGTCGACATACGATCGTCCACGATCGTCGAGCGCTCGGGGTCGAGCGTCGCCTCGGCGAACAGGCGGATCCGCTCGAGGTTGAGCTCGACCGTGTGGTAGAAGCCCCAGTCCTCGGCGAGGGGCGCCGCGAACCGGTCGAGCTCGATCGTCCCCGGGCCGGACCCCAGCGGCACGTCGAGCAGCAGCGCCGTCGCGTCGGTCATGTCCTTCAGCTCGATCGTTACGATCTGCAGCTTCGTGAGCAGCAGATCCGAGGGGGCGATCGTCAGCTCGTGCCGGTCGAACCCGTCCTCGATCTCGAACGTGTGACACATCTGGAACGACCCGATCAGCACGTCGATGGCGAACCCCCTCGGTGCCTGGAAGATCATCCGGCGCGCGCCGTGCAGGGCGTTGAAGTGCCGGTCGGGCACAAGGCCGGCCGCCTCGAGGACCCGCGACGTCGCCGGGCCCCGCTTGGCGGGCACCGCGACGTCGAAGTCCCGGTACCGGCGGGCGAGCGGCTCGCTCCGCACCGAGGGCGCGAGCGCGTACACGGCGAGGCCCCCGAGGAGTCGCATGGGCACGCCGAGGGGTCAGTCAACAGCACGTCTGGACCGCCCGACCTAACCTGGGGATTCCGCGGGCCGAGCATGGTCGTGGACATGCGCTTCTCGGCGATGCTCCTTCTCGATGTCCCGGTGTGGGATGTGTACGTGCTCGACGCTTGCATGGTTGTGATCGTGGGTGTGCGTGGAGAGCAGGTGTCCCCAGTTCTCGCCTCGATGCAAGTAGTGCGTCACGTGGAAGTGCTTGTGACGGTGCTTGATGGCCTCGTGGCTATGACCCCGCACCTTCGCCATCAGCTCCCCTCCCGTCGGCCGAGCGGGCTACTGGGACCGTACATCGTCGCAGCGAGATCAGCCAAACAGACGGTGCGCACCAGCGTGCCGTCTTCTTGCGGTTCCGCCCTCGCGCCTGAGAAGTAGTCTGAGTGCACCGTCCGCGTCAGGAGGCGAGCCGTGCCAGCGAAGAAGAGCGCAGCGAAGAAGAGCGCAGCGAAGAAGAGCACCGCCAGGAAGACCACGAGGAAGGCAACGGCGGGGACGTCTCGCCGTTCTGAGCCGGCTTCGTCCAGACGCGCGGCGCCGGCCCGCCGTGGCGACCGCATCGTCATCGACTCCTCTCAGGTCGGCTCACCGCCTCGAGAGGGACAGGTCCTCAGAGTCATCCGCGGCGACGTGAAAGACAGCTACTACGTCAGATGGGCGGATGGGCATGAGACGCTCATCTCACCCGCTGCCGGCACCGTCACTGTCGTTCGGGCTTAGGCGCTTCCGGTTGCCGCTCAGCACGAAGAAGATCCAGCCGACTGCCCGATAGAGCCGCCAGCGGTCGGGAGCGCCCTTCAGTTCGTGGTCGCCCCGATCCTCGAACGTCAGCTGGCGAAGGCGGCGGCTGCCGTGGGCATCCCGGTCGTCGCACCCGGCGCCGGCTGAGGAGATCGCCGGACGGGCGGTGACTAGTGGGTCGGCGCGACGCGCGCCCTCGTCCGCTCCGCCTCGACGTCCCAGTGGGTTCCGAGGGCATGCATGCCGTGGATCCTCATCTTCCCGATCTCGTTCGGAACGGACGCGTCCACGACCACCTCGCCATCGCGCACATCGAGCCCGAGCATGCTCTTCATGAACGCGAACGGCGCTCCCGTCGCCCACGCCTGCGGGCTGCACGCCGTCGGGTACGGGACCGGGAACCGTCCGATCGACCGGTCGAACCCGGCGAACGCCTCCGGGAGCCGGAACTCGCTGAAGGCGGCCGCGTCGAGCTGCGCCATCGCGATCCGGTTGGCCTCGTCGCGGAAGCCGTGCCGCGCGAGGCCCATGGCGATGATGGAGTTGTCGTGGGGCCAGATCGTGCCGACGTGGTACCCGATCGGGTTGAATCCGGAGTCTTCCCGCGAGATCGTGCGGACACCCCAGCCGGAGAACATGTCGTCGGTCATCAGCTGGGCCGCGATCGTCGCGGCACGGTCGCCGGGCACGATGCCGGACCAGAGGAGAT
>DASTPT010000081.1:0-12748 GCA_035762085.1 Actinomycetota bacterium | reverse complement strand
GAGGGCACGTCGTGTGTGCTCGTCGCGTACGGCGCGATGGTCGCCCGATGCCTCGAGGCGGCCGAGGCGCTCTCCGCGGAGGAGATCGGATGCATGGTGGTGGACCTGCGTTCGCTCTCGCCGCTGGACGTCCCGACGCTCGGCGAGGTGGTCCGCTCGGTCGGGCGGGCCGTCGTCGTGCACGAGGCGCCGCGGACGCTGGGGATGGGCGCCGAGGTCGTGGCGCGGATCGTCGAGGAAGCGTTCGATCACCTCGAGGCGCCGGTCCGGCGCGTCACGGGGTGGGACGTGCCATACCCGCCGGCGTCGCTCGAGCCCGTGTACCTGCCCGACACGGAACGCATCTCGGCCGCGGTGCGCGAGGTCGTGGCGTACTGATGGCCGAGGGCGTCTTCCGCCTGCCGGACCTGGGCGAGGGGCTCGAGGAGGCCGAGATCTCCTCCTGGCTCGTGGCCGAGGGCGACGAGGTCGCCCTGAATCAGCCGCTCGTCGAGGTCGAGACCGCGAAGGCCGTCGTCGAGATCCCGTCACCGTTCGCGGGGCGCGTCGTATCCCTGCACGCGACCGAGGGCTCCACGTTGGCGGTCGGGGACCCGTTGGTCACCGTCGCGATGGTTGGGGACGAGGTCGCCGGGGTGGCCGGCGAGGTGCCGGCTGCGCCGGCCCGCCCGAGCCCGGCTCCGACGGACGTCGCCGGCCGACCGCGTCCGTCGTCACCCGCGCCGGTGGCCGCGACGCCGGCGGTTCGGGCGCTGGCCAAGCGACTCGGGGTGGATCTGTCGGGCGTTTCGGGGACGGCGCCCGACGGGCGGGTGACGCGAGAGGACGTCGAGGCGGCCGCTGCAGCCGGTCGCCCCGAGCCCGGTCCGGAGGACGTCGAGATCGTGCGGATCTCGCCCGTGCGGCGGGCGATCGCGGAGAACCTCTCGAACGTGGTGCGGGAGGTGCCGCAGGTCACGACCTGGCGGACCGTGGATTGCTCGGCGCTCGAGGCCTTCCGTACCGAGCGTGGCCTGTCGCCGCTGCCGATCGTGGTCCGGGCGCTCACCGAGGTCTGCCGCGACCATCCATGGCTGAACGGGTCGTACCTGGCGGAGCGGAGCGAGATCCATCTGCATCGGAGCGTGCATGTCAGCATCGCGACCGATACGGATCGCGGGCTCGTCGTCCCGGTCGTTCGGGACGTCGGCGCGATGGGGATCGGGGAGGTCGCGGCCGAGATCGCGCGGCTCGCGGCGGCGGCACGCGAGGGAGCGCTCGCGCCGGCCGACATGGCGGGCGGGACGATCACCATCACGAACACCGGATCGTACGGGTCCGAGGCAGGCACCCCGATCCTGAACCCGCCGCAGGGCGCGATCCTCGCGCTCGGCGTGATCGAGCCGAGAGCGCTCGTCGTCGACGGGGAGGTCGTCGCACGTCCCGCCTGCACGATGAGCCTGACCTTCGACCATCGGCTCCTGGACGGCGCGACCGCGGGGCGCGCGTTCGGTGCGCTCGTCGAGCTCCTCGAGGACCCCGAGCGACTCGCCGGCCTCCCCCGGTGAGCGGTCGGCTAGGCTAAGGAGGGATGAGCGGCAACCTCGTCACCCCGCAGGACGTCGGCAAGCGCGTGTCCTTCCAGTTCGAGCTGCCGAACGGGTTCGTCGGGGAGGCCGTCGGCGTGCTCGAGTACTACGACGAGGGCGCCGAGACGTTCGTGGTCCGTCGCGCGAACGGCGAGATGGCCCGCGTGCCGCTCCGCGGCGTGCGGTTCGGCAAGGTCGTGCCCGGCTGACCGGCCGGGACCGTCACCAGGGAGGCTCCGTGAGCGACGCACTGCCCACCGCATCGATCCGACGTCGGCTCGGCTCCGAGGACGCCCACTACGGGGGGAACCTGGTCGCCGGCGCGAAGCAGCTCGAGATCGTCGGCGACCTGATCACCGAGCTGGCGATGCGCTACGACGGCGACGAGGGGTTGTTCCGCGCGTACGAGAACGTCGAGTTCCTCGCTCCGCTCTATGCCGGCGACTGGATCGAGGCGACCGGCCGGATGATCTCGGCGGGCGCGACCTCTCGGCGGTGCGAGTTCGAGGTCTGGAAGGTGGGAGGACCCCGCCACGACGTCTCCGAGTCGGCTGCCGAGTTCCTCGACGAGCCCGTGCTCACGTGCCGGGCGATCGGAACGACCGTCGTACCGAAGGAGCACCAGCGCTTCGAGCACTAGGGCCGGCGATCAGTCGGCCCGCTCGAGCTCGTGGACGACACCCAGCAGGTCGTCCATGTTGAACGGTTTCGCGACGAACACGTCGGCGCCGAGCTCGAGGGCCTTCTCCCGATCGCGCACGCTCGCTCGCGCCGAGACGACGACGACGCGCGGGCGCTCCTCGGCCGGCAGCGTGCGGAGCTCCTCGAGAACGCTCCAGCCGTCCATCACCGGCATCATGATGTCGAGGAGGACGACCTTGGGCCTGTTCCGCCGGATCTGCTCGAGCGCGTCGCGGCCGTCGGCGGCGGAGATCGTCTGGTAGCCCTCGGCCTCGAGGCTGAACCGGAGCATCCAGACGACCTGAGGCTCGTCGTCGACGACGAGCACGCTGGTCGCGACCGTCGTTTCCATGTCCCGTTTGAGCGTATCGGCACGACACGCGCCTCCGGGATCAGCCCGAAGGATGGTTTCGGGGGGCCAGAGGACGTCCCCCGCGCCCGTGGCGCGGCGGGCTTGGACCACACGCGCATGACCCGTCCGCGCCGGTCCGAGGGGATCAGTCGAAGCGCACGCCGGCGTCGGTGCTCACCAGGCCCACCTCGAACGCGCCGACGTCGAACGCGCGCGCGCGTGCGAGCGCCTCGGCGGCTCGGTCGGCCCGGGCGACGAGCACCATGCCGAGCCCCATGTTGAACGTCGCCCGCATCTCCTCCGCCGATGCGCCGGCGGCGTCGCCGACGAGGTCGAAGATCGGGGGCACCGGCCACGAGCCTTCCCGGAGCGTCGCGCCAAGTCCCTCGGGCAGCGCGCGCGGGAGGTTCTCGGCCAAGCCGCCGCCGGTCACGTGCGCCGCCGCGTGGACGAGTCCGTCGCGCGCCATCGCCAGCACGAGCGGCGCGTAGATCGCCGTCGGCTCGAGCAGCTCGTCGGCGAGCGGCCGTCCGAGACGCGGAAGGACCTCCTCGAGCCCGTAGCCGTCCTCCTCGAGCAACGCCCGTCGCACCAGCGAGTACCCGTTCGAGTGCAGCCCGCTCGAGCCGAGCCCGATCAGCACGTCCCCGTCGCGCACGCGGTGGGCTCCGATCCTCACGTCCTCGTCCACGACGCCGACGCAGAACCCCGCCAGATCGAACGCGTCCTCGGCCATCACGCCCGGGTGTTCGGCCGTCTCCCCTCCGAGGAGCGCGCATCCCGCTCGCCGGCAGCCCTCCGCCACGCCGGCGACGAGCGCCGCCACGCGCTCGGGGACCACGCGCCCCACCGCCACGTAGTCCAGGAGGAACAGCGGCTCGGCGCCGGTGCAGACGACGTCGTCCGCGCACATCGCCACGAGGTCGATTCCGACGGTGTCCAACCGTCCCACACGACGCGCGACCTCGAGCTTCGTTCCGACGCCGTCCGTCGCGGCCGCCAGGTACCGGCCCTCGCCGATCCGGAACAGGCCGGCGAACCCCCCGACGCCCTCCATGACCTCGGGGCGGATCGCCCCCCGAGCCAGCTCGCCGATCAGGGCGACCGCCTCGGCGGCGGCGTCCAGGTCGACGCCCGCCCGGCGGTAGGCCTCGCTCACGACTTCGCCGGGTGCTCGAGCAGGAACTTGCCGGCGTGCTCGGGGATCTCGATCGGGTACTCGCCATCGAAGCACGCCCGGCACAGGTCGCCCTTCGGCGCGCCGGTCGAGCCGACCATCCCCTCCATGGACAGGTAGCCGAGGGAGTCCGCCCCGACGTAGCCGCGGACCTCCTCGACCGACAGGTCGGAGGCCACGAGCTCGGCGCGGGTCGACATGTCGATCCCGTAGAAGCACGGCCACACGATCGGCGGGCACGTGATCCGGGTGTGGACCTCGGCGGCGCCGGCCTCGCGGAGGGCCTGGACGATCTGGCGCGTCGTCGTGCCGCGCACGATCGAGTCGTCGATCACGGCGAGGCGCTTGCCACGGATCGTCTCGGGGATCGGGTTCAGCTTCAGCTTCACGCCGCGCTCTCGGAGCGATTGCGAGGGCTGGATGAAGGTCCGTCCCACGTAGCGGTTCTTCATGAGCCCCTCGCCGTACGGGATGCCGGATACCTCCGAATAACCCTGCGCGGCCGACATCGCCGTGTCCGGAACCGGAACGACGAGGTCTGCGTCGGCGGGAGCCTCGCGGGCGAGCCGGCGCCCCAGCTCCCGACGGACCTCGTGGACGGTACGACCGCGGAGGATCGAGTCGGGGCGTGCCAGGTACACGAACTCGAACACGCACAGGGCGCGACGCGGACCCTCGGCGTACCGGTACGACCTGAGGCCTCGGTCGTCGATCCGGATCAGCTCGCCTGGCTCGACGTCACGGACGAACGACGCGCCGACGATGTCCAGCGCGCAGGTCTCGGACGCGACGACGAAACCGCTCGAGAGCCGCCCGATCGAGAGCGGACGCAGACCGAGCGGCCCGCGGGCGGCGAAGACGCTCCGCTCGTCCATCATCACGAAGCAGAACGCGCCACGGAGCGTGGGAAGGACCTCGAGGCAGGCCCTCTCCAGCCCGTCGTCCAGCCGCTCGGCCAGCAGCGTAGCCACGAGATCGGAGTCCGTGGTGGCGCGACCCGAGCGCCCCGCGCGCTCGGCGAGCTCGAGCGTGTTCACGAGGTTGCCGTTGTGGCCGAGCGCCAGGGAGCGGTGACCGTCGGTCTTGAACGCCGGCTGCGCGTTCTCCCACGTCGTCGACCCGGTCGTCGAGTACCGGACGTGTCCGACGGCCAGATCGCCCTGGAGCGTCGCGAGCGTCGCCTCGTCGAAGACCTGGGCGACCAACCCGAGCTCCTTGTACACGAGGAGGTGCTCGCCGTCGGAGACCGCCATCCCGGCGGACTCCTGGCCCCGATGCTGCTGCGCGAAGAGCCCGAAGTACGTCAGTCGCGCGACGTCCTCACCGGGGGCCCACACGCCGAAGAGACCGCACTCCTCCTTCGGACCCTCGCCTCCGCCCACGTGGCCGGATGGTAGCACCCGCCCCCGGCGACCCGGGACATCCACGCGACGCCCCCGCTTCGGTCTACGCTCGGTCCTGATGCGACCGGCGACGAGGGTCTCCCGGGCGACCGAGCGCGCCCGCGTGCGCGACCGGTTCGGGCTCGTGTTGCTGCTGCTGCTCGTCACCGTGGTGGTCTCCATCGCCGCCGCGGACGAGTCGTGGGTGCGTCTGGGGGCGACGCTGGTGCTCGGCATCGCCGTCGTGATCGCGTTGCTCGCCTCGGGCGCCGCCCAGAGCGCCATCCGCATCGGCGTCGCCGTCACCGTCCTCGTCGTCGTCGCGGCGGTCGGCGGCTCGTTCGCGGAGGGAGACGTCGAGACCTCCGTTCTGGCGATCTGCGGCCTCCTGCTGACGACGACGACGATGGCAGCCATCGGACGAAGGATCCGGATGCACGCCGAGATCAGCGGGCTCACGGTTCTGGGCGCGCTGTGCATCTACGTGCTGCTCGGTCTGACCTTCGCCTACGTGTACGAGCTGATCGGGGCGGTCGGCACCGAGCCGTTCTTCGCGTCCGGGACGGACGGCACCCGGAGCGAGTACGTGTACTTCAGCTTCATCACGATGGCGACCGTCGGGTTCGGGGACCTCGTGGCGGCGGGCGGGGTCGGGCGCGCCGCGGCGGCGCTCGAGGGGATCGTCGGGCAGATCTACCTGGTCACCGCCGTCGCCGCGCTCGTCGGCAACCTCGGCAGGCCGCGTCACGATCTCCCGCAGGACCGGGACGCGACGCCCGAGGCCTGAGACGGGCACATCCACCGCCGCTGCATCGATCAGCCGGCGAGGAGACGCGGGATCGTGCCCTCGTACACGTCATCCGCCTCGGCGAGGTCGACCTCGAAGAGCGCGTCGAAGACCATCCGCGGACCGCCGGTCTCGCCGATCCTCGCGAACGGGATGCCGTGCTCGGACGCGAGGACCTCGAGCTTCGCGGCGTTCTCGGGCGCGACCGAGACCACGGCCCGCGAGGCGGACTCCGAGAACAGGGTCACGTACCACGGGACGTCGCCCGGGAGGGAGATCGCGAACCCGGTCCCGCCGGCGATCGCGCTCTCGGCCAGAGCGACGGCGAGGCCGCCGTCGCTGCAGTCGTGCGCCGAGACCAGCAGGACCGCTCGGGCGGCGTCGGCGATCAGCCGGTGGAGCGCCCGCTCGCGGACCAGGTCGAGCTCGGGTGGGCGACCGCTGATCGTGCAGAGCACGATCTCGGCGAACTCCGAGCCCCCGAGCTCGGGGAACGTCTCGCCCAGCAGGTAGACGGACCGGCCCGCCGAGAACGCCGTCCGGATCGCGAGGCGGTGGTCCTCGAGCAGCCCGAGCATGCCGATCGTCGGCGTCGGCCAGATCGCGGAGGCACCCGACTCGTTGTAGAAGCTCACGTTGCCGCCGGTCACCGGCGTGTCGAGGGCTCGACACGCGTCGGCCATCCCGCGGATCGACTCGGCGAACTGCCACATCACCTCCGGCCGCTCCGGGTTGCCGAAGTTGAGGCAGTTGGTGATCGCGAGTGGCGTGGCGCCGGTCATCGCCACGTTGCGCGCGGCCTCGGCCACGGCGTGCGCGGCCCCGAGGTACGGGTCGAGGAGCCCGAACCGTCCCTTCGCGTCGGTCGAGAGCGCGAGCGCCTTCACCGTTCCCTCGATCCGCACGAGCGCCGCGTCCCCGCCCGGCCCGAGCACGGTGCCGCCCTGGACCAACGAGTCGTACTGCTCCCACACCGTGCGCATCGAAACGACGTTCGGCGAGCCGAGCACCGTGAGGAACGCCTCCCGCGGATCGGCCGTCACCGTGGCGAAGGTCGGGTCGTCCTCGTGGAGCGCGGCCAGCCCATCGGGCGGCGCGAGGGCGCGATCGTAGACCGGCCCCTCGTCCGCGAGCGACCGCGCCGGCACCTCCGCCACCACGGTGCCGCCCATGGTGATCCGCAGCCCGTCTCCCGCGACCATCCTGCCGAGGACGGCCGTCGCGAGCCCCCACTTCGCGCATACGTCGAGGACCGCGTCGACCTTGGACGGTTCGACGATCGCCAGCATGCGCTCCTGCGACTCGGAGGTGAGGATCTCGAACACCTCCAGGTCGCCCTGGCGCAGCGGCACGGCGTCCAGGTCGATCTCCGCGCCCATCCCGGCCCGGGCGGCGGACTCGCTCGTGGCGCAGGTGAGGCCGGCGCCGCCCAGGTCCTGCAGGCCCTCGAGCAGGTCGCGCTCGGCCAGCTCGAGGCTGGCCTCGATCAGGAGCTTGCCGGCGAACGGGTCGCCGATCTGCACGCTCGGCCGGCTCTCGTCCGAGCCCTCCTCGAGCGTCCGCGACGCGAGGACCGACACGCCGCCGATCCCGTCTCGGCCCGTCGACGCGCCGAACAGCACCATGATCGAGCCCTCGTGCACCTGCCGCGACGTGGAGGTGACGAGCCGCTCGCGGGGTGCGATGCCGACGCACATCACGTTGATCGTCGGGTTCAGGCTGTGCGGCTCGGCGAAGCGGACCTCGCCGCCCACGGTCGGCACCCCGATGCAGTTGCCGTAGCCGCCGATCCCCGCCACGACACCCTCCAGGAGCCAGCGGTTGCGATGCTCGGTGAGCGGACCGAAGTACAGCGGGTCCAGCAGCGCGATCGGCCTCGCGCCCATCGAGATGATGTCTCGGACGATGCCGCCGATCCCGGTCGCGGCGCCCTGGTACGGCTCGATGGCGCTCGGGTGCGAGTGCGACTCCATCTTGAACGCGACCGCGAGCCCCTCGCCGACGTCGACGACGCCGGCGTCCTGACCGGGCCCGACGAGCACGGCCGAGCCCTCCGTCGGGAGGGTGCGCAGGTGGATCCTGCTGGACTTGTACGAGCAGTGCTCGGACCACATCACGCCGTACATCGCCAGCTCGTTCCGGTTCGGCTCGCGCCCGAGGGTCCCCACGATCCGGTCGTACTCGTCGTCGGTAAGCCCGAGAGCGCGATGCAACGGCTCGGCCACCGCGGTCACACCTTCGCGAGCGCCCGCGACAGCAGCGAGGCGAGCAACGGCTGCCCGCCGGTGGGCCCGACGTCGGGGTCGACCGCGTGCTCGGGGTGTGGCATGAGCCCCACCACGTTGCCGCCCTCGTTGCGGACGCCCGCGATCGCGTCCGCGGCGCCGTTGACGTTGTGGGCGTCGTCGATCGTGCCGTCGGGGGCGCAGTAACGGAAGACCACGAGCCCGTCGCCCTCGACGCGCGCCAGGTCCTCGGCGCTCGCGACGAACTGTCCCTCGCCGTGTTTGACCGGGATCTGCAGGACGTCGCCGGCCGTCAGCCCCTCCGTCAGCGGCGAGAGCGACGTCTCGACGCGCACGTCCACGACGCGGCAGATGAACCGCAGCGAGCGGTTCCGGATCAGCGCCCCCGGGACCAGACCCGCCTCGCACAGGATCTGGAAGCCGTTGCAGATCCCGACGACGGGGCCTCCGGCCCCAGCGAACCGCACGACCTCCTCCATGATCGGAGCGAAGCGAGCGATCGCGCCGCACCGCAGGTAATCGCCGTACGAGAACCCGCCGGGCAGGATCACGGCATCGACGTCGCGCAGATCGCGATCGGCGTGCCACAGGGAGACGCCCTCGCCGCCCATCGCGCCGACGGCGCGGACCGCGTCGCGATCGTCGAGCGAACCGGGGAAGGTCACCACGCCGACCCGCGGACGTCTCACGCGGGGACCTCCTGCGACGTGAGGATCCGGAAGTCCTCGATCACGGGGTTCGAGAGCAGACGGCGGGACATCTCCTCGAGCTGCGCTCGGGCGGCGTCCTCGGAGTCCGCGTCCACCGTGAGCACGACGTGCTTCCCGACGCGCACGTCGCTCACGTTCGTCCACCCCATGGCCGGCAGGGCGCTCTCCACCGCCTTGCCCTGCGGGTCGAGCAGCCCAGGCCGCAGGGACACCACCACCTCGAATCGACGCTTCATGCCCTCTCCGTCCGCAGTCGTTGCAGATCCACCGCGCACCGCTCCCAGTCGTGATCCGACATCACGCCCATGCGATGGCGGTACCACTCGAACCGCTCGCCGGTGATCCGCTCGTAGGCCTCCTGGTACTTGAGCGCCGTCTTGCCGACGACTTCGGCGGGCAGGTCCGGTGGTGGCGGCTCGTGGTCCCAGCCGCTCGCGTCGAGCCAGTCCCGGACGAACTGCTTGTCGAACGAGGGCTGGCTCCGCCCGGGCCGGTACCCGTCCGCCGGCCAGAACCGCGACGAGTCCGGCGTCAGCACCTCGTCGATCAGGATCAGCTCGCCGTCGGAGAACCCGAACTCGAACTTCGTGTCGGCCACGATGATGCCGCGGTCGAGCGCGATCCGGGCCCCGCGCTCGTACAGCGCGATCGTCAGCTCGCGCAGCCGCTCGGCGAGACCCTTGCCGACGAGGTCGACGGTCTCGTCGAAGGTCAACGGGAGATCGTGACCCTCGCTCGCCTTCGTGGTCGGCGTGAAGATGGGTTCGGGGAGTCGGTGCGCCTCCCCCAGCCCCGGAGGGAGCCGGACGCCGCAGACGTGTCCCTCGGCCCGGTACTGCGTGAGCCCCGTTCCCGTCAGGTACCCGCGCGCGACGCACTCGACGGGCACCACCTCCGCCCGCTTCACGAGCATCGCTCGCCCCGCCAGCGCCGGCTCGTCGCGGAACGCGCCCGGGAAGTCGCGGCGATCGGCCGAGAGCAGGTGGTTGTCGACGAGGTCCTTCGTCCGCTCGAGCCAGAAGCGCGTGAGGCCGGTGAGCACCCGGCCCTTGTCCGGGACGGGGTTCGGCAGCACGACGTCGAAGGCGCTGATGCGGTCGGTGGCGACGAGCAGGAGTCGCCCGTCGTCGAGCTCGTAGACGTCCCGGACCTTGCCCTGCGCGTACAGACGCCCGCTCACGGTGCCTCGCTGACGGGGAGCTTCGCGAGCCGGTCGAACACGACGTCGAGGTTCCGCAGGTACCGGCCGGGATCGAACAGCGAGGCCACCTCGTCGGACCGGAGCAGGGACCGGACGCCCTGGTCGGCCGCGATCGTGTCCCGGAAGGAGAGCCCGTCGTCCCACGCCGCGGCCGCGGCCGCCTGCACGACGCGGTAGGCGTCGTCGCGGGCCATCCCCCGCTCCACGAGCGCGAGCAGGACGGCCTGCGAGAACGCGAGCCCGCCGCCGAACCAGAGGTTCTCGCGCATCCGGTCGGGGAACACGACGAGCCCGTCGAGCACCCAAGCGAGGTCGCGGAGCATGAAGTCGAGCGCCATCGTCGCGTCGGGGAAGACCACGCGCTCGGCGGACGAGTGCGAGATGTCGCGCTCGTGCCACAGCGCGACGTTCTCGAGCGCCGCCTGCAGGTTCCCGCGGATGACGCGGGCGAGCCCCGTGATCCGCTCGCACACGACGGGGTTGCGCTTGTGCGGCATCGCGCTCGAGCCCTTCTGGCCGGGGGCGAACGGCTCCTGGACCTCGCGAACCTCGGTCCGCGCGAGGTGCCGGATCTCGGTGGCGATCTTGTCGAGCGAGGACGCGAGCAGCGCGAGCGCCGCCATGTACTCGGCGTGACGGTCCCGCTGGACGACCTGGTTCGAGGCCTCGGCCGGTCGCAGGCCGAGCCGAGCGCAGACCTCCTCCTCGATCCGTGGATCGACGTGCGCGTAGTTGCCGACCGCGCCCGACAGCTTGCCGACGCTGACCGCCTCGCGCGCGCGGCGGAGCCGCTCGCGGCCGCGGTCCAGCTCGAACGCCCAGATCGCCACCTTGTGCCCGAAGCTGGTGGGCTCGGCGTGCACCCCGTGCGACCGCCCGATCGTCGGCGTCGCCCGATGCTCGAGCGCCAGCCGCTTCACGACACGCAGGAGCGTCTCGAGCCGGCCGAGCAACAGGTCCGCGGCGGCGCGGAGCTGCAGCGCGAAGCCGGTGTCGAGCACGTCGGAGGACGTCAGGCCGTGGTGGATCCACTTTCCCGCCGGCCCGGCCGAGTCGCCCACGCACTGGACGAACGCCGCGACGTCGTGCCGCGTGACCTGCTCGAGCTCCCGGACGCGCTCGATCGTGAACGAGGCCGTCTCGCGGATGCGGCGCGCGTCTTCCTGCGGGACGACGCCGAGACCCGCCCAGGCCTCGACGGCGAGGATCTCGATCTGGAGCCAGCGCTCCATGCGCGCCTGGTCGGACCAGACGGCGGTCATCTCCGGCAACGCGTACCGCGGGATCATGGCCTCGCCCCCGACGCGCGGGCCGACGCCCGTGTCACAGTCGGAGACCTTCCGCCAGGTCGTCCTTGAACCGCCACAGCTCCGCCTGGATGTCGGGGTTGCCGACGGCGACGATCTGGGCGGCCAGGATCGCGGCGTTCACCGAGGCGTCCACGCCGACCGCCGCCACCGGGACCCCACGCGGCATCTGCGCCGTGACGAACAGCGCCATCGTGCCGTCCATCTGCTCCGAGGAGATCGGCACGCCGACCACCGGAAGGATCGTGCGCGCGGCGACCGCGGCCGCCAGGTGTCCCGAGATCCCCGTCGTGCAGATGATCACCTTGAGGCCGCGCTCGAACGCCGTGCGGGCGTACTCGTCGACCACGTCGGGGCTCCGGGACGAGGACATCACGCTGATCTCGTGCGGCACACCCAGCTTCTCGAGGATCGCGCCCGCCTGTTGCATCATCGCCAGCTCGGCCGGCGACGCCACGAGCACGCCCACGACCGCCGTTGCCTCGTTCACCCGCGCTCCTCCTCCGTCGCCGCCTCCGCGATGTCCCGACGGTGGTGCATGCCCTCGAACGTGATGCGGGACAACGCTTCGTACGCGGTGGCGCGCGCCTCGCCGATCGTGTCGCCCCGACCGCTCACGGCCAGCACCCGGCCCCCGGACGTGACCACTCTACCCCCTCGCTCGGCCGTCCCCGCGTGGAAGACGACCGCGTCCTGGACGGCCGCGGCGTCGTCCAGTCCGGCGACCTCGATGCCGGTCCGGTACGGACCGGGATACCCCCCGGAGGCCGCCACGACGGTCACGGAAGCCCCGTCGGAGAGCCGCATGCCCGCATCGCGCAGGTCGCCCTCGGCGCCGGCCAGGAGCGCCCGCGCGAGGCCCGTGTCGATCCGCGGCATCAGCACCTGCGTCTCGGGGTCGCCGAACCGACAGTTGTACTCGAGGAGCCGAGGCCCATCCGCGGTGACCATCAGGCCCGCGTACAGGACGCCGCGGTAGTCGATGCCCTCGGCGTGGAGCGCCTCGGCCGTGCGCGCGAGCACGTCGTTCCAGATCCGCTCGGCGGTGTCGGCGTCGACGAACGGGACGGGCGAGTACGCGCCCATCCCGCCGGTGTTCGGGCCCGCGTCGCCGTCGTCGATCCGCTTGAAGTCCTGGGCCATCGCGAGCGGGACCGAGCGGCGGCCGTCGGTGAGCGCGAACGCCGAGACCTCGCGCCCGGTCAGATGCTCCTCCACGAGGACGGTCGAGCCCGCCTCGCCGAACGCCCCGCGGACCAGGCAGTCTTCGAGCGCCTCGACCGCCGCGCGCCGCTCTCGCGCGATGACCACGCCCTTGCCCGCGGCCAGGCCGTCGG
>DASTPT010000080.1:0-3168 GCA_035762085.1 Actinomycetota bacterium | reverse complement strand
GGTGGTAGCGTCGCGGCCCCACGGGGAGGGAGGGCCGGATGGTGACGGTGCGTCGTCGTGCTCGCGGGCACCGTCGCGGCGGACCCGGTCGAGCGCCGGATGCCGTCGGGCGACGAGGTCACCGATCACCGGCTCCGAGACCGCCAAGCCGACCTGATGTACGGGCACCGTGACCGGCGTCACGCGTCCGGCCCTCGCGGCCCGAGGTGAACAAGGGCACGCTCGCGCAGCCGAAGGGATCTAGGCTATGTTCGTGGACGCAAGACCAGCTCCGGACGTCTACGACGATGAACCTTGGGAGCTGGCCGCCGCCTACCGCGTCACCCTTTGGGAGCAGCCCGCCAGGCCGCCCAACATCGACCAGCCCGCGCGTGGGCCGGAGCCCTTCCCGGGGGCGCCCATGGGGTGGGAGGAGATGACGTTCGAACTGGCTGGTGCTCAGGACGTTCGCGAAGTGATCAAGTGGGCGGCGACGACGCTCGCGTCGGGCGATGGTCCGGCAAGCCGTCGCGGTGTTCCAGTACAAGACCGCGAGTACGTGATCTACGCGAAGGCGCAGGGTGAGGATCGTTGGCTACACGTGGCGGGCTGGACCCCAGTGATGCCGTCAGGTTCCCCGTTGAATCTGAGACGTCTCAGGTGACATTCGCCAACGTTGGCGCACAACAAGACCCCGACCGCGCACGGCCGCGTGACGCCGGTCACGCTGCCGGGACGCAGATGGGACCGACGCGCCGGAACTTGCATCCGGGCCTCGAACCGCCTCGCGGCGGGCGTGCCACTACTACCCTACCGTCGGCCCCGCCCCAATCCTTGCCGTTGTATGGCCGCCTGACGCCGGTCACTTTTCGGGTACGTACATAGCCGCCCGAACGCCATCGTCGGAGAGGGAGAGTTGCCTAGCGATGGCTCGTCGGGGGCGTTGCTGCGATATCCCGGCCCGGGCCGAGCGTTCGGCTATGTACCTCGACGGTCGTGAAGTCTGGTCGTCTACGTTCCCTGCCGTTTGGCGGCTCTTGCGGCAAGGAAGAGCAGCGCGCACTCCATCGTCTGGAGGCCCAAGACGACCACGCCCTGCCACACCCACCCGTCGATCAATGTCAGGAGCGAGGAGATCACCCGGAGCCCGAGGATGACGAGCAGACCGACGAACACTCCCGATGCCATAGTTGCCCGGCCTCGGCGCAGGAGCATCAGACCGATGAGGATGGCGACCGCTTGGGCGAACAGCGTGAGGAGGTACGCCACCTGAGCGCGGAACGGGAACCCCTCCCCCAGCACAGAAGAGACCACGCTGGACCCATCGTGCAGTGGCAGCAGGAGGACGGTGAGGTCCATGACAAGCGCGCCCGCCGCGAACGCCATCGCAGGGGCTGCGGCGATCCTGCTTGTCCGATGACGGACGTCCACGAGCGGAGCGTAGTCGTGGGGCAAGGAGACGTCGAGGACGATTCGCCTCCCTACGCGAGCGCGTTCTGTCTCGACGTCAGCGGCAAACTGGCCGCGTGACGCCGGTCATGCTGCCGGAACGCACATCCGACCCGGTACGTCGAAGCCCGGCGGCAGTCCCTGCGCGAACATCCCGGCCACGTGCTGGACAGCGGGCCGCTGCCGGCCGATTGATTCCTTACAAGAGCGACAGCTCACGGCACGCTAATTTGGGGGCATCCCAAGGTAGAGGAGGGCCCCATGGGCAAAGTAGTCATGTACGCCTCGGTGTCGGTGGACGGCTTCATCGCGGACGAGAACGACCAGCCCGGACCGCTGTTCGACTGGTTGACCAGCGGTGACGTCCCGTTGGACGAGAGCGGCGCGCTGAAGGTGTCGCAGACGTCCTACGACTACACCCGGCCGTACTGGGACCAGATCGGGGTGACAATCGCCGGCCGCCACGTCTTCGACATGACGGACGGCTGGGACGGGAGGCCTCCGAGCGCGATCGACCACGTGGTCGTCGTGTCGCACCGGCCGAAGCCTGAGGGCTGGGACCTCGAGGCGCCGTTTCACTTCGTCGATGGCGTCGAGGCAGCCGTGGCCAAGGCGCAGGAGCTTGCGGGTGACCGCATCGTCGAGGTCGCCGCTGGCGACGTCGGCGGCCAGGTGCTTGCCGCGGGCCTGGTCGACGAGGTGCGCATGGACGTCGTACCCGTCGTGTTCGGGTCCGGCAAGCGCTACTTCGGGTCGGCCCACGCGCAGCACCTGTTGGAGGATCCTGACGTGGTGATTCGGGGCAACCGGGTGCTTCACCTGCGCTATCGAGTGCGCCGTTGACCGATCTGGGCGGGTACGCGAAGAAGTCCCGAGGGGGCTGGCGCCGTTCCTACCGTCTGCCTCGTGGCTGCGCGGGTCGAATCAGGCCGTAGTGATGGCGCACGACCGAACAGCCCCGCTCCTCATGCGAAGGCAGGAACGGACGAACATGCGCCTCATCAAGGAGACGCTCGAGTTACGCTCGAAGCATCGATGAAACGGCGGGGATCGCGACAACGCCGAGAGCCGCCTGCGAACTGCCCCTGGATTCGAGCTGTTCGGCCGAGGGTCGGGCTCCCATGGCCTGCCGCTTCGTGGACGATCTGAAGCGGCGAGGGCTGGCAGGTCGTCGTCGATAGGGGACATGCGTGGCCGACGTTGACGCGATCGTCATCGGGGCTGGTTGCGGAGGGCTCACCGCCGGTGCTCTCCTCGCGGGGCAGGGGCGGCGCGTGATCGTTCTCGAGCAGAGCGACAGCGTCGGAGGGTGCGCATCGAGCTTCGAGCGGGACGGCTATACCTTCGATGTGGGGGCATCGATCTTCGAGGTGCTCGACCCACTCAGGAGGGTCTTCGCCGCCCTTGGCACCGAGATGGAGGAAGAGCTCGACCTCATCCGGTGCGATCCGACGCTCGCTGTTGTGTTACGGGACGGAACGCGTCTGACCTTCCCTGCTTCTGAGGAGGGCGTCGCCGACGTCCTCGGCAGGATATCGGCACAGGACGCCGCGAACTGGGGCCGCTTCGCCTCCTACTGTGCCGATCTGTACTCGCTGCTTGACGACACGGTGTACAGAGAGCCGATCAGCACGATCGGCGACCTCGTGCGCATCCTGCGGCGTCGACCCGGGCTGGCGAAGTACCTCCCGGCGTTCCTCACGAGCTGCCAGGGCGTCCTTGGCCGGTACTTCACCGAGC
>DASTPT010000079.1:0-6177 GCA_035762085.1 Actinomycetota bacterium | reverse complement strand
TCCGGATAGCCGCGCGACGCTGAGGAGGGGGATACCGCCGACGTCATGAAGTCCCGAAGGGTCTCGAACTGACGACCTTCCGCTTTGAAGCGCATCCTGGTCTTCGGGCCACTCGGGATCTCGAGAGCCGAACGTCAGCTCGCGTGCCGGTCGACGTGCGCGTCGAGTCGCGCCTCCATCGCATCGAGCCGAGCGTCGACCCGGGCGAACCCCGCGTCCATCCGGGCCGCGAGCGCGTCGAACCGCGTGTCCACCTTCCCGAACCCGACATCCATCCGGGCGGCGAGCGCGTCGATCCGCGAGCCAAGATGGAAGAGCGACCCGAGCGACGTCGCTGCGAGCAGCCCGATCGCCGTCCAGACGGCAGCGTCCATCCAGGCGACCTTAGCACCGAGGTACGACACCGCGGAGAGATGGCTCCCTCGGGACGCTCCATATCGATATCGATATGACGCATGCCGCGGGGGCAGTGGAGGCCGTGTGCTACTCCAGGTACCCGAGCCCTCGGAGGTGCTCCTCCATCTCGTCGGCCTCGGTGTCCGAGACCGTGGTCTCGTCATCGCCGCTCGGCATGCCGGGGATCGCGACGGGCGCGGCCGCCGGCGCCTCGGCCTGCTGCACCTCGGCCGAGCCAACCAGCTCGTGCAGCACGCGCCCCGTGTGCTTCACCGTCGCCGGCGCGCCGGCCGCGGCCAGGATCGTCGGCGCCATGTCGATGAGGAATGGCTCGGTCTCGAAGGGGCGCACGTTCGGCCCGGCCGCGACGATCACGCCCTCGGGCCTGTGGTCGCCGCTGATCCAGTCGGCGTCCTCGATGGCCGACTTCGCATGCGTGAGCGAGTAGTGCTCGGCCGGCTCCATGAGGATGTCGGGCGCCGTGTCGGCGTGCTTGCCCTTGAAGATCTCCTCGCGCTTGTAGATCGCCTTCACCGGCTTCGTGCCGGTACCGGGGTCGACGAACGACGCGAGCCGGTCCATGACCTCGTCGCGCACCCTCTCGAAGTCGGCCGGATCGACGATCCCGTCGGGCTCACGCCCCGCGAGGTTGATCGAGACCCCCTCGCCCGTCGAGCGGATCGTCGTGTACGCCTTCGTCTTGGACCAGTTCACCGACTGCGGCAGCTGGACCTTCCCGTGGAGGCCGAGCAGGTCGTAGACCTTGCGCGCGACCTTGCGCATCGGGCCCCACTGCATCGGCCCGAACACCACGTTCGACGCGCTGAACTCCAGGTAGCCGAACCGCTTCAGCAGATGATCCATGTGCACCGTGCGCGTGACCGACTGGAACCCGTGGTCGCTGATGAACAGGATCAGGTCGTCCTCGCGCGTGCGCGAGACGAACGAGCCGATCGCGTCGTCGAGCTGCTTGTAGACGTCGCGAACCTTCGCGCCGAGCGCGGTCTGCGAGTTCTTCGCGTAGTCCGGGTGGTCCGGCCCCACGTAGTTCGAGAGCGCGTGCTGCGTCCGGTCGACGCTCACCCAGACGCTGGCCATGAGGTCCCAGTCCGAGTTGTCCATCAGCCACTCGGTCGCGCGGATCCGCTTGCCGGTGATCTCGAGGGTCTCGGCCAGGTACGGCTCGGGCCGGTGGCGGTAGGTGGTCCAGGACATGCCGTTGATGACCCACGGTACGCCCGCCTTCTCGAGCGTGTCGAGCAGGTCGGCGGGGTGCGAAACCTGCCGGCCCTTCGGCAGCACGCCGCCGGCGACGATCTTCCCCTCGATGTCCGGCGGCGGGAACATCAGCGGCACGTCGGCGTACACGCCGACCTTGCCGGCCGCCGAGAGGTCCTCGACGAACGTCCGCTCGCCGATCGACCTGTACGTGACCGGATACTGCTTGTGGGTCCCCGGCACGGTCTCGAGGATGTCGTAGACCCCGTGATCCGCCGGGTCGACCCCCGTCAGGAACGACGGCCACGCCGCCCACGAGTGGGTCGGCACGGTCGAGCGCAGGACGGCCCTCTGCCCTCGGTCGATCAGGGCCTGGAGGTTCGGCAGGTCTCCCCGCTCGAGCAGGGGGTCGAGGATGCGCCAGTCGGCGCCATCCCATCCGATCAACAGCACTCGCGGCATGGATATCAGTCCTCACCAGGGGCTTCGGGTCCGGGGAAGTGTACCCAACCCGGCCATCGACCCCGTCGGTATCGTGACCCGATGGCGTCGCCTCGCGTCCTATCGAAACGCGCGCTGAACCGCGCGTTGCTCGCGCGCCAGCTGCTCCTGCGGCGTCGCCGGATCCCGGTGCTCGAGGCCGTGGAGCGGCTCGTCGCGCTCCAGTCGCAGGTGCCGCGCGACCCGTACGTCGCGCTCTGGTCCCGGGTCGAGCCGTTCCGGCCCGAGACGCTGTCCGACGCGCTCGAGGAGCGGCGCGCCGTGCGGATGACCCTGCTCCGCGGGACGCTGCACCTCGTGACCGCCCGCGACGCCGTCGGCCTCCGCATTCTGGTCCAACCGAGCATCGAGGGGGTGATCTACGGTTCGAGCCCGCTGCGGAAGGCCGTCGGCAGCGTGGACTTGGACGAGCTGTTCGAGGCGCTCCGCGTCTGGCTCGAGGAGCGGCCGCGCAGGCGGGCCGAGCTCGTCAGGGAGATCGCCGCCCGCTGGCCGGACGCCGACGCCGATGCGCTCGGCTACGCGATGTACGCGCTGCCGACCGTCCAGGTGACGCCGCGGGGGCTGTGGCGGCGGAGCGGCGGCTCGGCCTTCACGACGATGGAGGCGTGGCTCGGCGCGTCGCCGGATCCCGCACCCGACGCCGAGACCATCGTGCTCCGGTACCTCGGGGCCTTCGGGCCTGCGACGCCCGCGGACGCGCAGTACTGGTCCGGCGTCCCCAGCCTCGGCGAGGTCTTCGAACGTCTCCGGCCTCGTCTCCGCATCGTCCGCGACGAGGAGGGCCGCGAGCTCTTCGACGTCCCCCGCGCGCCACTCCCCGACGAGGACGTCCCGGCGCCGGTCCGCTTCCTCCCCGAGTACGACAACGTGACGATCGGCCACAAGGACCGGACCCGCATCGTCCCCGAGGGCATCCCGCGATTCACCGAGGTCGGCTGGGGATCCGTGCTCGTCGACGGGAGCGTCGCCGCGCGGTGGCGGCTCTTCGAAGCGAACCCCGGACCGACGCTGCGCATCGAGCCCTTCCGCCCCCTGACGCGCGAGGAGCGCGCCGAGACCCGCGTCGAGGCCGGCCGGCTCGCGACGTTCCTCGCGCCCGGGACGAACGCACGGGTCGAGCTGAAGGCGGCAACCGCCGACCCCGCGGGCCTCCGCCAGCCCCGGGAGTGACCCGCCGCCAGCCGTTCCTGCTTACCCCTCGACCGGGTAGGGTCCCTGGCGAGGGAAGAGAGGTTCCCACGGATCGATCCATCGCCGAGAGACTGGTCGCGGAGATCGCGTTCATCCACACGTCGTTCCTCGAGGCGGTCGACGACCTGGAGGACGAGCGGTTCCGGGCTCGCCCCGGGGCCAAGGCGCCCGCGATCGCCTTCCACCTGTGGCACACGGCGAGGTGGGCGGACATGCTGCAAGGGAGGCTCGGCGAGCTCGCGCCCGCTCTCGAGCGGGTCACGACCCGAGATCAGATCTGGGATGCGCGAGGACTGGCGGAGGCCTGGGGGCTCGGGACCGAGCTCGGCAAGGGGGCGACCGGCATGGGACTCGACGACGACGCATCGGCGGCGCTGCATCTGCCTGCCGGAGGGGAGGTCGCCTCGTACGCTCGCGAGGCGTTCACCGCGGCCGAGGACGCCCTCCGCAGCATCGGGGACGCGGAGCTCCTCCTGCCGACCGCGGACTTCTACGACGAGGGCGACTGGGTGGTCCTCGATCACTTCTGCTGGCACCTCGCCCACGCCGGCCGCCACCTCGGGATGATCGAGGCGCTCAAAGGCGTCCTCGGACTCGAGGGAACGGTGACCGTCTAGCCCTCGAGACGTACACCTGACCGAGCGGGGACACCGTCGCAGGATGGAGCCAGCCGTCGACTTCGGAGGAGTCGATGCGTATGGCCTGGCCGTGATGACGACCTGAGGTGGTCGCAAGGGCTCGGTCTCCGCCTACGGACCGAGCCCTATGCTCTCCAGGCCTCCCTCTCGAGCTGAGGCGCTTCGCCCGGCGGTGCGGCCGAATGCGCCGAGGCGTGATCCTCAGCTGGCGCCGGAGATCGTGCCGCTGCCATGGCCGCCGGGTGGCTCGCCGCCGTACTTGAAGTGGAACCGCTCTTGCTCGTGACCCGGGCGATCGGGCGGCTCGATCCGCTTCTCGATCCGTCGGGACCAGAACCAGATCGGTGCGATCACGACCACGCCGAAGAGGACGAAGATGATGACGTAGATCATCGGGTCTCCCGGACGGGAGTATGACACCCCGGCGCGCCACCGTTCGGGCCGGGCGCGTGAGACCGGTCGCGACCGGGATGTCGATCGGGACGGTGCCTCGGCCGGTTCCCGGCTCGGGCGACCGGCGCTACATTGCCTCCCATGGCCGATACCGCGCTCCGGTTCGCACCCGACGACCTGGCGTTCATCGCCGACCCCTACCCGGTCTACGCCCACCTCCGGAAGCACGCGCCGGTGCTGTACCACGAGGCCACCGACCACTACCTGATCTCGCGGTACGAGGACGTGAACCGGCTGCTGCGCGACCGGCGGTTCGGGCGCACCTACCTGCACGTGGCCACGCACGTCGAGATGGGGCACCCGGACCCGCCCGACTGGCACGACCCGTTCTGGAACCTCATCAACGCGGGGATCCTGGACATGGAGCCGCCGGACCACACGCGGGTGCGGCGGCTGGTCTCGAAGGCGTTCACGCCAAGGTACGTCGAGGGGCTCCGGCCGCGGGTCCAGGCGATCACGGACGAGCTCGTGGACCGGGTCGCCGGCGCGGGCGAGTTCGACCTGCTGGCCGAGGTCGCCGAGCCGCTCCCGGTGACGGTGATCGCCGAGATGCTCGGCGTGCCCCAGACGGACCGCCACCTGCTCCGGCCGTGGTCGGCCGACATCTGCAAGATGTACGAGCTGAACCCCTCGGTCGAGGCCCAGCATGACTCGGTCCGCGCGAGCGGCGAGTTCTCAGAGTACCTGCGCGGGCTCGCGCGCGAGCGGCGACGCGCGCCCGGCGAGGACCTCATCTCGCAGCTCGCGCAGGTGCTCGATGAGGGCGAGCGCCTGACCGAGGACGAGCTCGTCGGCACGTGCGTCCTGCTCCTGAACGCCGGGCACGAGGCGACCGTCAACGCGACCGGTATCGGCTGGTGGACGCTGTTCCGGACCCCGGGTGCGCTCGAGCGCCTGCGCGAGGACCGCTCGCTGCTGCCGACCGCGATCGAGGAGCTCCTTCGATTCGACACGCCGGCGCCGATGTTCGAGCGCTGGGTGCTCGAGGATGTCGAGCTGCACGGCGTGGAGATCCCCCGCGGCGCCGAGCTCGGCCTGCTGTTCGCCTCGGCGAACCGCGACCCGGAGGTGTTCGACCGCCCGGACGAGCTGGACCTCGCGCGCGAGCCGAACCCGCACCTCACGTTCGGCGCCGGGATCCACTTCTGCCTGGGCGCGCCGCTCGGTCGCCAGGAGATGATCGTCTCCTTCGGCACGGTCCTCGAGCGACTGCCGAACCTGGAGCTCGTCGAGGAGCCGCGGTGGAAGCCCGGGTTCGTGCTCCGCGGTCTTGCCGAGCTCCGCGTCCGCGCCTGACGCAACCTCGCGGATAGCATCGCGGGAACGATGGGCGAGCTCGACGATCCGGTCGTCGTGGACTTCCCGCTCCGGGGTGAGTGGCTAGCCGTGACGACGCCGGCGCGCCGCATCCCGAGCCACGGGACCGACGTGCTCGCGCAGCGGTACGCCTTCGACTTCGTGCGACCCGACCGCCGCCCGGGGATCCACCTGCACCCGGCGGGGACGCTCCGCGCCTACCTGATCGGCGGACGCACACGCGATGCGTACGGCTGGGGGCAGCCCGTGCACGCGATGTTCGACGGAACGGTGACGACGGTCGTGGACGACGTCGCCGAGCGACAGTGGCTCCACGTGGTCCGTGAGACAGCGCTGGCGCTCAAGAACGCCGTCACGTTCGAGGCCACGCCGAGCGGTGCGCGGCGCTTGGCCGGCAACCACGTCATCGTGAGCTCGGGCCCGACCTTCGCCCTGTTCGCCCATCTCGCGCCGGGGAGCA
>DASTPT010000078.1:0-6998 GCA_035762085.1 Actinomycetota bacterium | reverse complement strand
GAGCGGATCGCGATCGGCGCGTCGACGTCGCCGCGCGAGCACTCGGCCTCGCACGGCGCCGGGCAGACGCGGCCGCAGGTCGAGACGAACGGGTTCGGCTCGACCGCGACGCGGTAGGCGTCCTCGAAACGCTCCGCCGCGACGAGCGCCAGATAGCCCTGGGCCGAGGTGGCGGCGGGACACGCGAGCTTGCACGGCGACTGCCCGAGCTTCGTCACCGCGTACGCCGCGGGGATCGCCTGCGGGTAGAGCTTGTAGGTCGCCTTCCGCGTCCCCATCCCCTCGTCGTAGATGTCCGACACGGTGACCGGGCACACCGGCACGCAGGCCCCACAGCTGGTGCAGATCTCGGGATCGACGTAGCGCGCGTGCCGCAGGACCCTCGCCGTGAAGCGCCCGGGCTCGCCCTCGAGCCCGACGAGCTCGGCGTCGGTGACGATCTCGATGTTCCGGTGACGCCCCGCCTCGACCAGCCTCGGCGCCAGCGTGCACATCGCGCAGTCGTTCGTCGGGAACGTCTTGTCGAGCTGCGCCATGTGGCCGCCGAGCGCCGGCTGGCGCTCGACCAGGTGGACCTTGTACCCACCCTCGGCGAGGTCGAGCGCGCACTGGGTCCCCGCGATGCCGCCGCCCAGGACGAGCGCGGCCCCGCACGACCCGGCGTCGCCGGCGGACACGCCCTCGGCGCGCCGCACCCGTGACCTCTCTCCGCTCACGCAGGGACAGCGTCGCCGACCCTGCCTCGCGCGCGGATGGCCGGTCGGCCCTCGTCGAGCGGTCCAGGAGGTCCGGAACGTTCGGCTCCGCTGACCGGTGGTCAGGGGTCGGCCGCCTCCGCCCACGCGCCGCCGCGGAACCTTGACCGGCCCGCCCGGGTCGGCTCAGGATCGAGTCGTCGTCTCGCACCGGACGGTGCACGCGCCGCATCGGAGAGCGCATCTCACTCGGAAGGGAGAGGGGAAGATGCGAAGAGCCCTCGTGATCGTGTCGCTCATCAGCATCGCCGCGGTCTTCATACCGACGACCAGCGCCGGCCTCCCAGCGCCCGAGGGTCTCGGTCGGCCAGGCCTGGTAGCCCGCACCGACAGCGGCGTCTGGGATCCAGACGATGTGACGGGCCGCTTCGACCTTCGGTGGGTCGGAGCGACGTACACGGCAGCCGGAGAGATCCACCTGTCGGTTTCCTTCTACGGCGGGTTCGAACGGCGGTTCCTGCCCAGATCGATCTCGGACCGGTACTCCCACGTGAAGGTCCATCTGAGCGGCGCCCTGCAGGGCTGGTTCGTCCGCAGGCCGGGCGGACGGATCGCGTTCGTGTGGGGAGACTTCGGCTCGAACTGCTGTGAGCGTGCGCGGGTCAGACGACCATCGTCGAACGTCCTCAGCGTCGTCTTCGATCCGTGCCCCTACGTGTATGCGAACGAGATCGATCGGGCGCAGGGCGAGAGTTACTGGCGTCCACGCAAGACCAGAGCAACCGACCGCACGGGGGTCGTGGACCTCGCTCAACCGGACTGCGAGGGATGAGGCGGCTCGAACCTCTGTGCAGGTGAACGTCGAGGTGGATGGACGACCCAGCCGGGTCCGGCACGGACCGGCAGGTGGGACACCCCGGACCCTCGCTCAGCCCTCGCCGTGCTCGCGCGTGTACAACTGCTCGAAGCGACGGTTCATCCGGGCCTGAGCTGCCTCCAGCGACGCGAGAAGATCCGTGCCGAGCTCGAGTCGCGCAAGCGTTCGGGCGTGACCCTCGAGCTCGTCGAAGGCGAGGTCCCAGCCGTGGATGGCGATGCGCACGCCGGGGAGATCGAACCGGATCGACCGGAGCGCTCGCAGCGACCGGTACTCGCGCAAGGCAGCCTCCACGCGATGCCCAGCAACATCGAGATCGAGGGTCGCAGCGAGCCTCACCGGCCCGGTCTCGAGCCGCCCGTGATCATCCTCGAGCCGGCGCTCTTCCTCCCGCGAGAGGAACCGCCCGGCGAAGTTCTGGATGTCGGCGCCCGGGAACGGGTCGCTCCACCAGATCCCGATGTCCTCCCGGCGCGCCGGGCGGTCTGGTAGCCGCCGTCGCCCCGGGCGCTCGTTCCCGACCTCGAAGCCGCGACGAGACCGGCCCACCTCGTCGAAGTAGCCGAAGGCGACACGTTCCAGACCCCGACTCGAGGAGCCGCTGCCCGAAAGGCCCGCGTAGCCGGCCCAACGATCGGGCGGAACCAGGTAGAGCGGGAAGGTCGCCTCGTGCAGGTGGAAGTCCTCGGCGTGACGTGGTCCTTCGCCGGGCCCGTACTCGGTCGGATCGTCGGGCCACCCGGGCGGTGGCCGATCCGCCGGGTAGGAGAACGGATTGACCGAGGTCGCCGAGTTGCTCTCTGGGCGCACATCGACGTCGACGAGCCTTTCCCGCTGCAGCTCGCCACCATCGGCAGCGAGCGCCACCACCTGGCCGGCCGCGGCTCTTGGCGGGAAGAACCAGAACAGGCGGGGGAAGCCGGGCGGACCCTGGCGGAGCACGATCCTGCGATCGACCCCATCCTCGAGATGCACCTCGACTCGGGCGACCTCGTTCGAGACGACCCCGACCCAGACCACGACGTCCGGGTGCGACCCGAAGAAGAAGATCGACGCCGTGAAGTGCGTGCCATCGTTCAGGTGCGTCCCGGCCTCGCCGCCACCGAACCAGCCGTCCTCACCGAGCGCGAACTCCAGGCTCGCGCCCAGCGGTCCGCGATCCCACCATCGAGCTCCGGGTCTGGGGACGACGACGAAGGCCTGGATCTGCCATGGGATCCCCTCGACCAAGCCCCACCCCACGACCTCGGGCTGGCGAGCGAGACGGAGATCGGACTCGTTTGCCCACCCGACCGCGTTGGGGCGGTCACCCTTACCCTCGATGGCCTCCGGCCACCTCACGACCTCCGATCGTAGTCGCGATCCGACGAAGCGCCCCCGCCGAGCGCACACAGGACAAGTACCGCCACAGGCGACGACCCGCGCCGCGAACGTTCGGCCGTCTTTGACAGGAGTCCCAGGATCATCGAGGAGATCCATCCCCCGTCCGAGGATGGGTCAGCCGCGTGTCGAAAACCGCCGCGTCGCTCCGACTACCTGGTGACAGACAGCACTCGCACGCCGACCCACGTCGGCCGGGACGGAAGGGAGGACCTTATGGCAGAGGACACGCAAGCACAGCAACCGACGCCCGATCCAGCCCTTCGACGGTTGGACCGCTTCGTCGGGGGACCTGGAGGATGCAAGGCCACCTGGTCGGTCGGAGGAGACCACCGTGAAGGGTGAGACAGCCTTCCGATGGCTACCCGCTGGCTTCTTCCTGGAACAGCGCATGTCGCTGAACTTCCTGGGGACCGAGATCGAATCGCTGGAGCTGATCGGCTACGACCCCGAGACCGGGACGTTCCCGTCGACCGTGTTCTCGAACCTCTCCGGAACCCCGTCCCCTACAGGTGGGAGATCGATGGCAACATGCTCAAGATCTCGGTGTCCCACGGCCGTTGAACTCGACGTTCACCGGTAGCTTCGAGGAGGACGGCGAGGGGTTCCGTGGGGGCTGGCGACCCAACCCCGGCGCCGACCGAACGGTGAACGTGCCGTACGACATCGGTGGACGTCGCGAGGCGTAGGCCACCGTCGAGCAACAGCGGTCTGGATCAGGCCACCGAACGACGGTGAGGAGCGCCCGAGCGTCCTCCGCGCCTCGGGCGCGCACCGCCAGACTGGTCGGTCAAGCCGAGCAACCCACGAAGTCGCTCGGCTTCGGCTCTGAGTCCGCGCAGCTCGCCGGCGAGATGCGGGTCGTCGACCCAGCCACCGATCGCACGTCGGACCCGAGGTATCTCGCGGAGCTCGACCTGCGCCAACCTGTCTTGCAGTTCTGACGGCTCCGACGTCGTGTGGGTGGCCCGTCGTCCGATCCCCCGGCCCGTGACGACCGCCAGCGGTATCGATACTGCCAACCACAGCACGAGCACGAGCGAGAGACTCATCCGGTCGTCTCCTTCCGGTCGGCCCATGGGGTACGAGCATGGTCGGTGAAGGTGACCGGGAGCAGGATCGACGCTGAGCGAGATGTGAACGATGCGGGAACCCCCGGGTGGATCGGATCCGTCCGCACGTACGGCGATGCTCGAGGGACCGCCCTTCGGTAGGCTGCCAGCGTGGAGAACTACCGAGACGACGCTGACGCTGCGGAGGACCTCGAGCATCCGCAGGACCTCCAAGCCCCAGATATCCCCGAAGCGGACGCGCTCGAACAGGCTTCAGAGGTCGACGCCGCGAACGACACGGAGCCCGACGAAGTCGGTGACGCCCCCGAGGCCGACGCGCTCGACCAGCACCGCCCGGTGCCCGGTGAGGACGAAGCCGACGACCGTCGGTAGCGGCTGCTCCGACTCAGGTTGCGGCGGGCGTGGGCAGGGAGGTCTTGCAGACGACCGCGACGATGTCCCTCCGGCGAGCTGCGACTACGTCACTTCCTGGACGAACCCGCCGATCGCCTCCCTGACCTCCGCGTCGTGACCCATGAAGAAGTGGCCACCCGCCTCGATCGTCACGAGCCTGGCTCCCGGGATGCGCGGTGCCGCTTCGGCGGCGAACCGGTAGGGCGCGAGCGGGTCGTCCCTGGCGTGGATGACGAGGGTGGGTACCGCCAGCTGCTCGAAGGGAAACCGATCCGCGACCGGGTTCGAGCCGTATCCGTCGAACACGGCTCCGTCACGCCTCGGCTTGAACGGGAACAGGAGCTCGCGAGATGCGGCGATCGCCTCGGCCTCCAGCGGCGACGCCCGGTAGCCCTTCGGTATCCCCATCATCCGTGAGAACGCTGTCGGCATGAGCTTCTTGAAGGCCCAGAACAGCGGGTCCGCGCTGTAGGCGAGCCGGAGGAGTGGCTTCAAGGCCGCGGGGATGGTGACCCCGCCGCCGAGGCGGCACGACGCGAGGATCAGTCCCATCGCCCGTTCGCGGCGACGCCGGGCGAACTCCAGTACCGACCCGCTCCCGGCCGAGTACCCGATCACGACGGCGCGGGCGATGCCGAGATGGTCGAGCAGCGCCGCGTACGCTTCCGCCTGATCGGCCGGGCTTGCACCGGCCCGAAGGGTCGAGCCGAAGTACCCGAAGCGCGACGGACCGATGACGCGGAACCCTGCCCCGGGGAGGCTCGCCCACCAGCCGTCCACCGTATCGACGTGGCAGCCAAGGACCCCGTGGACAACGAGGAGCGGGACTCCCTCGCCCTGATCCACGTACTCGATCGTGCCGAAGCGGGTCTCCAGCCTCTGCGTGGGACACGAGTCGATCCGCTCCCACGCTCGGCGCATGTCCTCTCGATAGGCGGACATGATCCCTCCCCAGCGACCCTCGGTACCTCCTCGAGGACGCACCAAGGGCGGTGAGCCCTCCTATCTCAAGGCGTCCTGGAACACCTCAGTCGATCAGCCAAGCCTTTACCCACCGGCGCTCCAGAAGATCCTCCTGGACGAACGGATCATCCGTCACCAGTCGTTCCGCCTCGTCGGCCGAGCCGACCTCGAACGTGATCAACCCACCCGACCTGTCCCCGAAGGGTCCGCCGAGGTAGTCCCGCAGCCCGAGACCTCGCCAGTACGCCGAGTGGTCGGGGGCGACCGCTCGGACCCGATCGGGCGCGTCCTTCATGACGTAGAAGTACAAGAAGCGCATCCGAGACCTCCCAAGCTGTCATCCTCCGTCGCGATCGATGGGGGTGGCCACTCCTCGACGGGCGACCGTGAGTCCCGCATCCCAACCAGGCGCACGTCCACCGATGGGTGGTCATCGACCCAGCGAGACCGGCTCGGCCGAGGAGCCACGAGGTCAAGGAGTTGCACGTCCACATCTCCCCTGCCCTGAGGTCGTCCCGGCCCCACACGGGTGTCGGGACATCGTGCACAAGTTCGAGGACCCGCGCCGCAACGGCTGGGTTGCGCGTCAGCCGCAGCGGACTCTCGACCGCATGCTCGTACGCGGTGACTCCCTTTGGCCAGCAGCGCACCTCGTAGCGGAGGAAGCGCAAGACGGATGCCCCAACTGAACGCGATTGGGCCGTGCGCGACGACCCCGCGCCCGCCCCATGCGCGTCAAGGGCGGGGCCCATCTCGATCACGAAGCGTCCCTCGCTCGGGCGAACTTCCAGGACCGAGTGGTAGATGTCGAGTCGCTCTCTGCGAGCGAGCGCGGCTGCGACGGCCTCGTACATCCTTCCCCCCACCCGCACCCACCGGCCGCGGGCGCCAAGAGGCAGCCAGTACATGACAACATCGGTGTGCGATGGCCCTCTCGCTGCCGCCGATCCAGTCATCTTCCCCCCGGGGACGCCGGCACCAACCGCACGAGCCTATCCCGGTTGATTCGAACGAACGAAGGGCCGGACTCAGAGGCGAGACGATAGGGCCCGTCCTTTGAGCTGGGTCTTGTGGTGGGGTGTGCAGATCGACCTGCGCCCTCTTCCCTGTGAGGGAAGTTCTTGGTAGCTACCTACCTGCATCCATGCAGTTCAGAGCGTGTGGAGGCAAGCCGTGACACCTCTGTCACCGGGTACCCTGTTCGCGTTTGTGACTGCCTTCGCGGGACGATGGCCAGCTGGTGGACCCCCGACGAGTCCTCACTGGGTACGCCCCAGCTGCACAGCTCGGTGCGGCCCAGGGCCATCATCCATATTCGAGGTGGGCGAGCTTCCGCCCCTCGAGGGATGCGCGTGAGGATGTTGCCAAGGCACCAGGACCTCCCATCGATCGGCGCCGCGCTCCACCTTCCGTACGCCCTTCTCCACTCGGTTGAAGCCTCAGGCATCGCCCGTCACCTTCCGTCTCTGGCAACTACTAGCCGAAGCAGGACTCGGGCAGAACGAGCTCGTCACTCCCTTCGGGTTCCTGCGCTGATATTGGGTATAGAGGACGCGTCTCGTTGAGACAATGACCTGCGTACGACTGACGGTCCGGCCTGCCGTAGCTCGGAGGCTT
>DASTPT010000077.1:0-15241 GCA_035762085.1 Actinomycetota bacterium | reverse complement strand
TTCGCCGCCTTCTGAGCCTCACGGTGCTGCTCGTCGGCGCCCGGTGCGACACCGGGGAGGGAACTGCTCGAAGCGAACCGCGAATCGGTGCCCTCAGGTACACCCTACCAGGGCATCGGACATGGGCGGTCGACCACGGGATGGCGAACGCCCCTGGACTGCTCTCTTCGCTTGCTCCACAGCCGACCCCAGACTTGAAGGCGGTCCGCTGGTCGTGGATGAGCGCGCCCCGTGAGCGAGCCCGATGCGCCAGAGAGCGATACCGCGAGTACCTCGGCGAGCCTCGCGGACGAGCCGTACTGCTACCTCACCACGCTCGGGCGTCGGACCGGCCGGCCCCACACCATCGAGAGATCTGGTTCGTTCTTCGAGGCCACACGATCTACCTGCTCGCGGGAGGCGGTCGACGGTCCAATTGGGTGCGCAACCTGATGCAGGCACCCGATGTCGGGGTGCGCATCGGCGGTCGGCGGTTCTCCGGCCGGGGGCGGCTGGTCGACGATCCAGACGAGGAAGGGCTGGTCCGAGACCTGCTCCCCGCGAAGTACCGGCCGGGCTACACCGCGACCTCTCCAACTGGCAGAGACGTGCCCTGCCGGTGGCGATCGACCTTCTGCCCTGGCAGATGTCTGACGCGTGAGCAAGACCGCGCGTTGGTGGACGGAGCCCGTCCGGGGCCAGGGCCCACCCTTTTCATTGTCCGTCGGGGAGAGCGGCACTACCGGGGGTAGGCCGCGTCAACCAGATGGTGTTCATCGGATAGCTCGCGGATCGCCCGTGCTACACGCTCGACGGAGACGCCTCGGACGCAGCGAGGAAGCTCGTCCGCGCCGCATGGCGGATCGTGCATCCGCCCACACGGACTGCACTCCAGCTCGACACGTACGACACGACGGCGTCGTGGGTCGCACCATGGGGCAGCCATCCGAGGGTCGCCCGGTCCGAACACGGCCACCACGGGCGCACCGATCATCGCCGCGAGGTGCGTGGCACCGCTGTCGACGGACGCGACCACCCGTGCGCGACGGTGGAGGGCCGCGACGGCGCCGAACGGGAGCGTGGGTCCGAGGACGCCGGACGCGCCGGCCGCGGCGACCACCGCCTCGCACACGGCGCGCTCGGAACGGGCGCCGACGACGAGCGCATGGCGGCCGTGCGTGGCCGCGAGGGATCGTGCCAGGGCACCCCACCGGGAGGCCGGCCAGTTCTTGAGACGCCATCCCGAGCCGGGGTGCAGCACGAATGGGCGGTCGGACGTGCGGTCGGCAACCGTGGCCAGCATCTCCTCGCACCGCCGCTCGTCCTCAGGGGTCGGGACGATCACGGGGCCGCCCACGTCGAGGCTCGGAAGGGACGACCCGACCAGGGTCGCGGCGCGTCGCAGGATGTCGGCGGCCAACCGGACGCCATGCCGGTCACGCGACTCGGGGGGAACGGCGTCCGTGAGGAACGGACGGGTTCCGTTCTGGGAGAACCCCAGGCGGACCGGCATGCCGGCCGCCAGCAGCAGGGCCCCGGACCAGGGGTCCTCGGGCCGTAGGAGCACCGCGACGTCGAAGCGATCCGCGAGCCTCGGGGCGGCCTCGCGCACCACGGCGCGCCACCCAGGCGGGTCGAACGGGGCGTCGGGTGCGGGGAACGGGACCGTGATGACCTCGTCGACGGCGGGGCACCGCGAGGGCACGTCGGCGAGCCCCTCGTTCACGAGATACGTGAGGCGCGCGAACGGGAGCGCGCGGCGCAGCGCGACCACCGCGGGCAGCGTGAGCAGGATGTCGCCCAGGTGGTCGGGACGCACCAGGAGGATCCGCGGTCGCCGGCGTCTGTCCGTCATCTCCCCTTCTCCGCGTTCACCGCCGACCAGACGCCCAGGAGATCGAGGCCGTCGAGCGATGAGCTCAGCGCGTCGGCCCCCGACAGGTCGAGCGTCTCGGTGATCGCGTTCGGGACGCACAGGCACGGCACGCCGGCCGCCTTCGCGGCCCGGATCCCGTTCGGTGAGTCCTCGACCGCGAGCGCCGACGTGGGAGGGACGTCCAGGATCTCGAGCGCGGCCAGGTACAGGTGCGGATCGGGCTTCGCGTGCTCGGCGATCCCTTCCGCGCACACCATCGCGGCCCATCCATGACTCCAACCGAGCCGCTCGAGGTTGGTCACGAGCCACTCGCTCCGGTCGCTGCTGACGAGTGCCCTCGCGACGCCCGCCTCGTCGACCTGTCGGAGGAAGGCCTCGACGCCGGGTCGCATCGGGACCTCGCGCGCCGCCTCGAGGATCCGCGCCTCGGTGCTGTCGCGGACCGCGTCCACGTCCATGCCGGGGCCAACCAGCCGGTGCAGCGTCGCGTACGGCTCGAACCCGCCGACCGTCCCGACCGCGCCCGACCACGTCTCGAGCGTCAGCTCCTGTCCGTGCTCGCGGTAGAGATCCCGCATCACCTCGAACACCGCCGATTCCGAGTCCCACAGCGTCCCGTCGAAGTCGAACAGCACCGCGCGCAGCGTCGGGGCCTTCACCGGCACCGCTTCCTGCCCCGCGGTGCGTTCTCGACGAGGCCCCGCACCGCGTCGAAGAAGCGCTCGGCGGAGCGATCCCACGTCGGGAACGTCGCGGCCCTGCGTCGCGCGCCCGCCGTGAGGCGCTGGCGCAGGTCCGGGTCGCTCGTGATCGCGCGAAGCGCCGACGCGAGCCCGGCTCCGTCACCGGGCTCGGCCATGAGCGCCTCGCGGCCGTGTTCCGCCAGACGGGGCAGGTTCGCGGTCCTCCAGCCGATCACCGGAAGGCCCGCCCCGATCGCCTCTGCCCACGCCGTGCCGTAGGGGTCGACGAACGAGCAGAGGGCGAACACGTCGGCCGACCTGTACATCCTGCCGACCTCCTCGACCGGGACGGTGCCGCGGGCGACCACACGTCCGGCCAGGTCGGGGGCGGAGAGGCGGCGGTGCACGCGCTCGGCGTACGACCGATCCGTGTCGGTCGCGCCGACCAGCCAGAGCGTCGCCGCGCCCTCGGGGACGGTGGCGAAGGCGTCGAGCAGCTCGAGGATGCCCTTGCGCGGCGACCAGTTCGCGACGCACAGGACGGCGACCGAACGGCCCCTCCGCAGGTCGAGCGGCGGACCCGTGGCGACCGGGACGTCGCAGCCGGGAGGGACGAACCGGATCCGGTCCGCCGGTACACCGACCTGGCGCAGGTCCTCGACGAGGCTCTCGCTCGCGGCGATGGCTCCGGCGACGTGCCGGTACGCGCGCCGGTCGAGCGCTCCCTGCAACGCCGTACGGACGGGCCCGAGGTCCATGCCTCCGGGCGACTGATGCACCACCGCCATGACGGGGCGGGCAACACGTCCGATCCACGGTGCGACGAACGCCGCGGCGATGCTGTCGAGCAGGATGCCGTTCGAGCCGTCGGTCGCGCGACGCAACGTCGACGCCGCCCGCACCGTCGGAAGCGGCCACGGCCACGCCGGTACCGAGGCGAAGCGGATCGCCGCGCCGTGGGTTCCCGCGGCGCGTGCCATCATGCGGTGATACCGGTAACCACCGGTCCGCTGCCCCGGGTCGCCGAGCGTCACGAGGGAGAGCCGCAGGTGCGTGTCGTCCACGTGGCCCCGACGCCGTTCGGCGCCGAGGGGCTCCTCGGAGGAGGAGAGCGGTACCCCTTCGAACTCGCCCGGGCGCTCGCCGGGCGCATCGACTGCGAGCTCGTCACGTTCGGGACGCCACACGTCCGGCGTGTCGACGATCTCACGGTGCGGACGCTCTCGGCGCCCGTCAGGCTCGGCGGCCATCCCGCTCACCCGATCGCGCCCTCACTGCCTCGCGCTCTCGCCAAGGCCGACATCGTCCACGTCCACCACATGCGAGCTGCACCGTCGCGGATCGCGGCCGTGTTGGGCCGGCCGCGGCGGCAGCGGGTCGTGCTGACCGACCACGGCCTG
This sequence comes from Actinomycetota bacterium, assembly GCA_035762085.1. Lineage (GTDB taxonomy): Bacteria > Actinomycetota > UBA4738 > UBA4738 > HRBIN12 > HRBIN12. The sequence continues at coordinate 11,303 of DASTPT010000077.1, read as the reverse complement.
ACGGGAGGATCGTGGGGCGGCCTGCTGCCACGCCTGTTCGATGCGTTCCTCCTGGTCTCGCGTCATTCGGCGGAGCTCCTCGCCGCTCCACCCGCACGGACCCACGTGATCTACGGAGGCGCCGACACGGCGCGCTTCCATCCGGATCCCTCGCCGACGCGCCGAGACATCGTCTTCGTCGGCCGGATCACGCCGCACAAAGGCGTGGATGTCCTGATCCGGGCGATGCCATCCGGGACGCGACTCGTGATCGCCGGCTCGGAGGGGCACGATCCCAGGCCGCCGGAGCGTGACTACCCGCGGCTCCTCCGTCGTTGGGCGCGCGGCCGGGATGTGCGGTTCCTGGGTCCGGTCGCCGAGGACGAGCTCCCCGCCCTGTACGCGAACGCCGCCGCGGTCGTGCTTCCGTCCGTGCGCCGGACGTGCTACGGCAAGCCGGTCGAGGTCTCGGAGCTGCTCGGTCTCACGGTCCTCGAGACGATGGCCAGCGGCACGCCCGTCATCGCGAGTCGGATCGGCGGCGTCCCCGAGATCGTCGAGGACGGCGTCACCGGCTACCTCGTCGAGCCGGGCGACGTCGACGCGCTCCACGAGCGTCTGGCAGAGGTCACGTCGTCGCGCGCGCTCGCCCACCGGCTCGGCGCCGCGGGGCGCGAGCGCGTCCTGGAACGCTACACCTGGGACGCGGTGGCCGAGCGCTGTCTCGGGGTGTACGGGTCGCTCCTCGGCCGTTCCGGCTGAGCGCGGCGAGGACGAGCCGTCACAATCGCTCACGGACCCCTCCGAACGCGTCCTCGGACTCCCATACCCGCACGGCCAGGACCTCCGCGCCGTCCCCCCTCACCGGCTCGGTGAGCTCCGCGACGATCCAGGCGGCGAGCACCTCCACGGTCACGACGTCCGTCGCGCAGACCTCGGCGACGTCGCGCTCACGGAGCCGGTCGACCACGGCGTCGAGCGAGGCCGTGAGGACGTCGAGATCGCACACCATGCCGCGATCGTCGAGGCGCTCGCGCTCGGCTCGCACCTCGACCCGGTACTCGTGTGGATGCAGCTCGTCCTCCGGAGGCGGTTGGTCGGGCATCCGGTGGAACGCGCGGAACCGCGTCGAGTACCCGACCTCGAACATCAGTACGTCAGGACGGCGTGCATCAGCCCGTCGTCCCCCCGGTCGAGCGCCGCGTACGCCTCCGCCGCCCGCTCGAACGGCACCTCGTTCGAGGCGAGCAACTTGAGCGGCAGCTCCGTCATCAGCTCGGCCGCCGCCCGCCGGCGACGCCGGATGTCCCACCGGCCGGCCAGGTGCGCGGGGATCGTCGACACCTGCGTACTGCGGATCCGGAGGCGGCGTCGATGGAAGGCGCCGCCGAGCGGCAGCGACACCTCCTTGGTGCCGTACCAGCTGCACACGAGCACCTCGCCCTCGTGCGCCAAGAGGTCGAGCGCACCGGCGAGGACCGCGGGGTGTCCCGTCGCGTCGACGACGAGCGGCACCCCATCGCCGGATGTCGTCTCGCGCACGACCGCTTCGACGTCGGCGGCATCGACCACGCGGATCCCGAACAGCCCCGCCACCTCTCGGCGGTCGTGGCGGATGTCCACGCCGATGACGTCCGATCCGGCCCGCTGCAGCAGGACCGAGGACAGCAGACCGACCGGCCCGAGGCCGAGCACCACGATCGGCTCGCCGTACACGGGGCCGGCGTCGAGCGCGACCTGGAGGCCGGTCTCCACGAGCGGGAGCAGGGTCGCGATCCGGCCGTCGACGCCGTCGACCGTCACGACGTCGCTCACGGGGGCCGTGAAGACGTCCTGGTGGGGGTGGAAGGCGAAGACCGTCGCGCCCTCGGGGACCTCGTCCGCCCGCGAGGCCAACACGGTGCCTACACAGCTGTACCCGTACGCGAACGGGTACTCGAACCGGCCGCCGAGCGAAGCGATCGTGTCGTCACGCGCCGCCCCTGCGTCGAGCTCCCCGCGGTACGCGAGGAGTTCCGTCCCCCCGCTGATCCCCGACCAGCCGGTTCGGACGAGCACCTCACCCACGGCCGGGAAGGAGACGTCGATCTCTCGGATCTCGACGCGACGGGGGGCGGCGAACCGCAGAGCGCGCGCCTTCATGGTCCGCTCGTACCCGTGCGTCCACTCGGCCAACCACGGGGGTTGGATGTGAGGAGAAGTGGGAACAGCCCCGGGGATGTCGACCGCGACGGTACCCACGGAACCGATGGAGGTGGCCAGCCTCACGCTGCCCACCCCATTCGGTGAGTGGCAGGTCCGAGCATTCGACTCGGCGGGCACGGTGCACCTGTGCTTGTGCCGGGGCGACCTCGGCGACGGCGAGGACGTCCTGGTCCGGATCCACTCCGAGTGCCTCACGGGTGATTCGCTCGGGTCCCTCCGGTGTGACTGCGGCGTCCAGCTGCAGCAGGCGATGCGCGAGATCGCGGCGGAGGGTCGCGGCGTGCTCGTGTACTCGACCGGACACGAAGGACGGGGTATCGGACTCGCGAACAAGCTGCGTGCGTACATGCTCCAAGACACGGGTCTCGACACGATCGAGGCCAACGAGCACCTCGGTTTCGCGGCCGATCAGCGCACGTTCCTCGATTCCGCGGCGTGCCTGCGCGCTCTGGGCGTCCGGTCGATGCGTCTGCTCACGAACAACCCGGAGAAGGCGTCGGCACTCCGGGCCGCGGGGTTCCGGATACGACGCGTGATCGGGCTCGCCACCTCGGCGCACTCCCGGAACGTCCGGTACCTTGCCACGAAACGGGACCTCATGGGGCACGCCGTGCCCACCGGCGTCCCGCTCGAGGACTCGATCGGGCCGCCACCAGACGTCGCGTCGCTCCTCGGGATCGTGCGTTCGTCCCCCTCCAAGCCGTACGTCGTCCTGAAGTACGCCCAGACGATCGACGGCAGGATCGCGACGTCGACGGGCGACGCTCGATGGATCAGCGGCGACGAGGAGCGTCGGGTGTCGCACGCGCTCCGAGCTTCGTGCGACGCGGTCATGGTGGGGATCGGCACGGTCGTCGCCGACGATCCTCAGTTGACGGTCCGCATGGTGCCCGGCGCATCTCCGATCCGCGTCGTCCTCGACAGCCGTTTGAGCATCCCCGACGCCTCGAAGGTCCTTGCGCACGATGCCGCAACGACCATCGTTACGGCGAGCGAGTCGTCCCCGACCCGCCGGGACGAGCTCCGGCGGCGAGGCGTGAACGTCCTCGTCGTGCCGGGCGGACCGTCCGGTGTCGATCTCGCTGCGGCGCTCGGTGCCCTCGCGCGGGAGGGGATCCGGTCCCTCCTGGTGGAGGGAGGCGCGCGCGTGATCACCTCCATCCTGTCGGTGGGCGCCGCCGACCGGCTGGTCGTGGGCATCGCCCCGCGGGTCCTCGGCAGCGGGACGGACGCGGTCGGTGACCTCGGGGTGACCGAGGTCGCCGGCTCTCTGCGGCTCGAACGACGAGCGGTCCACGTCGCGGGCGACGATGTGCTGATCGCCGGCGATGTCGCTCGATAGGTTCGGACCTCGGGAAGGGCACGGCGGGCCGATGAAGTCGACAGCGCGCCGCTGACGGCCCGTCAGGCAGCGAGCAGTCGGTCGAAGAAGGACCGGTACCGTTGCAGCGCCACGCGCAGATCCTCGGTCGAGACCTCGCCACCCTGCTGCCACTGACCCTCGAGCCGGCCGCGTTCCGATGTGAAGGACGCCTGCAACTGCTCGATCACCTCGGTCACCAGCCGGTCCGCGTCTTCGACCGCCGACCGCGGCTCGTCGACGAACCGCACCTGGATCTCGTCCCACCGGTGCCGGAACGACGACGCGCGCTCGTCGGCGAGCAGGGACGTGCGCTCCCGGTCGGTCGTCCGGGTCTCGTCGTCGGTCTCGGCGTCCGGCGTTCCGGGCGGCGGTGGCGGAAGCGTTGCCGACGTGTCCGCGACAGCGTCCTGATCGTGGCTCTCAGACGTGTCCAGGTCCTCGGTCTGAAGCTCGGCGGTCGGTTCCTCGCGTTCGACACCCACGCTCTCTCGCCTCCTCGATCGTTCCGGCGGGCGCCGGATGCGGGACGCGTACCCCGCCAAGGCATCGGATACGCCACCGACCCGACAAAGGGTGAGGCCGACCAGATACCCGTTTCGGGACGACCGGCGGTAGATTCGGAGTGCCCGCTGGGGAGGAGATCCCACGAAGCGGATCGCGGCGGCACTCGTCGAGGTGGTGCTCTTCGCGGCGGTGGTGTGGGTCGTCGCCACCGGTGGGCCGTGGGCGACCACGCGCGCGCCGGCCCCCACCGAGCCGACGGGCTCCGGCCCGAGGCCATCCACCGTGCGACCCACACCCCCCGCGCCGTCGCCGGCCGATGTCGAAGCCGACGTGGCCTCCGACGTCACGCGTGTCGGGTTCATCGGCCTGCCTCCTCAGGGCGCGAAGCCGAGCACGCCGGAGACCGGGGAGCTCGTGCTCACGTTCTCCGGGTGGCCCACCGCCACGGGCTTCCTCCACCGCGTCTGGGTCTACGCCGACGGGCGGCTGATCTGGCTCCGACATGGCGACCTGCCCGAGGGTGCGAACCAGCACCTATCCGGCTTCCTCCAGCAACGCCTCACGCCCGAGGGCGTCGAACGCCTCCGGTCCGAGGTCGTGTCCACGGGTCTCCTCGACGACCGGTCACATGGCGCCGGTGAGCCCGTCCCCTGGTACGTCGACGTGGAGGTGCGGAGCGATGGCCGACTCGTTCCCATCGAACGGACGAGCGAGATCGGCGCGCTCATCGCGCGGTTCGTCGACCCCGTTGCGTGGTTGCCGGCGGGCGCCTGGGAGGACCGGAAGATCCGGGCGTACGTTCCCTCGAGGCACGCGGTCTGCGTCCAGACGGCGACATCGGGGCCCATCCAACCGACCATCGTCTCGACCGTGCTCCCGGCGCCGATCGAGGGATCGCTCCGCGCGAGGGCGCTCGACCGGCTGCCCGATGAGCTCGCGCCGGGCGACGGCCGGGTCCTGAGCTGCTCGAGGGTCACGACCGAGGAGGCCCGTGCGATCACGGACGCCCTCGAGGACGCCGGCTTCGAGCGGGACGGCGCGGAGGCGCACCGGCTCACCTATCGCCGCTCCGTCTCACAACCGACCGGCACCTCGGTCTCCATCTGGTTCGAGCCCTACCTGCCGCACGGCGAGCCCATCAACTCGATGGTCGGCGAGCGCCGCGTGTAGCCTGGCCGGTACTCGCAGCGGTGGGGGTCCTCCCCCGCCCACGGGGTACCGGTGCGCTCCGAACACGACCTCGAGAAGGGACATGCCATGGACGAGCCGAGGACGTTCACGCTCGATCTCCCCGGTCGCCGCCTCGGGTACGACATCCGAGACGCGGACGCCGAGACGACGGCGCCGGTGCTCCTGATGATCGCGGCGCCGATGGACGCGAGCGGGTTCACGACCCTGGCCGGGCATTTCCCGGACCGGACCGTGGTGACGTACGACCCGCGCGGCGTCGGACGCAGCGAGCGGGCCGACGGCGAGACGTGGGCGACGCCCGAGGAGCACGCCGACGACCTGCACCAGCTGATCTCCGCGCTGGGCTCCGAGCCCGTGGACATCTTCGCCAGCAGCGGCGGAGCGGTGAACGCGCTCGTGTTGGTCGCCCGGCACCCGGAGCAGGTGCGGACGCTCGTAGCGCACGAGCCTCCGGCCGCGCAGGCGCTGCCGGACCGCGAGCACGCGCTGGCCGCCGTGGCGGACATCCACGCGACGTACGAGCGCGAGGGCATGGGGCCCGCGATGGCGAAGTTCATCACCCTCACCAGCCTGAAGGGGCCGATCCCCGTCGACTTCGTCGACCGACCGCCGCCGAACCCCGCCGACTTCGGGCTGCCGACCGGGGACGACGGCTCGCGCGACAACCCGATGCTCGGACCGCACATGATCGCGGCCACGCATCATGAACACGACTTCGAGGCGCTCCGAGCGGCGTCGACCCGCATCGTGATCGGAGCCGGATCCGCGTCCGAAGGCGAGATGACCCACCGGGCCGCGCTCGCCGTCGCCCAGCGGCTCGGGACGGGCCCCGTCATCTTCCCCAGTCACCACGGCGGGTTCCTCGGCGGCGAGTTCGGGCAGACGGGCGACCCCGACGCGTTCGCGGGCACGCTGCGCGAGGTCCTCGCAGCGGATGCCTGACGCGCGCCCGTCGCGTGTCTCAGGCGTCCTTCGTTCGCCGACGTCGTAACGTCCGGACCGCGAGAAGATGGCCGGATGGATGAGGTCCAGGACCCCTCCGCTCCGGACGAGGAGGCGCTCGACGCCTACTCGCGCGTCGTGACGTCGGTCGCGGATCTCCTGATCCCGTCGGTCGCGAGCCTGCGGGTCAGGGCGCGGTCCCGCCGACTCGCGGTCGACGGCGCCGGCTCGGCCGTGGTCATCGCGCCGGACGGTGTCGCGTTGACCTCGGCGCACGTCGTCGAGGGCACCGATCGGGGCTCGGCCTCGTTCGTCGACGGACACGAGGTGCCGTTCGACGTCGTCGGGCGCGATCCGCTCTCGGACATCGCCGTGCTGAGGCTGCGCGGCTCCGAGTTCCGCGCGGCCACGCTCGGCGACGCGGCCGCGCTTCGAGTGGGTCAGCTCGTCGTCGCGATCGGGAACCCCATGGGCTTCTCGGGGTCGGTGACGGCCGGCGTCGTGAGCGCGCTCGGTCGCGCCCTCCCGGTGCGGGCCGGAAGGGTCGTCGAGAACGTCATCCAGACCGATGCGGCGCTGAACCCGGGCAACTCGGGGGGCGCGCTCGCCGATGGCCGTGGACGGGTGGTCGGCATCAACTCGGCCGTCGCCGGTGTCGGTCTCGGCCTCGCCGTGCCGATCGACGACTCGACGCGCCGGATCATGGATGCCCTCATGACGAAGGGCCGGTTCCAGCGCGGGTACGTCGGGATCACCGGGGGGAACCGCCCCCTGCCGCCGCGCGCGGCGGCCGCCGCCGGCCGTTCCGACGGCGTCGAGGTGATGGACGTCATGCGCGGAAGTCCCGCGGCACAGGCGGGCATCCGCTCCGGCGACCTCATCGTCGAGCTCGACGGCGTCCCGATCTCGGACGTGCGAGACATGCAGCGGCTGATGGTCGAGGACGTGATCGGCCGATCCGTGGAGGGACGTGTGTGGCGCGACGGCGAGCTCCGGACGGTCACGCTGCATCCGGTCGAGCTCACGGCCGCGTGAGGCACCGAGGCTCTCGGCTCGGGGCTCAGCCGTCGCGTGACATCTCGGCGCGGTAGCGCTCCGCGAACCGATGGAGCAGCTCGTCCTGCGGCGGGTACACGCCCTGGACGAACCCGCGTGAGGCGACGCCGCGCTGCGCCCGCTCACACACCGTCCAGTCCTGCCGGCTCACCAGGTCGAGGAACTCGACCATCTCCGATGGGTCGAAGCCGTCGGCGGTCACGGTCTCGGGACGGAACAGGTACTCGGACACGATCGTCGTGTGTCCCGCCGAGCGCGGGTACAGCGTGTAGGTCATCACCCCGGTCGAGAGCAGGTTCACCAGCAGGTTCGGGAACGCGGAGTAGCCGTAGTAGGTGCACCGGTCGACCTCGGACAGGCCGGGGAGCTCGGGGAGCCGCTGCGAGGTCCCGCTCAGCGTGAACGTCGTGAGGCCCTCGGCGAGGAACACGCCGCCGTCGTCGCGCGCCTCGTCCCACACCATCCCCTTGCGGTACAGCGGCACGATCTTGGTCAGCTCGGGGTGCACGCCGGGGCAGTGGAGGCACTCGTTGTAGTTATCGTGGACGATCTTCCAGTTCGCCGCGACCTCGTAGACGACCGTGGCCCCGACCCTCAACTCGCCGGTCCGGTACCGCTCGTACGAGAGCGGCTCGTCGGGATCCATCGCGAGCTGCTCGCGCAGCGGGACCGGCTGCTCGCGCGAGAGGTTCACGAACACGAAGCCGTCCCACGTCTCCACGTGGATCGCCCGAAGGCCGTACGCGCTGCGGTCCAGGCCGTCGCCCTCGCGCACGTTCGGCGTCCCGGTCAGGGCGCCGTCGAGCCCGTACGCCCAGTTGTGGTACGGGCACACGATCGCGCCCTTCGCCGTCCCGGCGGGAGGGTCCTCCACCAGCACGGAGCCGCGGTGCCGGCACACGTTGTAGAAGGCATGGAGCGCACCCTCTCGGTCGCGCGTCAGGAGCACCGACTCTCCCGCCACCTCGCGCGTGAGGAACGCGTTCGGGCCCGGGAGCTCTTCCTCTCGGCCGACGCAGAACCAGGTGCGGAAGAAGATGCGCTCGCGCTCCTCCTCGAAGACCACGGGATCCGTGTACTCGCGGCCGAGCAGGCCGGGGTGGACCTTCGGGGCCGTGGCCGGCGACATCTCTTCGAGCATCGGACGCCCTCCTCGTTCGTTCGTGCGGTCCTGGATCGCGCTGGGTGGCTCACGCGGCTCGAGCACGACCGGAGGATATATGCCGCGCCGCTTCGCGGCGTGCCCGGCCGACGGCGGGCGAGCTGCATGCCGGCCGTCTCGCGCAGGGGCCAGGGTTAGGATGCCGAGATGAACGAGGACCTCGGTCGCAACGAGTGGGTTCGACCCAGCGTCACACCCAGGTTCGGCGCCCGGAGGGGCCGGTTGGACGGCAAGCACCACCAGAGGAACGGCCGTGGCCGCGCGCACAGCGCCGGTCCCCTCCGCTCGCTCCATGCACGGCCCTGGAGCGTCGGATGATCCGGGCCGCGCTCCGGAACCTCCTGGCCCACAAGGTCCGGCTGGTGCTCACCGGCATCTCGATCATGCTCGGGGTGGGGTTCATGGCGGGCACGTACGTCCTGACGGACACGATGACGCGCTCGTTCAACGACCTGATCGAGGGCGGGACCTCGCAGATCGACCTGATGGTCCGCAGCGAGAACGCGTTCACCGGGCAGATGGCGAACGGCGGGGCCGAGGAACGACGGCCCCTGCCCGAGAGCGTGGTGGCCGACGTGGAGGCGGTGCCCGGAGTGGACCGCGCGGTCGGCGACGTGCTCGGGTTCGCCCAGATCATCGATCCCGAGACCGGCAAGGTGATCGGGACGCTCGGACCGCCCACCGCGGCGTCGTCGTGGAACGACCTCAGCGGGTTCCACATCGACCCCGGCGGCAGGCCTCCGGAGGGACCCGACGAGGTGGTGATCGACGCGAACACCGCCGAGGGCCACGACATCACCGTCGGCAGCCGGGTCCGGATCCTGTTCGAGGGTGCGCCCGGGGAGTTCGAGGTCGTGGGCGTGGCCGGCTACGGCGAGGGGGACTCGCTGATGGGCGCAACGTGGGCGTTGTTCGACCTGGCGACCGCACAGCAGGTGCTCGGGCGCGAGGGCCAGGTCGACTCGATCTCGATCGTGGCCGAGCAGGACGCTCCACTCGTCACCCTGCAACGCGGCGTCGCCGAGGTCCTCCCCGATGGCGCCGAGGTGGTCACCGGGGCGACGCTCGCGAACGAGGCGCAGGAGCAGGTGACCGAGGGCCTGGGCTTCTTCCGCACCGCGCTGCTGGTCTTCGCGTTCGTGGCCCTGTTCGTCGGGGCGTTCATCATCTTCAACACCTTCGCGATCCTCGTCGCCCAGCGCACCCGCGAGCTGGCGTTGTTCCGGGTCCTCGGTGCCACGGCGCGCCAGGTGATGACGTCGGTCGTGGTCGAGGCGATCGTCGTCGGCCTGGTGTCGTCCGCGTTGGGCGTCCTGGCCGGGATCGGCATCGCGATGGCCCTCCGCGCCTTGCTGAGCGCGACCGGCTTCGACCTTCCGGCCTCCGGCGCGGTGATCCTGCCGCGAACCATCATCGTGTCCATCGTCGTCGGCTCGCTGGTCACGATCGTTTCGGCGATCGTCCCGGCGCGTCGAGCGTCGCGGGTGGCTCCCGTGGAGGCGCTCCGGGAGGCGCAGGATCGTCCGGGGCGCTCGCTCCGGTTCCGGCTGGTGAGCGGTGCGATCGTCCTGGCGCTCGGTCTCCTGCCGCTGCTCTACGGGCTCTTCGGGACGCCGCCGAACGCGCTGCAGCTCGTTGGGGTCGGCGTGGCCTTCACGTTCATCGGGATCGCCATGCTCACGCCGATGATCGCGCGCCCCGTCGCTCGCGTGCTGGGAGCGCCGATCCGTCGGACTGGGCTCCCCGGCAAGCTCGGCCGTGAGAACGCGATGCGAAACCCGCGCCGGACGGCGGCGACCGCCTCGGCGCTCATGATCGGCCTCGGCCTCGTGGTGTTCGTGGCGGTGTTCGGGGAGTCGGCCAAGGCGTCGGTGTCTGCGGCGCTCGATCGGACCCTCCGGGCCGACTTCATGTTGACCTCGCCCACGTTCAGCGGGTTCAGCACGGCGGCCGCCGAGGAGATCCGCGCCGTGGACGGCGTGGCCGCCGTCTCGGCGCTCCGGATGACCGAGGCACGCCTGGGCGGCGACTCGATCTTCGTGGACGGGATCGACGTCGAGCCGTTCGGATCGGTCGCCGACGTGGGCGAGATCCAGGGTTCGTTCGACGCGCTGAGCGAGCCGAACACCGTGGCGGTGCTCGAGCGGGAGGCCGAGGACCGAGGGATCTCCCTCGGAGAGACCCTGGACGTCGAGTTCGCCTCGACCGGGACGACGGAGCTGGAGGTCGTGGCGATCTTCTCGGAGCAGGGGATCCTGGACCAGCTCGTGGTGTCCATGCCGACGTTCGAGGAGAACACCACGCAGCAGCTCGACATGTTCGTCATGGTGAAGGCGGCGGAGGGAGCCGACGTCGATGCGCTGGAGTCCGAGCTCTCCGAGACACTGGCACCGTACCCGAACGTGCAGGTGCAGGATCAGGCGGCGTTCCGAGATCAGTTCGCCCAGTTCCTGAACCAGGTCCTGAACCTGCTCACCGGCCTCCTGCTGATGGCGGTCCTCATCGCGGCGTTCGGGATCGTGAACACGCTCAGCCTGTCGGTCTACGAGCGCACCCGAGAGCTCGGCCTGCTGCGCGCCGTCGGTCTCACCCGCCGTCAGACCAAGCGGATGGTCCGGTGGGAGGCCGTGATCATCTCGGTGATGGGCGCGCTCTTCGGGGTGATCATCGGGATCGCGTTCGGATGGGCGATGCAGCAGGCGCTCTCCCCGCAGGGCTTCGACCGGCTCGGCATCCCGAGCGGCCAGCTCGCGATCTACGTCGTGCTGTCGGCGCTGCTCGGCGTGGCCTTCGTGCTCCTGGTCCGCTGGATCGGCCGCCTGTGCACGCCGTGGGCGCCGGAGGACCGCTCGATCGCGGCCCGGTGATCCGAGCACGCATCGATCTGCCCGTGCGGCGCCG
>DASTPT010000076.1:0-13428 GCA_035762085.1 Actinomycetota bacterium | reverse complement strand
CGCCAAGCCGGGGAGCATCACCCCGCACACCGAGTTCACCGGCCAGGTCTACGTCCTGTCCAAGGAGGAGGGCGGGCGCCACACGCCGTTCTTCAACGGCTACCGGCCCCAGTTCTACTTCCGCACGACCGACGTGACCGGATCGCTGAACCTGCCCGAGGGCGTCGAGATGGTGATGCCCGGGGACAACGTCGAGATCACTGTCGAGCTGATCGCGCCGATCGCGATGGAGGAGGGCCTGCGCTTCGCGATCCGCGAGGGCGGCCGCACCGTCGGCGCCGGCCGCGTGACGAAGATCATCAAGTAACCCAGAGAAGGAACGAGCACGTGGCGAAGACGGACAACCGACCGAAGATCACCCTCGCCTGCACGAACTGCAAGCGGCGGAACTACAACACGGTGAAGAACCGGATCAACGATCGCGACCGGATCGAGCTGAAGAAGTACTGCCGCTGGTGCCGGTCGCACACAGTGCACCGCGAGACGCGCTAGGCCCGTGGATCCCTCGGGCGTCGGGATCGAGGGCGCGCTGCGTTTCGAGCTCTCGCGTCTCGAGGACGACCGCGGCTGGCTGGTCGAGGACTACCGCCGGGCCTGGGTGCCGGAGGCCCGCGAGATGGTGCAGGGCAACGTGTCTTTCTCGCACGCGAGGGTGCTCCGAGGCCTGCACTTCCACCGCCGGCAGGCCGACTGGTGGACGTTCGTCTCGGGCGCCGCGTTCGTCGGCCTGTACGACCTGCGCGAGGGCTCGCCGACGCGTGGCGTCGGCGTGGGCGTGCGGATCGACACCGACGAGGGGCTGGCCGGGCTGTACCTGCCCCCGGGCGTGGCGCACGGCTTCTACGCCGAGCGCGATCTGTACCTGCAGTACCTCGTGGACGCGTACTACGACGGCGCCGACGAGTTCGGGCTCGCGTGGGACGACCCGGACCTCGGGATCGCGTGGCCGGACATGGCGCCGGTGACCTCGGAGCGCGACCGGACGAACCCGTCGCTCCGGGAGGTGCTGGCCGACCCGCCGCGGTTCGAGGGCTGAGCCGGCCTCAGCCGGCGGCGTCCTCGGTCGTGAGGTCCACGGTCGAGACCGCGCCGTGTCGGATCGCGATCACGAGGGCCTCCATCTTCGAGTGGACGCCCAGCTTCGTGAGGATGTTCTGCGTGTGGGTCCGCAGCGTGTGCGGGCTCATGCCGAGCGCCTTCGCGATCGCGTCCGACGACATGCCGGTCGCCATCCGCTCGAGGATCTGGCGCTCGCGAGGCGTGAGGCGCTCGAGCCGTCGCTTCGCGTCGGCCTCGGCGTCGCGGCGGTGGCGGAGGCGGCGCATCGCGCTCTCGACCTCCTCCTGCTCGTGGATCGACTCGCCGCGGTAGGCGCGGCGGACCGAGGACGCGACGTTCACGATCGCCTCGGTCTTGCGGAGCAGGCCGACGGCCCCGGCCTGGACGGCGCGCGCGAGCAGGAGCGGGTCCTCGTGACCGGACAGGATCAGGACCTGCGCGTCGGGGTCCTCCTCCTTGATCCGCCGGGTGGCCTCGATCCCGTTCATGCCGGGCATCGCGACGTCCATGATCACGACGTCGGGGTGCTGCTCGTCGACCACGCGCATCGCGGTGTCGCCGTCGACCGCGACGTCGATGACCTTCAGGTCTTTCTCCTGACGCAGGGCGAGCTGGAGCGCCTCGCCGAACGTGCGCTCGTCGTCGACGATGAGGATTGTGATCGGGCGGGGGTTCTGGCTACCCATGATGGTCGGCCCCGCGATCGTAGGTCGGATGGGACCCGATTTCACGGAAGCTGGTCAACTTGTCGTGGTCCATGACGGCTACTACGGTGCCAGCCGGGATGGGGTCTTGGGAATCGGCCCAACGGGAGACCGCCGCGCGTGGGACGCGCGTGTCGGACGTTCGACCGGGGGCGCCGGCGTGCCGATGAACGCCGCCCTCGAGGGCAAGACCTATCCCACGCTGCGGTTCGAGGTGCGCGAGGAGCACGTCCGGCGGTTCGCCCTGGCCGTGGGGGACGAGGAGGGCTCGGTCCCGCCCACGTTCGTGACGGCGCCCGAGTTCGCGGCCGGGCTCACCCAGGTCGTCGGCGACGCCGAGCTGGGCCTGGACCTCTCGCGGGTGCTCCACGGCGAGCAGGAGTACGAGTGGACCCGGCCGGTGCGCGTCGGCGACGTGCTCGACGTGGCGTCCACGATCGAGAGCATCCGCGCGAAGGGCGGGCACGAGTTCCTCACCCTGCGGACCGAGATGCGCGACGCGTCCGGCGACCTCGTGGTGGGGGCGCGGAGCTCGCTCCTCGTCCGGGGCGGCGGCCCGTGACGCGGCGGTTCGAGGAGGTCGCGGCGGGGGAGGAGCTCCCGACGCTCTCGAAGATCGTCACGCGCGAGGACGTGAAGGCGTACGCGGACGCCTCGGGCGACCAGAACCCGCTCCACCAGGACGACGCCGTCGCGCGCGCGCTCGGGTTCCCCGGCATCATCGCGCATGGCATGTTCACGATGGCCCACATGGCCTCGTGCGTGACGCGGTGGCTCGGCGACGCGCAGGCCGTCAGCCGGCTCCGCGCGCATTTCCGCGCGCCGGTGCTGATGGGCGAGACGATCGTCGCGGGCGGCACGGTGCGGTCGGTGGACGCCCGGACGCGGAGCGCGGTGCTGGACCTGTGGGTGAGGCTCGAGCGCGACGGACGGACCGAGCACCCGATCCGACGCGGCGAGGCCGAGGTCCGGCTGGACTAGAGCCCTACTCGAGATCGATCCGGTCGCCGTTCGGGTCCGAGGGCCGCCCCGGCGAGCGCCCCAGGCTGGCGAGCGCGTGCATCGCGTCGCCCATCCGGTCGACGACGATCTGGATGTCGCTCTCGTGCTGTTCGCCGATCTTCGCGGCCATCCGGTCGATCCGCTGCGCGAGCATCTCCTGCGACTTCGCGACGGACTCGGCAAGGTCGTCCATCCGGCGCTGGATCGTCTCGATCACGTCGGCCGGCAGGCTGGCCTGCAGCTCCTTCATCGCGCGGAGCGCCTGCTTCGAGGCCTCCTGGTCGGCGACGATCTGCCGGGCGAGCGACTCGTTGTCCGAGCGCACCAGCTTCGCGAGCGCCGCGATCCGCGCGTCCACGGACTGGCCCACGGCCTCCTCGGTCCGCACCGGGAGGTCCTCGAGCCGGGCGATCGAGCCCTGGAGGTTGCCGAGGACGTCCTCGAAGCGGTCCCGGACCGCCGCGCTCGCGGCCTCCGAGGCCCGATCCCCCACGGAGGCGGCCAGCCGGTCGAGCTGGCCCTCGACCGAGTCCGACATGCGGACCAGGTTCCGGTCGATCGTCGCCGACGCCTCGTCCAGGCGCGTGTCGATCGTCGCCGACGCCTCGTCCAGGCGCGTGTCGATCGCTGCGACGGCGGCGTCCAGGCGCGTGCCGATCGTCTCGAGCGCCTCGTGCCGGATCCTCCCCGCGATCTCGTCGACCATCCAGTCGGTCGCGCGCGCGAGGTGGTCGGTCACGCTCGCGAGCCGCTCGTCGAGGGTGCGGGCCAGGGTCTCGTCGTGCTCGGCCGCGGTGCGCACCATCTCCTGTCGGAGCGCCAGCGAGTCCGAGCGCACCAGCTCGGCGAGGCCGTGGATCCGGGTCTCGACCGTCTGGGTGACCGCGCGGGCCTCGCTCGCGGCGGCGGTGCGCGCGGTCTCGTCGACCCGCGCGTGGAGGCCCTCGAGCGCCATGAGGATCTCGCGCGTCTCCATCCCGACGCGGTCGTGCATCAGCTCGAGGAACTCGGCGAGCGAGCGGTTGCGCGTGTCGGTGGTCTCGAGCATCCGCTCGACGGCCTCGGTCACGGCGGCGACCTCGGGGCCGACGCGCTCGCTGATCGCGCGCAGGCGGTCCTCGAGGGCGTCGAGCTTGATCTCGACGGCGCGGCTCAGCCGGCCGGAGACCTCGTCGTCGTCCGGGGCGGCGACGTGGGCCTCGACGCTGCCGGCGAGCATGCCCATCGTCTCGACGCCCTGCTGGACGTAGGACTCGAGCGCCCGCGTGATGCGGGCGGTCTCGTTCGCGACCAGCTCGCCGTGCTCGCGGACGCGCTGCTCGACGGTCTCGGTGATCGTGCGGTCGCGGTCGGAGAGCGTCTCGAAGGCCAGCGCGACCTGCTCGGTGAGCTCGTCCAGGCGCCGGCGGATCTCCATCTCGCCCGGGCCGGACGCGAGCGGCACCTCGCCCAGGGCGCCGACCGAGCGCGCGATCTGCTCGCGCGTCTGCCGCATGCCCTCGGCGACCATGTTCAGGGTGTCCTCCAGCCGTGCCGTCCGGACGGCGAGGGTCTGGAAGCGCTCGTCGGTGTGCGCGATCAGGGCTCGGATCGCCTGGTCGCGGCTGAGCGACTGGATCAGCTTGCCCTGGACCTCTCGCTTGTCGCCGCCGGCGGTCCGCCAGACCTCCGTGGCGATCTCGTGCATCAGCTGGTTGGCGAGGTGGTGCAGCTCGCGGAGGCCCTCGTCGAGCTGCTCGCGGATCATGTCGTGGTAGACCGTCATGACGGCCTCGACCTCTTCGACGACACCCCGCGGGAGGGGGGCGGAGCCCATGGGCGTGCTGGCTCCCCGTCCGGAGAACAGGCCGCGTCGCTTCATCCCCCCGGTGGACGGGGACGGGTCCGCTGGATGCATGTGGGCGCTCGCCTTCCGGGGCCGGCGCGGCAGCGTCCGCGTAAGTGTAGGGGAGCACAGCAGCAACAGCACGTATCTGCGGTTGACATCTGCAACAGCGCTCGGGAGGCCCGATCGCTTTGCCGCGCCTGGTGGGTGCCCCTATACTGGGCTTCCGGTGTCCCCGACCTACCGGTTGCACCGATCCGTGGAGGGGCGTAGCTCAACTTGGTAGAGCACCGGTCTCCAAAACCGGCGGTTGGGGGTTCAAGTCCCTCCGCCCCTGCTGAGGAGCATCGTCGATGAACAGGCAGATGAAGCGGGCGCAGCGTCGCCAGGGCACGGCCGTCGATCGTGCCCGGGCCACCGCGCCCTCGCGCCGGGCCCCGGCCGAGCAGCACAAGCGCACGGGGATCCGGCAGTTCCTGAAGGAGGTCCGCCAGGAGCTCAAGAAGGTGCTCTGGCCGACCCGCCGGGAGCTCGTCACCTACACCATCGTCGTGCTCGTGACGGTCGTCGTGCTCACCACGTACGTGTTCGGGCTCGACGTCGTCTTCTCCAAGTTCGTCCTGGACGTCTTCGCCAACTGAGAGAAAGCTCGCATGAACGGATCCCCTGAGAACCACATGAACGACCACGCCCCCGAGGAGTCGGAGGCCGGCGCGGAACCCGAGGCCGAGGCCGAGTCGCTCGAGGACCAGGTCGCGCAGGCCGTCGCCGACGCCGCCGTGCAGGAGGCGATCGCCGACGGGGCCATCGCGCAGGCGCTCGAGGAGACGGTGGTCGAGGACATCGAGGCCGCCGCGTCGCTCGAGCAGGCCTCGGACGCCGCGATCCAGGAGTCCTACGAGGAGAAGGTCGCCGACGCGGTCGCCGAGGGGCTCGAGGGCGACGCGCTCGCGGACGCCGTGGCGCAGGCGGCGGCCGACGCCGACGTGCAGGAGGCGATCGCCGACGGCGCGATCGCCCAGGCGCTCGAGGAGACGATCGTCGAGGACGTCCAGGCGGCGCAGACCGTCGAGGAGGTCTCGGACGAGGGGATCGCGGAGAACCTCGAGGAGCGGGTGACCGAGTTGGTCGAGGCGTCCGAGCCCGCGGAGCCCGCGGAGACGGTCGAGGCAGAGGAACCGGCGGAGGCTGCGGTGGCCCCGAAGGCCGAGGAGGTCGAGGCCCCGAAGGTCGAGGCCGAGGCCGAGGCCGAGGTCGAGACCGCCGTCCGCGACCCGTTCCGAGGCCCGGGCGACTGGTACGTGGTTCACACGTACGCGGGCTACGAGAACAAGGTGAAGACGAACCTCGAGTCGCGGATCCACACGATGCAGATGGAGGACAAGATCTTCGACGTCCACATCCCCATGGAGGACGTCATGGAGATCAAGGGCGGGAAGAAGCAGATCGTCCAGCGCAAGGTCTTCCCGGGTTACCTCCTGGTGAAGATGACCTACGACAACGACTCGTGGTACGTGGTCCGCAACACGCCGGGCGTCACCGGGTTCGTGGCGGCCGGGACGGGCTCCAAGCCGACGCCGCTGTCCCGCCGCGAGGTCGAGAAGATCCTCGCGGTGAAGAAGGAGGAGGTGAAGCCCACGTTCCGCCTCGGGTTCGAGGAGGGCGACGTGGTGCGGATCATCTCCGGGCCGTTCGCGGACTTCAACGGCACGATCAGCGAGATCAACGTCGACCAGAGCAAGCTGAAGGTGCTGGTCAACATCTTCGACCGGGAGACGCCGGTCGAGCTCGGCTTCGACCAGGTCGCGAAGGTCTGACGTCGACGGCGCCGGCCGGCGCCCGGCCGCTACTCCGGCTGGCCGGGCTGCACCGGCCCGATCCGGTACGGCCGCATCATCTCGTTGTCCTCGTGCTCGACGATGTGGCAGTGCCAGACGAACTGGCCCGGGTGCGTGAACTTCAGCCGAACCCGGGTCACCTGCTCCGGGTACGCGATGACCGTGTCCTTGTAGCCCTCCTCCCAGGGCTCGGCCGGTATCGGGCTGGAGCCCGGCGCGAGCGCGACCGAGCCGGCCTCCTCGTCCACCGTGATCGCCTGCCGGTTCACGACCTGGAAGAAGGTCTCGTGGATGTGGATCGGGTGGGCGTCCGCCGTAGCGTTGTAGAACTCCCAGACCTCGGTGTCGCCGACGCTCGGGTTCTCCGTCACCTCGTCTTCCCACCTCAGGGCGGTCCACGAGCCGCCGGCCGAGACGGTGCCCAGGCGCGTCTCGGCGGGAGCGTCCTCGAAGTGCTCGGACATCTGCTCGAGCAGCGCGAGCTTCCGCGGCGTCCCGCCCGTCAGGTTCGTGACCCGCGGAAGCCGGAGGAACTCGGGCGGGGTCGTGGGATCGTCCCCGACCCGCGCGACGACCTCGAACGCCATGACCTGGCCGGTCGAGCCCGGGTCGGCGACCTCGAAGTCCTCGCCCGGCACCCCGCCGCCGAACGGCTCGTCCGGTCCAACGTTCATCAGCACGTGTTCCCCGGTCGGCACGCCCGAGAAGTCGACGATGCAGTCGGCGCGCTCGGCGGGGCCCATCAGCAGGCGGTTGCCGTTGTCGGCCGATAGGTTCACCGGCGCGGGCAGGAACCCGCCCTCGTTCCCGATCTGCCACACCTCGACGCCGGGGATGTCGTTGAAGTCCAGGATCAGGAAGCGCGAGTCGCACCCGTTCAGGAACCGGAACCGGTACCGGCGCCGCTCGACCTCCAGGAACGGCCACGTGTTGCCGTTCACCATCATGAAGTTGCCGAAGAACTCGGGGTTCCAGATCGGCGAGACGTCGGTCTCGGGGATGTAGGGGCCCGCGACGCCGTCGAAGAACTCGCGCGTGTCCGGGTAGAAGAGGGATCCGTCGTCGTTGAACGAGCGATCCTGGATCGCCAGGGGGATCTCGCGGTACGTCATCCCCGGTGGGTCGCCGATCGAGGGCGCCGGGCCCGGGAGGATCGCCTTCGTGCCGGTCCTCGAGTCGCGGACGTCGTCGCCGGGACCCCCACGCACGATGTAGAACCCGGCAGGCCCGGCGTACACGTTCAGCCGGGTCATGCCGAGCGTGTGGTCGTGGTACCAGATCGTCGCGGAGCGGTGGTCGTTCGGGTACTGGAACGTCGCGCTCCCCGCCGTCCACTCGACGCCGAACTTCGCCTGCGCCTTCTGGCGGAAGAAGTCGTACCAGGTGCCCTCGGTCGCGTACCCGGCCGGGATGTCGTTCGCGTCGGGGAGGAACCACGCCTCGGCGTACCCGTCGCTCTCGTCGCCGACGCTGTCGGCGCCGTGCACGTGCGTCACGATCGGCACCGGGCCGGTGTACGGCTCGGGGGTGGACCCGAACTCCGGCCGCATGTCGCGCCCGTCCGTGCCGCCGGGCGGGTTCGCCCAGTGCAGCGTTGGATCGACCGGGAGCAGGTGCTCGAGGTAGTCGCCGTTCTCGTCGACGAGCTCGTTCACCCAACGAACGCGGACCGGGGTCCTGTGCTTGGCCTCGATCGTCAGCGACGGCGCGTTGAAGATGATCGGGCCGCCGCGCGCGACCCTCGGCCCGTAGCCCCACACGGTGGTCTTCGGCGCCGACGTCGGGAGGATCTGCTGCTCGAACTGCCGCATCGCGATCTCGTAGTAGTCGA
This sequence comes from Actinomycetota bacterium, assembly GCA_035762085.1. GTDB lineage: Bacteria > Actinomycetota > UBA4738 > UBA4738 > HRBIN12 > HRBIN12. The sequence continues at coordinate 5,169 of DASTPT010000076.1, read as the reverse complement.
TGTTCCGACCGCCGCGGACGCGGATCTTGCGGGCGCGGGGCATCGCCGGCGGGATCAGCAGCGGGGTGACGAACCGGCCGACGTCGCCGGGGTCCAGCGAGCCGCCGGGGATCGCGATGGCCCACGCGGGACGGCCGCCGAGCGAGCGTCCGCCGAGCACCACGAACGTTCCGCCCGCGACGAGGGATGCCCTGAGGAAGGTGCGTCGAGTAAGCATGTCCGGTTCCTCCCACCCTTCTGGCCCGCACGATGCGAGCGCCGACCGCCGCCCCATGCCCCCTCGACGAGGGGCCCCCCGCACGGAGTGGAGCCTTCCTACCCTGGCGTTGAGCGAACCGTCAACCCCCCGGCGACGTAGGGTTGCGGGGTCTCCGGGTCGGCGTCCACGGGTTGACGCTCCGCGACCCATCGCTGGGGCGCGTGGCCGTCAACGGCTCGACAGAGTGAATCGTTGACGGGGTGCAGGCGGCCGGGGGGGGCCACGAGCCCCAATGCCAGAACATGGTGCCTGGTTGACGCGCAGGTGCACGTCGGGTGGTTCCGCGACCGTCAACAGCTGAACCCGTCCGAGGTTCTCGGGACCGTGACCACCTGACCCGTCCCCTGCGCCATGCCCCCGGCACCCGGCGCTTCTTCCGGTACCCTTGGTGGGCTCCGACCCCTACGACGCGGGAGGCCGTGACCCGGCCGTTTGCACCGCAGGAGGTGAACCGAGGATGGCGAAGAAGAAGGTCCTCGCCCTCGTCAAGCTCCAGATCCGCGCCGGACAGGCGACCCCCGCGCCCCCTGTGGGCACCGCGCTGGGTCAGCACGGCGTCAACATCATGGAGTTCTGCCGGCAGTACAACGAGCAGACCCAGCAGATGGCGGGCCAGGTCATCCCGGCCGAGCTCACGATCTACGAGGACCGCTCGTTCACGTTCATCACGAAGCAGCCCCCCGCCGCCGAGCTCATCAAGCAGGCCGCGGGGCTCGAGAAGGGCTCGGGCGAGCCGAACCGCGAGAAGGTCGGCCAGCTCAGCCAGGACCAGCTCCGGCGGATCGCCGAGCAGAAGATGGTCGACCTGAACGCGAACGACGTCGAGATGGCGATGCGGATCCTCGCCGGAACCGCGCGCAGCATGGGCGTGGAGGTGGTCGCATGAGCGGCAGGGGCAAGCGCTACCGCGACGCCGCATCGAAGGTGGACACCGAGCGCGAGTACCTCCCGCTCGAGGCGATCAAGATCCTCAAGGAGAGCCCGGACGCGAAGTTCGACGAGACGATCGAGCTCGCGTTCCGCCTGGGCATCGACCCGCGGAAGGCCGACCAGATGGTCCGCGGCACGATCAGCCTGCCGAACGGCACGGGCAGGTCCGTCCGCGTCGCCGTGTTCGCGCAGGGAGAGAAGGCGCAGGAGGCCCGCGACGCCGGGGCCGACATCGTCGGCGCCGATGACCTCCTCGAGGAGGTCATGAAGGGCAACATCGATTTCGACGCGACGGTCGCGACGCCGGACATGATGGCCTCGGTCGGCAAGGCCGGTCGGGTGCTCGGGCCTCGGGGGCTCATGCCGAACCCGAAGACCGGCACGGTGACGATGGACATCGGCAAGGCGGTCCAGGACATCAAGGGCGGCAAGGTCGAGTACCGGACCGACCGGACCGGCAACGTGCATTGCATCATCGGGAAGAAGTCCTTCACCGAGCTGCAGATCGCGGAGAACTACCTCGCGGTGGTCGAGGAGCTGCTCCGCGCGCGGCCGAGCGCCGCGAAGGGCAAGTACATCAAGAGCCTGACGATCGCCAGCACGATGGGTCCCGGCATCACGATCGACACGAACCGGATCAAGGACACGGAGACCCAGCCGGTCCCGGCGTAGTCACCGACGAGCTCTCCTCTTCACGGAGGAACTCGGCTCGCCCAAGAGATGCCGCGAGCCGCGATGAGTCCCGCGGCGTCCGGCGGTCGTACCGTCGAACCCGTTGCCGAGGAGGACGCTGATGCGCAGCGTGACCTATTCGATGAGCGTCTCACTCGACGGATACATCGTTGGGCCGGACGGTGACTTCGACTGGGTGATGCCCGACGAGGTCTTCCGCTTCTGGATCGACGAGATTCGAGGGGTCGGCGTCCATCTGTTGGGACGACGGCTGTACGAGACGATGCTGTACTGGGAGACGGCCGACCAGGATCCGTCGCTCGACGACGCCGAGCTCGAGTGGGCCGCGCTCTGGAAACCGCTCCCGAAGGTGGTGTTCTCCACCACGCTGTCGGCGGTGCAGGGCCATGCCCGCCTGGCCTCCGGCGGCCTGGCGGAGGAGATCGAGCGGTTGCGAGCCGAGCCGGGAGAGGGCGAGATCGCGATCGGAGGCGCGACCCTCGCAGCCGAGGCGGCCGCGTTGGGTCTGATCGACGAGTACCGGGCCATGGTGTACCCGGTGCTGGTCGGCGGTGGCATCCCGTTCTTCCCCCAGCGCGAGCGCCGGGTGGATCTCGAACTCGTCGAGACCCGCACCTTCAGCTCGAGAGTCGTCTACCTCCGCTACCGCGTGACGCGCTAGCCCTGCGCCGTGCTCTTGTCGCGAAAGGAGCCTGCACCATGACCAAGGTGGTCGCGATCATGTCGATGTCGCTCGACGGGTACGTCGCCGACGCGAACGACGGGGTCGCCGAAGTCTTCGACTGGTACTTCGCGGGCGACGTCGAGGTCTCCACGGCGAGCACGACGTCGGGCATGACGTTCCACGTCTCGCCGCCGAGCGCCGACCACCTGAGGGCCTTGGAGGCTGAGGTCGGCGCCATGCTCACCGGTCGGCGCACGTTCGAGGTCGCCGACGGCTGGGGCGGTCAGCACCCGTGGGATGTGCCCGCGTTCGTCGTCACCCACCAGGTGCCCGAAGGCTGGCCACGGCCCGGCTCGACGGTCCAGTTCGTCACCGACGGCATCGAAAGCGCCGTTGCCCGAGCGAAGTCGGCTGCCGGCCCGAAGTCCGTGGGAGTGCACGGCGCCCGAACGATCCAGCAATGCCTGGACGCCGGGCTGCTCGACGAGATCCACATCGATCTGGCGGCCGTGTTGCTCGGCTCGGGAGTGCGGCTGTTCGACCACCTCGCGACCACACCGGTCGTCCTCGGGGATCCGACGGTCGTCACCGGTGTTGGTGTCACGCACCTGCGCTATCCCGTGCACACGTCGTAGACCACCGGACTCCCGTCCGTCAACACGTCCGTCGAGGGCCGAGGGACGTCACATCTTCCGTCGGCCGAACGGCCACCACCAGCGTCGGCGGGCCCCCGACGCTTGCTTGGCCTGCTGGTCACGTTCGGCTTGTTCGCGCATCGCGCGCTGCCGGTCGGCGTGCGCCCCGGCGTGCGTCTCCCAGTCGACCCGGCGGCCTGGCCTGCTGATACCCATACCGGCATCCTAGGGCCAGAGCCAAGAGGATGGGGCTACGATTCGGACGCCGCCTCTGAGAGGGGAAGACGATGGCCGCTGGGCAGCCACCGAATCCTCGGCAGTTCGGGCACGAGTTCGCAGACCTGGAGCAGGACGAGATCGCCCAACAAGCGGATGCGGCTCGGGAGCTCCACGATCGGCGAGACGGTCGTTCGCGTGCGACGGGCCCCTGGCTCGCGATCGCGACCCGACTACTCCTCGTTCTCGCGGCCTTGGTCACTCTGAGGTTCGGCGTGGTCCGGATGCAGGACTGGGAGCTCCGGTCGAGGGCGTTCTTCCATCACACGTGGCAGGGGTGGATCGGGTGGCTCCTGCTCGTCGTTCTGAGCGGGTTCCTGTTCGCGATCGCCGCGCGACTGCCTCGGAGCTTCCGCTACCGGCCTTGGGTACCGCTCCTCCTCGGCATCATCCCGCTGTTGATGCTCGCCCACTTCGTCCTCCTGTTCGGCGTCGAGTGGGTGGACGCGCCTCGGATCCTCCTGAACACCTACTTCTACATGACCTTCGAAGCTCAGTTCGCCCTGGCGATCATGCTGGGAGTTGCGCTTGCCTCAGGCTTCCAGGAGCGGGACGGGTAGTCTGAACGCTGCGTTCCGGCGAGATCGAAGAACCCTCGTGCCCCGGCAGCTCGTCTCGCTGATCGCCGCGAGAGAACCGCTTCCTCGTGCCATGCGTAGACCCTCCGGATGCGTGGCGGCCGCGCGCACGTGGACGACGAGGAGGGGACGGGATGGCACAGCTGAGCTTGTACGAACGACTGGGTGGTGTGTTCGCGATCGCTGCGGTGGTCGAGCACTTCAGCGATGCGGTCGTGCAGAACCCCATCGTCGGCCAGGCATCGAGGAATCCCGAGCTTCGTGAGTGGCACACCAACCAGCTGGACCGGCTGCCAGGGCTGAAGTTCATGCGCACGCTGTGGGTCTGCGAGGTCGCCGGCGGTCCCTTCTCCTTCGCGGCCACGAGGCCGGGAAGCACCCCACTCGGGCTGGAGGAGGCCCATCGCGAGCTCCACATCACCCCCGAGGAGTTCGACGAGGTCGCGGCGGAGCTGGGACGCACGCTCGACCACTTCGGGGTCCCTCCGCGAGAGAAGGATGAAGTCCTGGCGGCCTTCGCGGCGCACAAGGAGGAAGTGACCGAGGGATCCAGGGCGTCGGTCTGAGAGCGGACAGCCCCTTGCCCCTGTTGCTTCGCGAGACCGATCCCGGGGTATGAGCAGGGTCGATGGCTTCCTACACGGTGAACCGACGGGCCGTGGCCCGGGCCCGGGAGCTCATCAAGGCCAAGCGATACGTGTTGAACAGCAACTGGGGAGACGTGCAACCGAAGGCCGCCGATGAGAACGCCTTCCTGAAGGAACACTCGTGGCAGGAGTACTCGGGGTGGTTCCTGGGGTTGACCGAGGGCGCCGCCGACGAGACGAAGGCCCGATACGCGTTCGTGTACGGTGACTTCCGGCGCCTTCACCGAAGCGGCTTGATCGCCTGCGTGTACCGCGCCGCCGAGTGGCGGCACAAGGAGGTCGAGCGAGCCGCCTACCGACTCCTGCAGGAACTCGACGCCGCGACCTCATAGGCCCCGGCCGGTTGCGCGCCTCCGATCGACGGGCGCACCATGCCCGGATGGGATCCGAGCACGAGATGGCGCGGGCGACGCTCGAGAGCGCGCGTCGGATGTTCCTGGACAACTCCCGGGATCTCACGCTCGACGAGGCCCTCGACGCGGGCGGG
>DASTPT010000075.1:0-56806 GCA_035762085.1 Actinomycetota bacterium | reverse complement strand
CAGCACCCAGGCGAACGCGCCCCACAGGACCGCGATCCCGAGGTACACGAGCGGCCACAGGGCCCACCCGCCGCCGTCGGCGAGCTGCTGCCTCGAGACGTCGAGCGCCATGAACGCCGCGACGGACTTGCGGCCGTTCCTTTCCTCGGCCGCGCCGTCCCAGACGGCGAAGGCGACGTCGGTGTAGTCGTCCGGCGCAAGATCCACGTTCCCCTCACGGCCGACCGAGAGCGGCCGGGCGAACACGACCCGCCACCGGCCGTCGCGCCACTCGCCCCAACCGTCGACGACCGGCGTCGGGTCCGCGGTGAGCGAGCCGTTGCCGATCGCCACCAGGTTGTCCACGGGCGAGGCGCGACCGAGGACCGAGAAGGGGTTGCCGGCCGCGCGCCCCGTGAGGAACGTGTCGTCGCCCTCGAACGGGTACATGTCGACGTAGCCGTTCGGGTGCAGCGTCAACTCACCGCCCTGGAACCCGCGGACGATGTCCGCCTGCCAGGCCGCGCGCCACTGCCAGATGTTCACGCTCGCCGTCGGATCGCCCATGCAGAACGCCGGCACCTGGAGCGCGCCCGAGGCGGGGAACTGGACGGCAACGGCGTCCGTGAAGTCCTCGGTCGCGCCGACCGAGCGGTCCGGCTTGGGATCGGCCCACTCGACGGCGACGTACAGGTTCTCCCCGTCGTTCACGGCTCGAGCCCTGACCGTCAGGCGGCGCCCGCCCATCGGCGGCACGTTCTGCTGCGCCGAGAGCGCGACGTCGAGCGCCGGCACCGCGGTCCAGAACGGGTCCCACGGCTCGCGCACCGGCACGTCGCCACCCGTCTGCATCGCGACGAGCACGGGCTCCTGCGACGAGGCCAGACGTGTTCCGGTCACCGTGAGCACCCCCGCGACGACGGCGGCGAGCGCCACGAGCGCCGTCCCCCGGCGGGAGGCCGACCACGACCGCTCGCGGAGCGCCCTCACGGCGGCTCCTCGCACAGCGCGACCTCCGCGGGTCCCTCGACGGGATCCACGGGCTCGCGGGTCGCGATGGGGACCCCCGTGCGCACGGACTCCGCACGCAGGGCCTCACCCAGCAACCGGCCGACCTCCGCATAGGGACTCCCGGCGCCGACCGTGCGGAGGCGCTCGGCGACGTCGGGCAGCCAGCGCAGGACGTGGTCGCGCAGGAACGTCTCCTCGGCCAGCCGGCAGACCTCGGCGTGCTCGGCCTGGCCGTGCTCGAGCGCCCACGCGCGCTTGTACGCCAGCACGTGCAGGAACTCGAGCTCGACCGAGGCGTGGTCCACGCGCTCCCCGGACTCCTCGAGCCCGAACGCCCGGTAGAAGCCCCCGAGGTCGGCGAGGTCGGCCGCCTGCCGCCACACCTCGCGTCTCACGTGGTCCGTCTCGTACAGCGGGCAGTCCTGCGAGTGGACGTGCGAGAACCGGTCCCGGAACGCCTCCTCCAGGCCCTCGGCCGTCACGCCCTCGACCGCCGCGGCCAGCTCGCCGAGGGCCTCGGCCACGGCCGGCGGAAGCGCCTCCGAGAGCGCGAGCGCGAACGGGAGGTCCTCGTCCAGCAGATCCCGCACGGCGCCCGCCATGGGGTACGCGAGCGCCTGGGAAAGGAGCCCGAGGACCGCGGCGCGCGCCAGCTCTCGGGAGGCCTCGAGCGCCGGCGCCGTGTCCGTCCGCATCCTCTCCGCTCCTCAGATCGAGTTCAGGTACTTGCCGCGCGGGCGCTCGTAGAAGGGCTCGAGCACCGGCAGGCGCACGGCCTCACCGCCGTCTCGGTCGTAGCCGATGACCGTGTCGTCGTACATCGCCCACTTCCGGCCGCCGATCGTCGCCTCGCGGACCTTGGGGCCCTTCTCGACGCGGAACTTGAAGATGATCTTCTGCGTGGTGCGGAACAGCTGGAGGACGGCGAGGAGCTCTCGCGACGGGGCCAGGTAGGTCTCGATCGCCTCGTCCACGCCGGGGCCGAACATCTGTGTGAGGTACTCGCGGGGGACCCATCGCGGCGGGATGTAGTAGCCGTTCGGCTCGGTGCCGAACTGCGGGTACAGGGGGAGCGCGACCTTCGCGACCTTGACCATGTAGTAGATCGGGTTCTCGGGATCCTCGACCCACTGCCCGTCCTTGCCGATCTCCACCAGACCCTGCATCCGGATCTTGCCGGGACACACCGCCATGCAGCGGGTCTCCATCGGCAGGCCCTCGGTGAGTGGGTCGGTGCCCTCGACGCGCGGGTAGCAGCCGACGCACTTCTCCGACACGCGCGTCGTCGCCCGGTACATCGGCTTCTTGTACGGGCACTGCTCGACGCACTTGCGGTAGCCGCGGCAGCGCGATTGGTCGATCAGCACGATCCCGTCCTCGGGCCGCTTGTAGATCGCGTTCCGCGGGCAGGCTGACACGCACGCGGGGTACGTGCAGTGGTTGCACAGCCGCTGCAGGTAGAAGAACCACGGCGTGTGGGTGGGCAGCTCGGTGCCCTTCCCGTACGCCCCCGGCCGTCCCTTCGGGCCGGTCGCCGTGTCCTCCCAGATGTTCGGCGCTCGCCACTCCTCGTCCGAGGGCAGGTAGCCGATCGCCTCCTCCTGACCGCCCTGCGCCTTCGCGGCCTCGAAGATGGTCTGCCCTCGGTACTCGCCGTACGGCGCGTTCGGACCGGTCCGGCGGGTGTTCCACGTCTGCCCGCCCGGGTTCGCCTGCTCGAGCTGCGCCAGGAGCTTCGAGTCCCAGCCCTGCGGGTATCCGCCGTACGGCTTGGTCTCGACGTTGTTCCACCACATGTACTCCTGACCTTCCGAGAAGGTCCAGGTCGCCTTGCACGCCATCGTGCACGTCTGGCAGGCGAGGCACCGGTTGATGTTGAAGACGAACGCGAACTGCCACTCCGGGTGCGCCTCGGGGAAGCGGTACGTCATCGGGCGGCCGAGCTGCCAGTTGTAGACCTCAGGCATCGGCCCACCCCTCCTCGAGGTCGTAGGTCTCGGCGATCAGCCGGCGGATCCTCGGCTCGCCGAGCGCCTCGTACGCGTCGTGCGCCCCGCCGTAGAACGGCCGGCGGAACGTCTCGAGGATCCGGTGTGCCGGCCACCCCATCAGGGCGTACTCCTCGACGAACGTGCGGGCCATGTCGTCGAGACCCTGCGTGTCGATCGGCCGATCGAGCACCACACCCACGATCTCCATCGGGTCCGACGCGTCCGGGTCGCGGAGCGGGCTCATCGCCCCACCCGCCGGACGTAGCGGCCGAGCAGGTAGTCGACCATCTCGGGGTTCTCGGAGCCGGGCGAGCGTCCTGTCGTGCCCGGCTTCCATCCGCCCCGCCCGCCCAGGCCGCCGGCCTCCGCGAACTCGACCCGGACGAGGGTCTCCTTCGGCACGGTGTTCACCGCGTGGTTGTCGGCCTCGTAGCCGAAGATGAAGTGCTGAGAGTCCTTCGACTTGTGGAACAGGCTGTCGGTCTGGTGCATCGGCATCGACCAGTCCCGCGTGAGCGACTGGTGCGAGCCGTACCGGAAGGAAGCCTGGTAGCCGGTGTCCTCGGAGACCGCGCGCCCGTCGGGCCGGGACTCGTGCGCCAGCACCGTCTTCTCGGTCGAGATGAACGGCGCGTGCTTGATCATGACGACGTCGTACGGGTACGCGGGGTTGAACTTCACCCGGACCATCAGCCGCGAGACCTTGTAGAACCAGTCGTCGGGCTTCCACCCCCGGTACGGGCGGTCGGCCGGGTTCGCGTCCACGTGGACGTAGTCGCCCTCGTGCAGGCCGAGGTCCCTCGCCGCCTCGGGGTTCATGTGCATCTGGTGCTCGGCGACGCCCGCTTGCCGGGTGTCGGTGCGGTGCGGGTCGGAGAAGTCGCTCGACCACAGGAAGTGCCAGTCGGTCACCGCCCACTGTGAGTGCGTGCTGTGCCGCTGCTTCGGCGTCATCAGGTAGAAGCGGAACCCCTGCTCCATCAGGGGGTTCGAGGTCCGCTTCACCTCCTCCCACGCCATCTTCACGTTGCGGACCGTGCGCTCCTCCCAGCCCATCGCGTCGAGCGGGATGCCGTAGTCCTCGGGCCGCACGAGCGGGTTCGTGCTGACGATCACGTTCGGGAGGTAGGGCGTGGCCTCGGGGCCCTCGCGGTGGACGATGAAGTTCTCGCCGTACTCGATCGCCTCGGGGATGTCGCAGTACGCGTTCAGCCGACCGGTGTCGGTGAAGAACGGGACCTGGTCGTGGATCTGCTCGTAGAAGGGGATCCGGGGGTACGTGCGGAACATCATGAGCGCGACGCCCGGCTCACCGTAGCCGCCCTCCATGAGCGTGTCGTAGTCGTAGTCGGCCGTCGTGGCGGCGCCGCCGAGCAGGCGCTTCAGGTAGACGTCGCGCCGCCCCTCGAACTCGAACGTCCAGTGGTCGCGGAAGCGTTCGTCGCCCGTCTCGTCGGCCAGGGCCGCCGCGACCTCCGCCATGATCGTCATGTCGTCCTTCGTGTCGTAGACGGGCTTGATGCCGCCCTTCCACACCTGCAGGAACGGGTTCGAGCACGAGGCCGTGACCTCCAGATCCTCGAACTCGAGCCAGGAGTTCGCCGCCAGGACGACGTCGGCGTACTCGCAGGACGAGGTCATCTCGATGTCCTGCGAGACGATCATGTCGATCTTCGGGTTGACGTTGAACAGCATGTCGTAGGCGTGCTTCGCGTTGTTCAACAGGTTCACGTTCGTGAACCACAGGATCTTCGTGGGCGTGGGCATGTGGGTCTCGCCCGTGAAGACCTTGCGTCCGTGCTTCGGCGTCTCGACCACGAGCGGCACGTCCCCGTGGTTCCAGTAGGCCGGCTCCTCGCCCTTCGCGTGCTTGAAGACCGAGATCTCCTTCGGCCTGGCCGATGGGTCGAGGTTCTGGGCGAACGGGTCCTCGTAGATCCACCCGTTGAAGCCCGGGCCGCTCCAGTCGGTCTCCTGGAACAGCGCCGACTTGTAGTTCCCCGCCCACGCGTAGCAGCCGGCGCCGGGCTTGCCGATGTTTCCCGTCAGCATCAGCGGCAGGTGGAACGCGCGGTTCGCCTCGGTCGCGTGGAACCAGTGGTTGATGCCCTCGCCGACGTGGATCGCGGCCGGCGAGAGCGTCCACAGGTCCTCGGCCAGCCGCTCCGTAAGGTCGCGTGGCGCGCTCGTGATCTCGGTCACCGTGTCCAGGTCGTAGTCGCGTAGGTGCTGCCGGTACAGCTCGAACAGCGGGGCGACCTCGACCCGCGTGCCGTCGAGCAGGCGGACGGTGTGCCGACCCCCGAGATCGGGATCGGCCCTCAGGTGCGAGCCGACGTCGTCCCGCGTGATGGGGACCGGACCGCCGTCCCACACGACGAAGTCGTGGAGCCGCTCGTAGTCCTCGGGCAGCAGGCCCTGCTCCGCGTAGCTCGCGCCGTCCGCGCGTAGCCCCTTCTCGTACCCCTCGATCACGTCAGCAGGGTCGAGGCGCGTGAGCGTGTCGGTCCGGACCAGGATCGGGAGGTCGGTGAACCGCTTCACGAAGTCCGGGTCGTACCAGCCGCGATCGAGCATCAGCCGCGTGATGCCGAGGAACAGGGCGGCGTCGGTCTGCGGCCGCACCGGGATCCAGTAGTCGGCCTTGCTCGCCGGAGGGGAGTACTCGGGCGTGATCGCGACGATCCGGCCGCCTCGCTCCATGATCTCGTGGAACCAGTGCGAGTCGGCCATCTTGTTCTCGACCAGGTTCTTCCCGACCTGCACGTGGAGTCGGGAGCTCCGCAGGTCGTTGAAGTCGACGTCGGCGTTCTGCAGCCCGTGGACGAAGGGGAACCCCGGCGCCTGATCGCCGTGCCAGGTGTAGTTGGACCAGTTGCGGCCGCCGTACGTCTCCTCGGGCGGGACATCGCGGATCCGCCCGTCGAGCAGGGCGAGCATGTTGTTGAAGCGGTACATCCCGTACTTGCCGAGGACCCCCAGGAGCCCCATGCCGCCGCGCATCTTGATCGTGCGGGCGCCTGCGCCGTGCAGCGCGTCTACCATCTCCGGGACGTAGCCCTCGTCGAGGAGCCGGCGGGAGCCCTGCTCGCCGCTGTAGTGCTCGGAGGTGGCGACGATCGCGCCGGCCATGTAGCGGAAGACCTCGTCCCAGCCCGCACGGACCAGCCGGTCGGTGCCTCGCGAGGTGAAGTGGTAGCGGTCACGGAGCGCCGGCGTCAGGTATGGGTAGCCGTCGTCCGCCCACTCCTTCCAGCCGGCGCGCAGCATCGGGTAGCGCAGGCGGTACGGGCCGTAGATCCGGCGCTGCATCGTCATGCCCTTCGGGCATCCCCGAGGGTTCCAGTGGGCGGTCGTCGAGTTGCCGAGCGCGTCCTGGATCCGGCCGGCGTCGTAGTTCTGCTCGATCCGCATCACGACGCCGTTGCGGACGAATGCGCGCATCCGGCAGGCGTGCGTGTCGTTCGGGGAGCAGACGTACGGGAAGGAGCCGTCGTACCGGTACTGGTCCCGGTAGACGTCCTCCCAGTCGCGGGCGGGGTACTCCTCGAGCGGGTTCGCGACGCTCACCGCCTGGAGCCGTCGGAGCGCCATCCCGGCCTGGCCGAGGGCCGCGACCCCCACCGCCGTGCCGCCGGCCACCTTGAGGAAGGCTCGTCTGCTGATCGGGCTCATCGAGGACCGGAGCCCCTCTCCTCGAACAACCGCCGACCTCCTGCGCGATGCTTCGTGGACGATACACCTCTACGTTGAGTTTGTCACTACACGTTAGACTGTCTGCCGGCGACCCCGCGTACTAGCGTGTGCGGGGACCCGACGCTCGAGGAGGCGCCGCATGCAGACGTGGATCGACGACCTGGCCCGCGCGCTCGGCGAGGAGCCGCTCACCCGAGAGGAGGTCGCCGCGCTCCTCGACGTCGCCCGTGACGTCGCCCACCGCGTCGAGCGCAAGATCACACCCCTGTCGACGTTCCTCCTGGGCGTGGCGGTCGGTCGCCGTCAGGCCGCGGGGGCCAGCCGGACCGAGGCCCTGGGCGCCGGCCTCGGCATCCTCCAGGCCACGCTGCCGGAGGAGCCCGAGGAACGCAGCTGAGCGTCCGGGGTACCCTTGTTCGATAGGCCGATGACCACGATCCGACCCCACCCCGAGCCACTCGTCGACGCCTTCGGGCGCGTCGCCGACGACCTGCGCGTCTCGGTGACGGACCGATGCAACTTCCGGTGCACGTACTGCATGCCGGCCGAGGGGCTCACGTGGCTGCCGAAGGACGAGCTGCTCACGTTCGAGGAGCTCGCCCGCGTGGTCGGCGTGTTCGTCGGGCTCGGCGTCCGGTCGCTCAAGGTCACGGGCGGCGAGCCGACGGTCCGGGCCGACCTGCCGGTCCTCGTGCGGCTGCTGCGGGAGGCGGCGCCCGAGACGGACATCTCGATGACCACGAACGGGGTCCTGCTCGATCGGCTGGCTGAGCCGCTCGCAGACGCCGGCCTGGACCGCGTGACCGTCAGCCTGGACTCGCTGCTCCGCCATCGGTTCGAGGAGATGACCCGGCGCGACGCGCTCGAGCGCGTCTTCCGTGGGATCCGGGCGGCGCAGGACGCCGGCCTCACCCCCGTCAAGATCAACTGCGTCGTGATCGGCGGCACGAACGACGGTGAGGTCGTCGACTTCGCCCGATGGTCTCGCGAGACCGGGCACGTGGTCCGGTTCATCGAGTACATGCCGCTCGACGCCCAGCACGCATGGGAGCGCGCGAAGGTCGTGCCCTCGGCGCGGATCCTCGACGCCGTGCACGAGGCGTTCCCGCTCGAGTCCCTCGGGCCCGACAACGAGCCGTCCACCGGCTACCGGTTCGTGGACGGCGCGCCGGGCGGGATCGGCGTGATCTCCAGCGTCACCGAGCCGTTCTGCGACACGTGCAACCGCCTCCGCCTCACGGCCGAGGGCGAGCTGCGGGCGTGCCTGTTCGCCCTCGAGGAGACGGACCTGCGTGGGCCGCTCCGTGCAGGCGCGACCGACGAGGAGCTCGAGGGCCTGATCCGCGAAACCGTCCGGCGCAAGTGGTCGGGGCACCGGATCAACCACCCGGACTTCGTCCAGCCCGAGCGCAGCATGTCCGCCATCGGCGGCTGAGCGCCGGGACGGCGGCTCAGACCCCTGCGAGCTTCGCGAGCCCGTCGATCCGTTTCAGGACGAACCGGCGCCCGTCCCGCTCGATGATCCCCCGCCGCTGGAGGTCCGAGAGGATCCGCGTGACGTTCTCGCGGCTGCCGCCGCACAGGCTGGCGAGGTCAGCGTGCGTCACGATCGACGGCACGACCACGCCGTCCGGCGGCAGGTCGTCCAGGCTGGGGCTCACGAGCTGGAGCAGCCGCTTCGCGACCCGACCCTTCAGGTCCAGGTAGAGGAGGTCCTCGACGAAGGCCTCGTGCGACTGCACCTGACGCGCGAGCACCCGCAGCAGGGAGCGGGCGGCAGAGGGCTCCTCGGACAGGAAGCTGAGGAAGACCTCCCCGGGCACGACCCACACCTCCGATTCCTCGAGCGCGAGGGCGGACGCCGTGCGCCCCATCTCGCCGAGCACCCCCAGCTCACCGAAGAACTGGGGTCCTTCGAGCGTCGTGTGCAGCTGTCGATCGCCGGCCGCCGAGTCCGAGCTGATCTCGACCTTGCCCGAGACGAGGAACAACACCTCGGGCGCGTCGTCCCCCTGATGGAACAGGTACGTCCCCTTCCGGTATCGGCGGACGGTACCTCGTTCGGCCAGGCGACCGACCATCCGCGCGTCCGCGCGCTCGAACAGCGGTGTCCGCGACATGTGCTCGACGATCCCGGTCCGATCCGTCTGGGTCATCGCGCTCACGATAGACACGGGTTCCCTCCGAGGGAAGGCTCCGGAACGCGACGAGACCCCGGTCGCCCGACCGGGGTCTCGTTCGTCGAGCTCAGGTGCGGCAGGCCTACTGGACCCGCATCTTCTTGGCAGAGACCTTGCGCGCGACCCTCTTCGTCACCCGGGTCTGCGCCTTGTCGGACGTCTTCGCGCCCTTCGACGTGTCCGCCTTCTTCGGAGAGATCTTCTTCTCCGCCACCTGGAACCTCCTCCGGTCCTCGGCGCCCCCCAGCGGGGCGGTCCACGGGGAACATCCTGCTCCCCCCGAAGCGCCTCGGGTGTGTCGGACGTCACCAACCAGCGTGTGACGTTCGTCACACGGCGGGAGGCGTCACGTGGGCTGGTCGAGCTCCGGAAGGTCGAGCGGGTCGGGCCGAGGACGACACGCGCCGCAGAACAGGGCGTCCTCGACGACGAGCGCGCGGGTCACGTCGGCGCCGCGGAACAACTCCAGGACGTAGGGGAGGGTCTCGACGTGGTCCTCGCAGATCCCTCGTCCGCAGAAGCGACAGACGCCGACCGCGCTCCGTCGGCAGTGCCAGCAGTCCATACCCTCCCGTCCTCAGTGTTGTGACGTCCGGCCGACCTGGGCGGCCGGGTTGAGTGTCCCACGTTGGAACGCCCCCGCGATCACGCGCTCGAAGCCCTCGCGGTCCAGCCTGAACAGGCGGACCGGCGTCCGTGCCACGACGGTCGCCGTTCGGGGGACGTCCCGCAGGAGCGCGATCTCCCCGAAGTACGCGCCCGGCCCCAGCGTCTGCAGGTGCTCACCGTCCGCGATCGCGTCCACCTGGCCCGAGCGGATCGCGTAGAACGCGTCCCCCTCCTCCCCCTGCTCGATGATCGTGCGCTCCGGCTGCACGTTGACCCAGGCTCCGTGCGCGAGGACCTCCGCCAGATCGTCGCTCCCCAGGCCCGCGAACGCCGACAGCTGCCGCAGCTCCGCCACGGCCTGGAGCGTCGGCGCGAAGTCCGGCACGTTGGCCATGCCCGCCAGCAGGCGGTCGAACGTGCTGCGGTCGACGCGGAACAGCTCTCCTGTCTCCACCGCCTTGACGGTCGCCGCCCTCGGCGACCGGCCGATGAGCCCGAGCTCGCCGAAGGACTCCCCTCGTCCCAGGGTCCGGAGCACACGCTCGGTGCCGGCGTCCGGATCCTCCTCGACCACCTGGAACACGCCTCGTCGAACGATGTAGAAGGCCTCGGGAGGATCGCCCTGGCGGAAGACGGGCTTGCCCGGCGGGAACGCGTGCAGCTGGACCCGACCCGCGAGATCCGACAGCTGGTCCACGGGGAGGTCGTCGAAGATCGGCAGGGCGTCGATCAGTTGGGCCGCCTCCACGCGCCAGCCGGTCTGGAGTCGGAACCGCACCGCCTCGATCAACGCCCGGACCCGTCGGGCGCCGGCCCGCAGGAGCGAGAGCAGGCCGCGGAGCAACGGCCCGGCGATGAACACCAGGACGGCCACGAGCAGGACCTTCGACAGCGGACCGCCGGCCCAGAGCTCGCGGATCAGGCCACCGAAGACCTCCTCCCAGAAGTACGCAGAGGTCACGACGGCGAAGACCGTGAACAGCACGCCAACGGTCCCGTAGAGCGCGAGCCCGACCTCCTGTTTGGTGAAGCGCTCCCGCCGCGCGAGCTTGCTCCACAGGTCGTACCGGATGAATTGCAGGCTTCTCGGCCGCAGGTCCGGGACCTGGATCAGGTCCGACAGGATCCAGTAGCCGTCGAGCTCGAGCAGGGGGACGAGGTTGAGGAAGATCACGAAGTAGTTCAGGAGCGCGAACTTGTACAGCAGCGGCGAGATCCCGGCCTCCGGGAAGGCCCAGGCGAACATGGCCGCGGCCCCCGCCACGATCAGCTCCGAGTACGGGCCGGCGAACGACTGCACGATCCGCTGGCCTCGGTCGAGCATGAGCCCGTCGGAGGACTCGATGAAGAACGCCGGAGACCCGAAGTAGATCATGAACCCCGCGCTCTTCACGCGACGCCCGTAGTGCACCAACGCCGTGGCGTGTGCGAGTTCGTGGATGAAGGTCAACAGGTAGTTCATCACGAGCAGCACGATCGACGCGATCGCCGCGTCCTGCCCGGACAGACCGAACCGATCCGTGTCCGGGACGGCGAGGAAGGCGACGAACCCGACGATCGCGACGAGCCCGAGGAGGATGACGACGAGCGGGCGGAAGAACCACCGGAGCCCGCTCCGATAGAACCAGGCGACCATCCGGTGGGCGCCGCGCCAATCGATCGACAGGGTCTTCGCGAACTGGCGGAGCCGACGCCGGGCGCCGGAGACGGGATCGAGGGACGAGGCGACCAACGCGTTCACGTCCACGTACGGCTCGACCAGGAACCCGCCCTCGTGCAGCGCCCGGACCAGGTCCGCGAGGCCCGAGAGCTCGATGTCGCCGGACTCGCGGAACCGCTCGACGAGGATCTCGGCGACCGAGTGCTCGCCGTCCATCAGCGGCAGGAGGTCGGCCTCCCAGGGTTCGAGGCGGTAGTGGACCAACGCCCGTGGGTTCGCGATGACGGTGTAGTCGTTGCCCCACCGGAGCCGGAAGGTCTTGACCTCGACGTCGGGCGCGAGCCGCGGCCGCCACGCCGCCGGGTCCACGCGGACGCTCAGGCGCTCCCAGACGTCCACGGCATCCGGCCGTGGCGGGGAGGCGCTCGCGATCGTCCGGTACACGCCCGCGGGCTCGACGGCGGTCGTCACGGCCTAGGTCCCGCATCTCCGGCCTCGGCGTCCAGACGCCGCTGGACGGCCCCGTAGACCGACAGCTTCGGCGGAGTCCTCCGACGCGAGGCGACGAGGTTCCCGGCGAAGGCGCCGACGAGCAGGGCGCCGACGATCGCGGCGAGCACGACGTCCCAGCCGAACCCGCCCTCGCCGTTCTCGGCCGCCAGCGCCCGGGACACCTGGGCGGTCGCCCCGGAGTCGTCGCTGGCGGAGAGACGGAACCGCACATCCGGAGGGAGCGCCCGCACCACGTCCGCGCGGATCTGGATCGACAGGTACGGCCCGCCCGTCGTGACGATCACATCGGGTCCGCGGACGCTCAGGTACGTGCCCGTTCCCTCGTCGCCCGTGCCGGTGAGGACGTCGTCCCCGCCGATCTTGAGCCGGGTGCTCTCGATGTCGTAGGTCAGGCGCTCGATCTCTCGCCCCGACCCGAGCACGACCGCCTCGACGAGATCCAGGCCCTGCCAGCCGCCCGGCATCGTCACGTCGGCGCGGAGGTCGAGCGAGCCACCCGGCGCCGACGCACCCGAGACCTGCCCCTCGACCCGCGGACCCGGTGCCGTCGTCGGCGACTGCGCCCCCGCCGGGCTGCCCGTGCTGGCCAGCAGGGCGGCCGCGAGCAGGAACACGAACGGTCGACGTCGTGCGAGCACCGGCCGCATCATCGGACTCCCGGCCGCCGGACGCAACGTGACGCACGTCACAACCGATCGGTGTGCCCCGTCACCGCCGCCCGATGGGATCCGGGCCACGATGTCCGCAGAGACCGGAAGGAGAGCGACGATGATCAACCCGAGCATGGTGACCGGCGAGGTCGGGCGGACGGTGGATCGGGACCGGATCAGGCGGGCCACGGCCGACCGTGCGAGCCGCCCGCGGAACGACACGGCGGGGGCTCGATCGGGGAGGCGGCCGATCCTGTCGATCGCGGCCGGCTTCGCCAGCAGAGCGTTCGCGTACCGGTCACAGAGCCGTCGCCAGGCCGCCACCACGGGCTGCTAACGTCGGGCTCACCCGAGATACAGCGCCCCCTTCGGCGGGGAGCCGGACCCTCACCCGGCTCCCCGACCCCCGTTCCTCGGGCCGGCGACCAGGCTGGTCGGTAACTCAGGAGAGCTGGTCGAGCACGGTGCGCAGGGTCGGCTCGTCGACCTCGCCACTCAGCTCGAGCGCCACGCTCCCGTCCGGGTTGACGAAGTACAGCGTGGGGAACCCCGTGATGCCGAGGCCGGCGGCGAGCGTCCCGTTCGCGTCGTCCACCGCGACAGGGAACTCCAGCCCGTTCTCCAGCATGAACTCTTCCGGCGTCGGCCCCGGCTGGGCACCGATCGCCGTCACGACGGTGACCAGCCCGACGTCGGGGTAGTCCTCCATCACCCGGTCCAGGATGGGGAGTTCGGCCTGACAGTGGGGACACCAGGCCGCCCACACCGAGAGGACGGCGGGGTCGCCGAGATAGTCGCCCCAGGCGACGGTCCCGCCGGTCAGCTCCGGCGCGGTGAACGAGGGGACCTGCTCGCCGGGCTGGAGCGGGGCGCTCCGGGGCATCCCCTGGACCGTCACGTCGCCCGCCGCCGCGACGTCGCCGGCACCGCCGCCGCCCTCGTCGCCCATCAGGAGGACCACCGCGATCACGACCGCCCCCACGAGGACGACGCCGCCGACGCTCATCAGCGTCCGGCTCCGGGTCGCCCGTCGTTCGGCGCGGCGCTCGGCCTCCTCGCGCGCCACCTGGCGCTCCCGCTTCCTGTCCGTCCCGTCCGTCATCGTCGCCTCCGCTCGCTGGCCACGGCGCGTCGCGCGCTCGGCTCCGACCATGGTCGGCGCCGCGGATCGATCCCGGGGAAGGCCGTTCGACCCTCTTCGCGGGGGCGGTCCGGAGGGCTCGGGTCAGGGCGGGAGGTAGCGGATCTCGAGCGGCCGCAGGTGGTCGGCGGGGTCGAACCCCAGGATCCGGCCGTAGAACGTCAGCTCGGCCTCGAGGGCCCGGACGATCGTCTCCGCCCTGCGGAACCCGTGCTGCTCCCCCTCGAACGCGAGGTACGCGTGGGGGATGCGGTTGGCCCCGAGCGCCTCGATCATGATCTCGGCCTGCGACGGCGGGACGACCTCGTCCTCCAACCCCTGGAGCAGCAGGATCGGGCGAGAGAGCCGGTCGGCGTGGCGCACGGGCGATCGCTCGCGCCACAGCTCGGCGGTCTCGGGGTACGGACCCACGAGCAGGTCCAGGTACCGCTGTTCGAACTTGTGGGTCGAGGCCGCGAACGGCTCCAGGTCCGCGACGCCGAAGTAGCTCGCGCCGCAGGCGAAGGCATCGTGGAACGTGAGCGAACACAGCGTCGTGTATCCGCCTGCGCTCCCGCCGGTGACGACGAGGCGGTCCGGATCCGCCTCGCCTCGCCCGACGAGGAAGCGAGCCGCGTTGATGCAGTCGGCGACATCGACGATCCCCCATCGGCCGTACAGACGCTCGCGGTACGCACGTCCATACCCCGTGCTGCCGCCGTAGTTCACGTCGACGACCGCGAACCCGCGGCTCGTGAAGTACTGGATCTCGAGGTCGAGCTCCGGAACGGTCTCGGCCGTCGGTCCGCCGTGGCTCTTCACGATCAGCGGGGGCAGCTCGCCGGGCGGGGCGACGGCGTCCGGGTTGGTCGGCGGGTAGTGGTACCCGTAGGCCACGCCGCCCTCCGTCGGGAACGAGATCGGCTCCGGCACCGACAGGTACGCGGCCTCGACGTCGATCTCCTCCGAGACGCGGAGGACGTCGACGGCCCTGGTTGCGAAGTCCAGGGTGACGACCTGGGGCGGCTCGCTCGGTGACGATGCGATGAACGCGATCCGCGTACCGTCCGCGTGGAGGAAGGGCGGGTCGAAGCACCCGAACGGCAGGTCGAGGTCGAGCAGCTCCGACGTCGTCGGGTCGAGCACGCCCGAATGGTGGTGGCCGTCTCGCCGATACACGCAGGCGATCCGGCCGTCGGACAGGAACGCGTACGTGGCGTAGCCCAGCTGCCACAGGGGCACGCCGAACTCGGCCTCGAGCGGGGCGAGGTTCCGCTGCGTCCCGTCCGGCTCCTCGCGGTAGAGGTTCCACCACCCCGTGCGGTCCGAGACGAAGTGCAGGATCCCGTCGGGGCTCCATCCGGGTTGGAAGACGGACTCCGTCGGGCCGCCCGCCACGGCTCGGATCGGTCCGAGCCGACCCTCGACGACGTCGGCGACCATCAGCTCGGTTCCGTCCCACGGCATGCCGGCCATGTCCCACTCGAGCCACGCCAGCCGAGATCCATCCGGCGAGAACCGGGGTGCCGCATAGAAGTCACGCCCCGAGGCGATCGACCACGGCTCCGCCGATCCGTCGATCGGCAGCATCACCAGCTCGTTCACGGGCAACCCCTCGCGGCCGTGGCGCTCGCGCACGCACACGACGTTGGCCCCATCGGGTGACACGCGCATGTCGGCGTAGCGGTCGGCGCCCGGCGTGCCGGGCGTCGGCGTGATCGGCCGCGGGGCCGAGCCCGGGTCTTGCCGATACAGGCGCTGGTCCTCGAAGTTCGCGAACACGACCGTCCCGGCGTAGAGCGCGTACGCCCCGCCGCCGTACTCGTGCACCTTGTCCCTCACGTAGAAGCCCGGCGGGGTGACGTCGGCGGCCGAGCTCCAGGGGTCGGCCCGGCACAGGACCGTGGGCCCCGCCGCCGCCGGGCGCGACTCGAGCCACGACACGACATCCCCTTCGACCCACGGTTGCTGCAGACGGACCGCCGCCTCGGCGACCCGGGCGGCCGCGATCGGAGACTGCCAGGTGCCGTAGGGCCGGACGCTCGGGCCCGTCACCGCCATCGTCCCACGAGGACGCGGGTCACTTTGAACCCGCTGTCCACCGTCGAGCGCACGTCGCGGAACCCGTGTCCGCGCATCACCCTGCCGACCGAGCGCGCTCGATCGGGGCTCACCTCGATCAGCAGCCATCCGCCCGGCTTCAGCCACGACCCGGACTCGGCCGCGGCCCTGCCGACGAGCCCGAGCCCGTCGGCGCTGTGATCGGTGAGGGTGTGGACCGGCTCGAACCGGCGGATCTCCTCCGGAAGCTCCCGGAGCTCCCGTTTGGCCACGTACGGTGGATGGAGCGCGATCGCGTCGACGGTGCCGCGCAACCGCTTCGGAAGCGCGCCGAACAGGTCGCCGGTCAGGAACCTGGCGTTCGAGAGCTCGAGCCGCCGCGCGTTCAGGCGCGCGACCCGGATCGCCTCCGCCGAGATGTCGGTGCCGTACACGCTCGCCGACGGCACCTCGGCGGCGATCGCCAGCCCGACCGTGCCGCCCCCGCACGCGAGATCGACCGCCACGGGGTCACGCCGGCGACGCAGGCGGCGGATCGCCTGCTCGGCGAGGAACTCGGTCGAGTCGCGGGGGACGAACACGCCGGGCCGGGCCGCGACCTCGAGCCCACGGAACACGGCGAACCCCTTGATCAACTGCACCGGCTCGCCTCTCGCGCGACGCTCGACCATCCGAGTGAAGCGGCGGGCGACCGCCGGCGGCACGTCGTCGTCCGGATCGACCTCGTCCACGCCGAGCGCGTGGCAGAGCAGGTCGTCGGCCTCGATCTCCTCGCGGTCCCTCTGCCAATGGTCGATGGCGGGCGAGGCCTTCAGGGTCACCACGGCGCGGGAGAGGACGTCGGCGGTCTTCACGGCGCCCGCATCCTACCCGTCGGGCGGCGCGGCCACGTCGTCCGGCCCCGTAGGATGGAGGCATGGCGAAGACCGCCTCGGCCCCAAGGGCGCGGAGGAAGCGGAAGCCCGACGACGTCCGGCTCACCGGCGACCGGCTCGTCGTCGAGCATCCGGACAGCGGAGAGCACAAGTCCCGGAGCGGGCTGTTGATCCCGGCCACCGCCGTGCCCGCGCCGAAGCGCTGCGTGTGGAGCGACGTCGTCCTGGTCGGCCCGGACGTCCGCGCGGTCAAGGCCGGCGACCGGGTCCTGTTCCTGCCGCAAGCGGGCCTCGAGGTGGAGATGAACGGCGAGGACCATCTGCTCCTTCGGGAGCGGGACGTCCAGGCGGTCATGAGCCCGCCCGATGGAACGGACCGTCAGCCCGGCCAGTACCTCTAGCGCCTCACCCGGGGACGAACGACAGGCGAAGACGCCGGGCGTCGTTCTCTCGGTTCGGGTCGATCACCACGACCGACTGCCACGTCCCGAGCACCAGGCGGCCGCCCTCGACGGGCAGCGTGAGGGATGGCGAGACCACGACGGGGAGCAGATGGTCTCCCCCGTGCCCGACCGAGCCGTGCCGGTGGACGTACCGGTCGTCGCGGGGGAGCAGTCGTTCGAGCAGCTCCTCGAGGTCTCCCTCCGAGCCGGACCCCGTCTCCATGAGCGCGAGACCTGCCGTCGCGTGCGGGAGGAACGCGTGAAGCAGGCCGTCGCCCCCGGCGTTTGCGGCGAACGCCCGCACCGCCTCGGTCACGTCGATCACCCGGCGCCCGCGCGTGTGCAGCTCGACCTCGGTCGTCCGCATCCTCAGGCCTCCCGACTCAGCGGTCTTCCTCGTCCGATCGCGTCTCGGCCCGGTCGGCGCGCTCTTCGGCCGGCCACGGCGCCGGCGGCGGCTCCGCGGGCGCCCCTGCGGGCTCGGTTCGGGGTTCGGGCGGGGACCCCACCTCCGCGCGTGGCGTGGGCTCGAGGTCCGTAGCGGCCGGCTCCGCCAGGGGTGCGGCCGTCGCGGGCGGTGAAGGCGGCGGCGGGCCTCCGGTCTGCTCCGTCGGCTGTTCCGTCGGCGCGGGCGGGACCTCGCCGGGTCCGCCGGCTATGGGCGCCGCCGGGGGCGCGATCGCCCAGGGTTCCGACGCCGCCGGAGCGGGGGGTGATGCCCAGACGCCGGGGGAGGGCGGCAGGGTCTTCGCCTCGGGCGTCGGCGCAACCGCCTGCGCCGGCGCGGGCTCGGGCGACCCACGAACCAGCGAGATCGCCCCGCCGAGGACCGCGAGCGCCCCGCCGGCGATCACCAGGTAGAGGCCGATCGAGACCGTGACCGCGAGCTCCCCAACCCGGATCGCCGCGTCGAGGAGCGCGCGCAGCTGCTCGACGGAGCCGCCGAACTCGCTGGCGAGGTCCTCGGCCGCCGAGTCCAGGAAGCTGTCCGTCGCCGTCACGGCGTCGTACAGCCCCACGCCACCGCCGACCAGACCGGCGACGATCGCGAGGATGGCCGCACCGCGCACGCCGCGGCGCATCATGGTCGCCCCCGCCGCCAGGACGAGGGCCCCCGCGACCAGGGTGATCCATCCGTCGGTCCCCTCGATCCCCGTCGCCGTGACGCGGGTGCCCGTGCCCGAGACCTCCGCCCACTCCTGGAACGACCCGATGACGAGCATGGCCCCGCCGACCAACGCGACGACCCCGCCGACCGGCGTCGGCGCCTTCGTCACGGGTGTCTGCATCGTCGCCCCCTCGTCTTCGGTCGCGCGGAGTCTCCCACCTCCCGCTTCGAGACGTCGAGCGTATCCTGGCGGACCACCACCCGACGGAAGGATCTGCGATGGAGATCGACCCGGTGTGCGGCATGGAGGTCGACCCGGCGACCGCGAAGTGGACGTGGGACTACCGGGGCACGACGTACTACTTCTGCGCCAAGGGATGCATGGACGACTTCATGGAGGACCCGGACTCGTACCTCGGCTGAGCCGCGCGGCGACGTCCTTGACGCAACGCTGTAATCATGTAATGCTCGGCTCATGAGGACGCATACCCCGTCGGTGGAGGAGCTGTCGGGCTGGTTCGCCGGACGCCTGCCGTCGGACTGGTTCACGGGGGCCGTCGAGGTCGCCGCGGACCGGGACGAGATCCTCGTGATCGGCACGCTCGCCGAGCCGGACCTCCCCGAGGACGCCAATCCCGAGACGGTCGAGGCCGCCAGGGCGGCGCGCATCGACGGCTTCCGCGAGGACACCCGCGGCCACCGCATCCGGATCGCGCAGGAGGCCGAGCACCGCTTCGCGCGCAAGGTGTCGTGGGGCGCTCGGTGTGGCGACGTGGAGCGCCGGTTCACGACGCTGTCCGTCCCCGCGATGACGCGGCTACGGATGGCCGAGCGTCGCGTCCTCGACACCCTGGTCGAGTCGGGCGTCGCCCGGTCGCGGAGCCACGCGCTGGCCTGGTGCGTCCGGCTAGTCGCCGAGCGTCAAGAGGACTGGCTCGCAGGGCTCCGCGACGCGCTCGCGCACGTCGAGAAGGTTCGCTCCGAGGGCCCGACCGACTGAGCGTGGCGCCGGGCGGGCGACCCCGAACGACCGCTCGGCGCCGCGGCTACTCCGCGCCCAGCCCCATGCGGTAGAGCCGGCGCCCTCGGAGGTGGTCGTAGAGCACGACCTCCTCCACGCCGTTCTCGATCAGGTCCGGCATGCTCGTGCCGATCCACGCCTCAGCCGACTCTGCGTCGGGGAAGCGCGGGGAGTGGCCCACCTCCTGGCCGGTGCCGTCGAACAGCGTCCAGCCGAACATCACGGCCTCCGCACCGCCACGATCACGCTCATCGCCGCCTGCACCACCACGCGCTCTCCCACCGTCAGGTCGACCGGGATACTCTCGCGCCCCAGCCGGGCGGAGGCAACGACCCCGTCCGGATACCTCACGGCGACGTCCGCGTACGGGACGCCGTGGATCTGCACGGGCGATACCTCGAGCACCTCGGCCTCACGCTCGGCCAACACGGCGCGCAAGGGTACCGCAGACGCTGTAGGCGGTCACCCCGGTATCCCCCGTCGGCGCGCCCGGGGTACCCTGTGGGCTCCCCCGGCCGCCGCGCTCAAGGCTCGGCGACCGATGGCCGAAGGTCCAGAAGATGATCCCGTCGCGGCCCCAGCGGCGACTGCTCGCCGTCCTCACGTGCGTCGTGAGCCTGCTCCTCCCGCAGGCCGGCGCCTCCGCCGGCGAGCGCGATCCCCTCCTGGACGGCGAGCCCGGCTCCGGCCCGCCTGCGTGGACGGCGCCGAGGACGCTCCAACGCGTCACCGAGGTGAAGTGGTCGGACGTGCCGAAGGGGCACTGGGCGCGGCGGGCGATCGATCACGTCGCCGCCGCCCACGGATGGATGCGCGACTTCAAGCAGGCCCCGGACGGCACCTACCCGTTCCGGCCGGCGAACCTCGAGACCCGCCGGCATTTCGCCCGCTCCGTCGTCCGGGCGCTCGCGAAGGACGCGGCCGCGGACCAGGGTGTCACCTTCGCGGACCTGCCCGAGAACGACCGCTTCTACCCCTTCGCGAGCATCGCGGTCGCGAACGGTTGGCTCCACCCCGACGGGGAGGGCAACTTCCGTCCCCTCGACCCCGTCACGATGCGCGACGTCCATCGGACGCTCGTCCTCGCCCTCGGACTCGGCGACCTGGCCGCCGGCGCCGACGCCCTCCACATGCGGGACGGAACGGCGATCGAGACGCCGAAGGATTTCGGGACCACGCTCATCGGGATGAAGCTCGGTCTGCGCCTCAACCACGGCGACGAGACGCTGGACGTGCCGAGACCGTCCGCCGCGCTCAGCCGGGCCGAGGTCGCCTGGTCGATCTACCGGGCGACGACCCTGCCCTCGTACGTCGCCGCCGGGCTCGCGCCGTACGCCCGCATGGAGCTGCCGAACCTGTCCGGCAAGATCCTCCGCGTCGTCAACTTCGCGGTCCAGTACGTCGGGTACCCGTACGTCTGGGGCGGCGAGTGGGCGGAGGCGAAGACATCCGGCTACTGCTGCGGCTACCAGCCGATCGGCGGCTTCGATTGCTCGGGCCTGACGTGGTGGGTGATGAAGCGGGCGGCCGCGGGCTGGGACAACACCCCTCCGCGCGAGTATCGGGGCTGGGACCTGCCGCAGCGCACGTCTGCGCAGATGGCCGCGGTCGGCGGGCGCGTCCGGTGGGAGGATCTCGAGCCCGGCGACCTGCTCCTGTACGACGGGAACGGAGACGGCACCGTCGACCACGTCGACACCTACATCGGCAGGGGCTGGGCGGTGGACTCGGGCAGCAGCAACGCCGGCGTGACGCTCACGTACGTCTTCAACAACTGGTACGAGGACCACTTCGTGAAGGGCCGTCGGATCGTCGGCTGAGGCAGCCACGGGGCCACCCCCGGACCGGTCACCCGCTCGAGAGCTCTCGCTCGAGCGCCGAACGCTCCTCCTCGGTGAGCGGTCGGGAGGACCCAGTGGCCGGGTCGCGGGGCACGATCACCGCCGCCGCCTCCGCCGAGAGCTCGCCGCTCCGCGTGCGGATCTCCTCGCGCGTGCGGAGGCTCGAGCGCCCGATCGAGTCCAGCCCGCAACGCACGACGATCTCGCCGTCCTCCTGCTTGAGCTCGCGGCGGAAGTCGATCGCCACGCGCGCGAGGACGAAGTGCCACACGTCGTCGGCCGCCGGACCGAGCACCTTCTCCACCCACGCGTCCCGCGCCTCCTCGAGGTAGTTCAGGTAGACGGCGTTGTTCACGTGCCCGTACGCGTCCATGTCACGCCAGCGGACCTGCAGACGGATCTCGTGCACGCTCAGCCCTCGAGGCGGTCGACCTGGACGCCCTGGGTGGTGAGCCACGCCACGGCATCGGCGATCGCGGCGTCGGGGCCGTCCATCTCCAGGATCACCCAGCCGTGGCGCTCCTCGATGTTCGCGCGGCGGATGTTCGTGACCAGGCCGAAGTCCTTGCCGATGCGGTGGATCACCGGCTCGGAGATCAGGTGCTCGGGGAAGGTCAGGTGGTACCGCGCGTCGGTCATCGGGTCGATTCTCGCACGCGGACCCGAGGGCGCGACAGCCGCCGGACGTGTGCGAACGGATCCCGAGGGTTGGCGCTCGGGATCCGTTCGCGAGAGAGGGGGGCTCCTCTGGGGATGGTTCGCCGCGGTCGGCCGCGGGGTTCGGCCCCGAGATGTTGCGGTTCCGTGACGCTCGCGAGGACACGCCCCGGAACCGCGACGGGGCCCTCCGAAGAGGGCCCCGTCCGTGCGTGTCTCGTGCCGGCGAACTCAGAAGTCCATGTCGCCGCCGCCCGGCATGGGCGGGGCCTTCTCCTTCTCCGGCTTCTCAGCAACGACGGCCTCGGTCGTGAGGAACAGGGCCGCGATGCTGGCCGCGTTCTGCAGCGCCGAGCGCGTCACCTTCGTGGGGTCGATGATGCCGGACTTGAACATGTCCTCGTACTCACCGCTCGCAGCGTTCAGGCCGCTCCCGAGGTCCAGGCTCCGCACCTTCTCGACCACGACGCCGCCCTCGAGCCCGGCGTTCATCGCGATCTGCTTCAGCGGCTCCTCGAGCGCCCGACGCACGATCGCGGCGCCCGTCGCCTCGTCGCCCTCGAGGTCGGTCTTGTCGAGCGCCGCCTGGGCGTTCAGCAGCGCGACGCCGCCGCCCGGCACGACGCCTTCCTCGACGGCCGCCTTCGTGGACTGCACGGCGTCCTCTATGCGGTGCTTCTTCTCCTTCAGCTCGACCTCGGTGGCAGCGCCGACCTTGATCACCGCGACGCCACCCGAGAGCTTGGCCAGCCGCTCCTGGAGCTTCTCTCGGTCGTAGTCCGAGTCCGTCTTCTCGATCTCGGACTTGATCTGGTTGATCCGACCCTTGATGTCGTCTTCCTTGCCGGCGCCCTCGACGATCGTGGTGTCGTCCTTCGTCACGACGATCTTGTGCGCCTGTCCGAGCAGGTCGAGCGTGGCGTTCTCGAGCTTCAGGCCAACCTCCTCGGAGACCACCTGGCCGCCAGTCAGGATCGCGATGTCCTGGAGCATGGCCTTGCGGCGGTCGCCGAAGCCTGGTGCCTTCACCGCGACCGAGCGGAACGTGCCGCGGATCTTGTTCACGACCAGCGTCGCGAGCGCCTCGCCCTCGACGTCCTCGGCGATGACGACGAGCGGCTTGCCGGTCTGCATGACCTTCTCCACGACCGGGAGGAGCTCCTGCACGCTGGAGATCTTCTTGTTGACGATCAGGACGTACGGGTCCTCCAGGACGGCCTCCATACGCTCGGGGTCCGTCACGAAGTACCCGGAGATGTAGCCCTTGTCGAACCGCATGCCCTCGACGAGCTCGAGCTCCATGCCGAAGGTGTTCGACTCCTCGACCGTGATGACGCCGTCCTTGCCGACCTTGTCGACGGCCTCGGCGATCTGCTCGCCGATCTCGGGGTCGGCGGCCGAGATGGCGCCGACGTGCGCGATCTCGTCCTTCGCCTCGATGTCCTTGGACTGGTTCTTGATGCTCTCGACCGCGAGCTCGACGGCGCGCTCGATCCCGCGCTTGAGCGCCATCGGGTTCGCGCCGGCGGCGACGTTGCGCAGACCTTCCTTCACCACGGCCTGGGCCAGGACGGTCGCCGTCGTGGTGCCGTCGCCGGCCACGTCGTCGGTCTTCTTGGCGACCTCCTTGACGAGCTCGGCGCCGATCTTCTCGAACGGGTCCTCGAGCTCGATCTCCTTCGCGATGGACACGCCGTCGTTCGTGATCGTGGGCGCGCCCCACTTCTTCTCGAGGACCACGTTGCGACCCTTCGGCCCGAGCGTGATCTTCACGGCGTCGGCGAGCATGTCCATCCCCCGCTCGAGCGCCCGGCGCGCGTCCTCGTCGTACGAGATGAGCTTGGCTGCCATCCCCTCTACCTCCTTGGCTCTCAGCCTTGGCGTCCGACTGCTAGCACTCGTCCCCGGTGAGTGCTAACGCATCGTACCGAGGCCGGCGCGGTCTGGCAAGGCCCGTGTGGCGGCCGTGCGCTGCCGGCGGTCAGAACCCGTCGCTCGTGACCCGCTCGGGGCGGACGAGCACGATGACCGAGTGGCCCGGCGCGATCGGGAACGTCAGCGGGTACTGGGGGTACTTCTCGTCGAGCAGCGCCTTACCCCGCTCCCACACCGGGCCCTCGGTGACGATCTCGGCGCGGCCGCGGATCTGCACCTGCCGGAGCAGATCCCAGTCGTCCTCGTAGACGTCCCACACCACCGCGCAGCGAGGATCGGCGCGCAGGAACCCGAGCTTCGCGGTCGGCTCCGTCGCGAACAGCACGACCTCACCGTCCAGGACCGGACTGATCGGGACGACGTGGGGCAACCCCTCGGGGTCGACGGTCGCGAACCGCGCGACGCGCGACCAGCGGACGAAGGCCGCCTCCGCCTCGCTGAGCGAGGTCCGCATCACTCCCCCGGCTGCTGTTCCACCATCCCGTGGATCGCGTCGACGATCTCGGCGTTGGCGAGCGTCGTCACGTCGCCGAGCGGGCGACCCTGCGCGACGTCGCGAAGCAGACGCCGCATGATCTTGCCCGAACGCGTCTTCGGCAGGTCCGTCGTGAAGATGATCCCGTGCGGCCGGGCGATCTTGCCGATCTTCTCGCCCACGTGCGCGCGCAGCTCCTTCGCGACCTCGTCGTCGCCCACGATCCCCTGCTTCAGCGTCACGAACGCGACGATGGCCTCGCCGATCACCTCGTCGGGACGCGACACCACGGCGGCCTCGGCGACCTTCGGGTTGTCGACGAGCGCGCTCTCGATCTCGAACGTCGAGAGCCGGTGCCCGGCGACGTTCATCACGTCGTCGATCCGGCCGAGGAGCCAGAAGTAGCCGTCCTCGTCGCGCCGGGCGCCGTCCCCGGCGACGTAGGTCTCGGGCCCGAACAGGGCGAAGTACGTGTTCGCGTACCGCTCGGGATCGCCCCAGATCGTGCGGGCCATCGCCGGCCACGGGTGCTTGAGCACTAGGTACCCACCGCCGCCGAGCGGCACCGAGTTCCCGGTCTCGTCGTACACGTCGGCCTGGACGCCGGGGAACGGGAAGGTCGCCGAGCCGGGCTTCGTCGGCGTGATCCCCGGCAGCGGCGTGATCAGGATCGCTCCGGTCTCGGTCTGCCACCACGTGTCGACGATCGGGCAGCGCTCGCCCCCCACCACGGTGTGGTACCAGATCCACGCCTCCGGGTTGATCGGCTCGCCGACCGAGCCGAGCAGCCGCAGCGACGAGAGGTCGTGCTTGTCGACGTGCTCGGTTCCCCACCGCATGAACGCGCGGATCGCGGTCGGGGCCGTGTACAGGATCGAGACCCCGTAGCGCTCGATGATGTCCCACCAGCGGTCCTTGTCCGGCCAGTCGGGGGCGCCCTCGTACATCACGCTCGTCGTGTGGTTCGCGAGTGGTGCGTAGACGATGTAGGAGTGCCCGGTCACCCATCCGATGTCAGCCGAGCACCAGAACACGTCGTCCTCGTGGATGTCGAAGATCATCCGGTGGCTCGCGGCGCACTGCGTCAGGTAGCCCCCGGTCGTGTGCACGATCCCCTTCGGTTTCCCGGTGGTGCCGCTCGTGTAGAGCATGTAGAGCGGATCCTCGGCCTCCATCTGCTCGGCGGGGCACTCGGGGGACTGCTCGGCGATCAGGTCGTGGTACCAGAGGTCCCGGCCGGGCGTGAACGGATGGTCGCCGGCCGTCCGACGAACGGTGATGACGTGCTCGATGGAAGGACAGTCGACGAGGGCCTCGTCCGCGGCCGCCTTGAGCTCGACCACGGTGCCGCGGCGGTAGCCGCCGTCCTGCGTCACGAGGACCTTCGCCTCGGCGTCGAGGATCCGGTCCTTCAGCGAATCGGCCGAGAAGCCGCCGAACACCACCGAGTGGATCGCGCCGATGCGGGCACACGCGAGCATGGCCACGGGCAGCTCGGGGATCATCCCCAGGTAGATCGCGACGCGGTCGCCCTTGCCCACGCCGAGCGCCTTCAGGGCGTTCGCGAATCGCCCGACCTCGTCCAGGAGGTCGACGTACGTGATCGAGCGCTTCTCGCCGGGCTCGCCCTCCCAGTGGTAGGCGACCTTGTCGCCCGCACCGGCCTCGACGTGGCGGTCGAGGCAGTTGTACGAGGCGTTCAGCAGGCCGCCCGAGAACCACTTCACCGTGGGCGGCGTCCACTCCATCACGGTGTCCCACTTCTTGAACCACGACAGGCGCTCGGCCTGCTCCGCCCAGAACCCCTCGTAGTCGGCGTCGGCGTGCTCGTAGACGGAGCGGTCCTTCACGATCGCGTTGGCGGCGAAGTCGGGCGGGGGCTCGAACACGCGGTGCTCGGTGAGGAGCGCGGAGATGTGCTGCTGGATCTCTGACATGGTCGATGTCCTCCGTCCGGCGGTGGTGCCCGCCATCGTATCGGTCGTGGGGCAACGCACGCGAGCCTCCGGCGGGCCGACCGGAGCCCCACCGGGGGGCCCATCGGCCCCTCGCCCCGAGGTGCTTGCATCCGTGCCTGGGAGAGGCGACCATCGTGCCTACGAGGCCGCCATGGGGCGGCCTCGAAGGCTGTCGGGGAAGGAGGCCCATCGTGGCCATGTACGAGGCCTACTGCGTGAAGTGCCGCGCGAAGCGCGAGTTCGAGGGAACCGTGGTGGAGCTGAAGAACGGCCGGAAGGCCGCGCAGGGCACATGCCCGGTCTGCGGCACGAAGGTCATGCGGATCCTCGGCAAGTCCGCTTCCTGACGGGAACCGCCTCGGCCGGCCGGGCCTCGCGCCCGGCCAAGGGCCGCCACGGTCGCGGAGCGCGTCAGCCCAAGCGGGACAGCAGCTGCTCGGGCGTGAAGACCGTTCCCCCGTTGCTCTGGCGATGTCGGGCGACGAGGTCTGCGACCGTCGTCTCCTCGAACACCCGCTGGATCGCCCGGGCCACGTCGCCCCAGAACCCCTGCAGCCCGCACCGCGAGTCCGCGAAGCACGTGTGATCCGATGGCTCCAGGCAGAACATCGGGAAGAGCTGACCCTCGATCGCGTCGGCGATGTCGGCGACCCGGATCTGCTCCGGTTCCTTCGCCAACCGACAGCCGCCGCCGGCGCCCCGGAAGCTCTCGACCAGCCCGGCCTTGTGGAGGGCGCCCAGCTGCTGCTCGAGGAACCGCAGGGGCACCTGCTGCGCGTCGGCGATCTCGCGCGCGGGCACGAGCACTCCCTCGTTCCGCCGGGTCGACAGCTCGATCATCGCCCGCATGGCGTACTCGAGCTTCTGCGAGATCTTCAGCACGATGAGGTCACTCCGCCGGCCAATGTAGGGTCGGGGCGTGAACGTGTCAACGAGGGACGGCCCCCCTGACCAGGCACTGAAGGTCCTGTACAGCGACGTCGACGGGACGCTCCTCGGCCCCGGGGGATCGCTGTTCGCGGCGGCGAGGGGCTACTCGACGGGCGAGGCGGCCACCGCCCTGCTCGGGCTGCGACGCGCGGGGGTGGAGCTCGTGCTCATGTCCGGACGGACGCGCCGCGGGCTCCACGAGGTCGCCCGGGTCGTCGGCGCCTCGGCATACATCGCCGAGCTCGGCGGCCTCCTGACCGTGGGCGCCGAGGAGCCGATCGAGGACACCGGCGCGTTCGCGGGCCCCGGGCGGCTGCCGGACGCCCTCGCTCGCTCGGGCGTGCCCGGCCTGCTGCTCGAGCGCTTCCGTGGTCGCCTCGAGCCGGTGGCGCCGTGGACCGAGGTATCCGTCATGTTCCAGGGCCTGGTGGACGTCGCGGAGGCCGAGGCCGTGCTCGAGGAGGTGGGGTTCGGGTGGCTCCAGTTCCAGGACAACGGCCGGCTCCGACGACTGCTACCCCACCTGGACGTCCCCGAGGTCCGCGCCTACCACCTGCTTCCGAGGGGGGTCTCGAAGGCGTCGGCGGTCCGCCGACACCGCGAGATCCGTAGCGTGCCCCTCGAGGCGACCGCGGCGATCGGCGACTCGCTCGCCGATCTGCAGGTCGCCGACGTCGTCGGCCGATTCTTCCTCGTCGCGAACGGACTCGGCGCGATCGCGGACGCGCCACTGCCGTCGAACGCGGTCGTGACCGATGCGCCGCACGGCGACGGGTTCGCCGAAGCGGTCCGGTCGCTCCTGGGTCGATAGACTCGCGTGGTGCTCGCGACCGTCCCGGTGCCGGAGAAGCGCCTCGCCGACTACGCGCAGGCGGCAGGTGAGGAGGCCGTCGAGCGGCTCCGCGAGGTCGCCCGGCCCCTGCAGGGCGCTCGGCTCCTCCAGCTCAACAGCACGGCCTTCGGCGGCGGCGTCGCCGAGCTCCTGTACACGCACGTCCCGCTGCTGAACGACCTCGGCATCGAGACCACTTGGGCCGTGCTCGAGGGCTCCGACGAGTACTTCGCGGTGACGAAGGCCGTTCACAACGCGCTGCAGGGAGCGTCGGTCGAGTGGACCGCGCGGATGGCCACGACGTACTGGGACCGGATCGTCGCCAATGCCGCCGAGATCCCGGACGACTACGACCTGTACCTGATCCACGACCCGCAGCCGGCCGCGGTGCTCCGCGTCCTCGAGCAGGAGGACCGGCGGCGCGGTCGCTGGCTCTGGCGCTGCCACATCGACCTGTCGGTCCCGCACCCGCCCGTGTGGGAGTTCTTCGAGCCGATCGTGAACCGGTACGACGCCGCGATCTTCACGATGCAGGACTTCGTGCAGCCCGGCGTCAGCGGGCCCGAGGTCGCGCTGATCCCGCCATCGATCGACCCGCTCTCGGTGAAGAACCGCCCGGTGAGCGAGGACACGATCCGCGAGGTGCTCGACGCGTACGCGATCGACCCGAAGCGACCGATCGTGACGCAGGTCTCACGGTTCGACCCCTGGAAGGACCCGCTCGGCGTGATCGACGCCTGGCGCTTGGCGCGGGCGGAGATCCCCGACGTCCAGCTGGTCATGGCCGGGTCGCTCGCGAGCGACGATCCGGAGGGGATGGCCTACCTGGATCTCACCGAGGATCATCGCGCCGGCGACACCGACATCCACCTGTTCACGAACCTCCAGGGCGTCGGCGACCTGGAGGTCAGCGTCTTCCAGCAGGCCGCCGAGGTCGTCGTCCAGAAGTCGACGCGCGAGGGGTTCGGTCTGGTCGTCAGCGAAGCCATGTGGAAGGGCAAACCCGTCGTGGGGGGGAACGTGGGGGGGATCCGCCTGCAGATCTCCGACGGCGAGAACGGCTTCCTCGTGGACGATGTGGGGTCGGCGGCCGAGCGGATCGTCCGGCTCCTCCACGACCCCGACCTGCGCGAGCGCATGGGAGCGGCTGCGCGCGAGCGGGTGCGCGACGGGTTCCTGTCGCTCCGCGAGCTCGAGGATTACCTGCGGCTGGCGGTGCGCCTGACGTGAACCTGCTCGAGGCACCGCTCGTCGTGGCCTCGAACCGCGGACCGGTCTCGTTCGAACGGAACGCCCTGGGCGAGCTCGAGGCGAGGCGAGGCGCGGGCGGGCTGGTCACGGCGCTGATCGGGGCGATGCAACGGGTCGACGGGCTGTGGGTGGCGGCTGCGAGCTCGGACACCGACCGAGAGCTCGCCACCGGGCCCGACGACGGCCGCGTCGATATGGAGACCTTCGGCGCCGACTACCGTGTCCGCCTGCTCGACATCGACCCCGAGCGCTACGACGCGTACTACAACCGGATCTCGAACGGCATCCTGTGGTTCGTCCACCACTACCTGTGGGACACGGTCCGGCAACCGCTGTTCGACGACGAGGTGGATCGGGCGTGGAACGAGTACGTCGCGGTGAACCGCCGGTTCGCCGAGGCCCTGGCCGAGGAGGCCGACCGCTCTCCCAGCCCGCCGGCGTTCCTGGTGCAGGACTACCATCTCACGCTCGTCCCCCGGTTCCTGCGCGAGCTACGACCGGACGCCTTCATCGCGCACTTCTCGCACACGGCGATCGCGGGGCTCACGTACATGCGGATCCTGCCGGGTCGGATCCGCGAGGGCGTCCTGCGGGGGATGCTCGGCGCCGACGTCCTCGGCTTCCACTCGCAGATGTGGGCGGAGAACTTCCTGATGTCGGCCCGCTCACTCCCCGGCGTGCGCGCGGACCTGGCGCGCTCGCGTCTGTCCCTCGAGGGACGCGAGGTGGCCGTCCGGATCCACCCGATCTCGATCGACGCGGTCGGCCTGCGGCAGGAGGCCGCCGGGCCGGAGGTGACGGCGCTGCGGAAGGAGGCCAACCGCTGGCGCGGGGACAACCGGCTCGTCCTGCGCGTCGACCGGCTCGAGCTGACGAAGAACATCGTGCGCGGGTTCGATGCCTACGCCCTGTTCCTGCGGAGCCACCCCGAATGGCACCGGCGCGTCCGGTTCCTCGCGCTCCTGTCGCCCTCCCGGATGGACGTCCCCGAGTACCCCACGTACGGCGAGGAGTGCGTCGCCGCGGCCGAGCGCGTGAACGCCGAGTTCGGCGACGAGGAGTGGCAGCCGGTCGAGGTTCGAGTGAAGGACGACTACCTCGGGGCGCTCGCCGCGTACGGCATCTCGGACGTGCTCCTCGTGAATCCGATCTACGACGGGATGAACCTGGTCGCGATGGAGGGCCCGCTGCTCAACCGGCGAGCCGGCGTCCTCGTCCTGTCCCGGAACGCCGGCGCCTACTGGCGGCTCGGCAAGCATGCGTTGGCGGTCAACCCCTTCGACCTGCGCGAGACGGCCGACGCGATCCACCGCGCGCTCGACATGCCCCGCGAGGAGCGGATCCGCCGCGCCCGCGGGCTGTCGCGGCTCGTGTTGTCGAACCCCGCGGAGCGGTGGGTCCGCGCGCAGCTCGAGGACCTCGAGCGGGCGCGCGTCCGGCGGCGGACCCGGTCGCCCGGCCCGGCGACCCACGGCTAGGCCAGGGCACGCAGCAGGTCGACCAGGCCGAGCGGTCCCTCGACGATCACGTCGGCGGCGTCCAGCAGCGCCTCGGGGGTCTCGGCGCCGCGGACGGCGACCCGGATCACGAGCGCGCCCTCGGAGGCCAGGGTTCCGAGCGCCTCGAACGCCTCCAGGTCGGCGACGTCGTCCCCGGCGAACACGACCCCCCGCAGCCCGAGCTCCGCGGCGAGACGCAGGACCGCGCCACCCTTGCGGGGCCGGTCGGTCGGCATGAGCTCGAGGACCATCTTGCCCTGCACGAGCTCCAACCCCTCGGCGTCCGCGAGCGGTGCCAGGCTCCGGGTCAGCGTCTCCCGCGCGGCGACGTGATCGGGCGCCGCCCGGTAGTGCACGGCGGCGACGGCGCCCTTGTCCTCGACCCAGGCCGCTGGGACGATCGCGGACGCGGCGCGGACGCGGTCGATGAAGGCGGCCGTCGCGGGATCGTGCTCGACGTCCTGGAGTCCGTACACCCCGAGCAGCCGAACGCCCGGCGCGTCGAGCATCCCGGCGATCTCCTCGGATCGCCGACCGGTCACGATCGCGACGACCCGATACCGGTCGACGAGCGCCGCGAGCGCTTCATGCGCCCCAGCCACCGGTCGCGCGAGCTCGGGCCGCGCGACGATCTCGGCCAGGGAGCCGTCGAAGTCGAGGAGGATCCCGGCGCTCGGCGCGAGGTCGCGCAGGGCCGACAGGTCAGGACTGCGTGGAGGCGTAGTCGGTGCCGATGTAGATGGCGATCTGGACGTCGCGCTCGACGCCGCTCCCGGCCTCGAGCCGAGCGATCTTCGGCTCGATCTTCTTGAAGAACTCGGACGCGATGTACTCGGCCTCGTCTTCCGTCCCCGGGCCGCGGAAGTAGATCGTGGTGACCGAGACGGTGGACGGCGCGTCGTCCACCTGGATGGCGTTCACGCCGAGCTTGTCCTCGAGCTTCTTGGCGGTGCCGCTGGCCAGACCCGAGACCGAGGTCCCGTTCCGGACGGCGACGGCCAGGTCGACGACCTCCGGCTCCTGACCCGTGGTCCCGGTCGGCCCGCCGGTGTCGGTGGGCCCGGTCGGCCCCCCGGTGTCCGTGGGTCCGGTCGGCCCGCCGGTCTCGGTCGGCGATGCGCCGCCGCCGGTGACGCCGGACTCGGGAAAGGCGGAGTTGATCACGACGATGCCGCCCACGACCAGGGCGATCACGATCGCGGCGCGCAAGGTGCTGGTGGCCAAGGAGAGGTAGAGGCTCCTGTTGGTAGGCGGCTGGTGTCTGCCGGACATCCTACCCCGGGCCACCGGCGACCCCAAGCGCGCGGATCTGCCGCACGGCCACGGTCGCCGCGGCGAGGTCCGAGACCTCCTCGACCGCCAGCGCCGACATGAACCGACGCAGGCGCTCCAGGACCTCGCCGCGCGAGGCGAGGAAGGCCTCGACCGCCTCGTCGGGATCGAGGCCCGGCGCCTCGGCCAGCACGCGCTCGGCGATCTGCCGCCGCGCCATCCGCAGGTCGTCCCAGACGGCGTGGAGCGCCCAACGGTGCCAGCGGGTCACCGTCGGCACCTGCTCCAGGCGCTCCTCGAGCCAGTCGATGAACGCCGCCTCGCCGACGAGGGCGAATACGCGCCCCACGGTCTCGACCGGCAGGTCGGCCCGCCGGGCGACGGCGATCACGCTCGGCGCGTGGGACAGGATGTCGAGGAACGCGTGCCCGCGCGCCACGTCCTCCGGCACGCCGGCGTCCACCAGGCGCCAGGTCTCGCGCTCGCGCGCCCGCAGCCTCCGCTCTGCCGCGATCGACGGCAGGGCGCGCTCCAGGCGGCGGAACGGCGCGGCGTGCGCCTCGACCGCGCGCCCGAGTTGCCCGTGAGCGTGCTGGAGGTACCAGCGCGCCGAGACCTCGACGAGCCGGTCGACGTCGCTCATCAACCCGTCCGAGAGCGCCGGGTCGATCCGGCCGACGAGCGCCTCGATCGCCTCCCAGCGCTCGACGGCGCCCGTCACGTCGCGCGCGATCCGGTACGCGCTGACGACATCCGCAGCCGAGGCGCCGGTCTCGGCGATCAGGCGGGTCACGAAGGTGATGCCCTGCGAGTTCACGACGTCGTTCGCGACGATCGTGGCCACCAGCTCCCTGCGGAGTGGGTGCTCGTGGACCAGGTCCGCGAACCGCTCGACGACGCGCCGCGGGAAGTATCCCCGCAGGTCCTGCTCGAGGTACCGCGAGTCCGGCAGCGTCGAGTCCAGGAGCGCGTTCGCCAGGCTCTGCTTCGCGTAGGCGAGCAGCACCGCGAGCTCGGGACGCGTCATCCCGCGGCCGGCCCGCCGACGCTCGGCCGTCTCCTCCACGCCGGGGAGGAACTCGATGTCGCGCTCGAGCACGCCCTCGGCCTCGAGCGTCTGCATCAGGTCGTCGTACGCCTCCATCCGCGAGGCGGAGACCTTCGTCTCCTGAGAGAGGATCTGTGCCTGCAGGAAGTTGTCGTACAGGACGTGCCGGACGACGTCCTGCTCGACCTCGGCGAGCAGCGCGTTCCGCTCCTCGAGCGTCAGCTCGCCTCGGGCCACGGCGAGCCCGAGGAGGATCTTCAGGTTCACCTCGTGGTCCGAGGAGTCGACACCGGCGGAGTTGTCGATGAAGCCGGCGTTGATCCGCCCGCCCGCGAGCGCGTACTCGATCCGCCCGCGCTGGGTGAGCCCGAGGTTCCCGCCCTCGGCGACGACGCGACAGCGAAGGTCACGGCCGTCCACGCGGACCGCGTCGTTCACGCGGTCGCCGACGTCGGCGTGCGACTCGGTGTGGGCCTTCACGTACGTCCCGATCCCGCCGTTCCAGAGCAGGTCGACGGGGGCCCTGAGGATCGCCGAGATCAGCTCGTCCGGCGTGACCGCGTCGCCGTCCACACCGAGCGCTCCTCGCATCTCGGGCGTCAGCGGGATCGACTTCGCCGTGCGGGGCCACACCCCTCCGCCGCTGGAGATCGTCGAGCGGTCGTAGTCGTCCCACGTCGAACCCGGGAGCTCGAACAGGCGACGGCGTTCGGCGAACCCCGCAGCCGGGACCGGGTTCGGGTCGACGAACACGTGCCGATGGTCGAACGCGGCCACGAGGCAGATCTGGTCCGAGAGGAGCATCCCGTTCCCGAACACGTCGCCCGACATGTCGCCGATCCCGACCACGGTGAACGGCTGGCTCATGACGTCGGTGCCGAGCTCGACGAAGTGGCGCTTCACGGACTCCCAGGCACCGCGCGCCGTGATCCCGAGGGCCTTGTGGTCGTAGCCCGCGGACCCTCCCGAGGCGAACGCGTCCCCGAGCCAGAACCCGTACTCGGCCGAGACGGCGTTCGCGGTGTCCGAGAGCGCCGCCGTGCCCTTGTCGGCCGCCACCACCAGGTACGGGTCGTCGTCGTCGTGCACGACCACGTTCGTCGGGTGCACGACCTTGCCGTCCACCAGGTTGTCCGTCACGTCGAGCATCCCGCGCATGAAGGTCACGTACCGTCCCGTGACCTCCTGCTTCAGCGCCGTGGGGTCCGAGATCCGGCGCTTGAGCACGAACCCGCCCTTCGACCCGGTCGGCACGATCACGGCGTTCTTCACCATCTGCGCCTTCATCAGGCCGAGGACCTCGGTGCGGTAGTCCTGCCGTCGGTCGGACCAGCGGATGCCGCCGCGGGCGACCCTGCCCCCGCGCAGGTGGATCCCCTCCACCTCGGGCGAGTACACGAAGATCTCGAACAGCGGCGTCGGCCTGGGCATCTCGGGCACCAGCGCCGAGCGGAACTTGAACGACAGGGCCGAGCGCCCCGGCACGTACGCGTTCGTGCGCACCGTCGCGTCCACCAGCCCCAGGTGGTTGCGGAGGATCCGGTCCTCCTCGAGCGACGCCACGCCGTCCAGCGCCCTCAGGACCTCCGCGCGCACCCGATCGGCCGCCTCGAGGGCTTGCGGGCGAGAGGGGTCGAACCGCGATTCGAACAGCCGCACGATGCCGACGGCGATATCCGGGTGGGCCGCGAACGCGTCGTTCTTGTACTCCACGGGGAAGCTGGCGTTCACGCGATGGTGGTACTTGCGGTAGGCGCGCAGGATCTGAACCTGCTGCCAGTCCAGGTCGGCCAACACGACGAGCCGGTTGAGCGAGTCCATCTCGCACTCGCCGCGCCACACCGCCGCGATGCAGCCGGCGATCCGAGGCCCGGCCGTGTCGACGTCGATCGGTCGGCCGTCGGCGGCCAGCACGCCGAAGTCCTGAAGGAACCGCTCGTCCGCCACGTCGTGGACCAGGTCGGTCGGGACCTCCTCCACGACGCGCAGGCCGAGCGACTCGAGCGTGGGCACGAAGTCCGAGAGCTGGATCTTCCCGCCGATCTTGTAGAGGCGGACGCGGGTGAGGGTCTGGGCGTCGTGGACCTCGTTCGACAGGCCCACGACGAAGGGCTCGTCCCCCCGCTCGAGCTCGTCGAACCGCAGGACGTCGGTCGCCGCGACCTCGACGGCGGTCGCGGCCTTGTAGGTCTCGGGGAAGCGCGGCGACCAGCGCTCGGCGAGCGCCCGGCCGCGCTCCTCGCCCGCCAGTTCGACCAGTCGGTCACCCAGGCGCTCGTCCCACGTCCGGGCGAGCTCGATGACCTCCTCCTCGAGCTCGCCGAACGGGACGTCCGGGACCTCGCCGAGCGCGACGTGGACGGTGAAGTGCACCTGCGCGAGCTGGCTCTCGCCGAGCGAAAGGTGGTAGTCCACGCTCGAGCCCTTGAAGCGACGCATGAACAGCTCCTGCAGGCGGTCGCGCAGCTCCGCGTTGAAGGTGTCCCGCGGCATCACGACCAGGAGCGAGACGTTGCGGCCGTACGGGTCCCGTCGCTCGAACAGTCGAACGTGACGCTGCTCCTGGAGCGCCAGGAGCCCGACCACCTGGCGGCGCAGATCCTCGACGGGCGCGGCGAGCAGCTCCGCCTTCGGGAAGCTGTCGAAGATCGAGACCGCGGCCTTGTAGTCGTGCGAGCCCTCGAACAGCTCCTCCGCCTCGAGGATCTGCCCGAGCTTCCGGTGGAGCAGCGGCGTCTGGCTGGCCGGCGCCATGTACGCCTTCGAGGTGAACAGACCGAGCAGGCGGACCTCGCCGGCGACGCGCCCGTCCGGCGAGACGCGGCGCACGCCGATGTGATCCATGCGCTCCCGTCGATGGACGGTCGCGGTGCGGTTGGTCTTCGCGTACACCAGCAGGTCACCGGCCTCGATCCGAGCCCGGAGCTTGGGCTCCAGCGTGGCGATGGGCACCGGCGTCTCGAACGTGGACCATCCGGGCTTCGACAGGATCCCGAGCCCGCTGCCCTCGACCGTCTTCATCGCGGGGCCGTCCGGCGTATCGACGATCTCGTACTCGCGAGCCCCGAGGAAGACGAAGTTGTCGTTGAGGAGCCACCGCAGGAACGCGACGGTCTCGTCGATCTCTTCCCTGCCGTACAGCGGCGAGGCGGCCTCGGCGACGAGCATCATCCGGCGAACGGTCTCACGCATCGCGCGGAAGTCGCGGACCGCGAGCCGTACGTCGTCGAGGATCGAGCGAACCGACTCCGACAGCTCGGCGATCTCGGCCTCCTCGAGGCGCCGGTCCATCTCGAAGTGCATCACCGACTCGCGCACCGTCGCCTCGCGGGCGTCGACCACCCGCTCCACGCGACCCGCGTCGTCGCGCAGCGTGCCGATCACCGGGTGGATCACGCGCCGGGTGCCGAGCCCGCGTGCCTCGAGCTCCTCGGTGAGCGAGTCGAGCAGGAACGGCGAGTCCGCCGTGTTCACCTCGAGCACCGAGCCGGCCGAGGTGTAGCCGTCGCGCTCGACCTCCGGATTGAAGACGCGAACGGCCTCGTCCGCCCCGTCGCGGCCGTCCACGAGCGCGAACACGGTGACCACCTGGCCCGCCAGCTCCTCCGGCGTGAGCGCGGCCCGGTCGTGTCCGAGCCGCCGGGTGTAGGCGCGGGCGAATGCCTCGACGGTCGCCAGCCGCTCCGCGGGCACCCGCTCCGCGAGGTGGCGCGCCAGATCGCCTGCCGGAGCGGGTGGTGCGCCGCGCGACGGGTCGATCGTGTCCATCCAGCCATCCTACCCAGGCCCTCGCCGGCCCCACGCGGGCCTGACCTGCGGCTTCACCACGAGGCGCCGGATGCCGAGATGAGAAGATGGGGCGGTCCGCGGAAGGTGCCGGGTCCCATGGTCCGAGTCGTGCGTCGAATACGGTCCACCGCCGCCACCGAGCTGCGCTCGGTGGCGCAGCTCAAGATGCTGCACAGCCTGGCCCCTCAACTGAACCAGCTGGACGACACCACCCAGATCGCCTCGGCGATCACCACCGAGTTGAAGACGCTGATCGACTACCACAACTGCCGGATCTACCTGCTGGGCGACGACGGCTGGACGTTGTCCCCGATCGTGTTCCGCGGCGAGCTGACCGAGTACGAGGGCGAGACCTACGAGGAGCTCGTGACGCACGTCGGCGAGGGCTTCACCGGGCACGCCGTCGCGACAGGTGAGACGTACTACGCGGCGGACGCCCTGCACGACGACGTCGGGGTGCAGATCGAGGGCACGTCCGAGATCGACGAGTCGATCCTCGCCGTCCCGCTGAAGACCGTCGACCGGACGACCGGCGCGATCGTCCTGTCGAACCTGGGCATCGACCAGTTCGACGAGGAGGACATCCGCGTCGTCGAGGTGCTGGCCTCACACGCAGCCGTCGCCTTCGAGAACGCCCGTCTCCTCCAGAAGGAGCGGCGCGCGGCCGCGGCGGCCTCGGCGCTCCTGGGCCTGTCCCAGGCGCTCACCGGCGCGCACGACGTCGAGACCGTGCTCGAGCGCGTCACGGCGACCGTCCCCGCGATCGTCCCGGCCGCGATCGTCGCCATGTACCTCCGCGATCCTTCGTCCGGTGCGTTCCACCTGATGCAGCAGCGAGGCGCGGACGAGCGCCGCGCCGCGTCGGCTGCCGTCGTGGACGGCGAGACGGCGGCGCGACTCCTCGCCTCCACGACCGACCCGTTCGTGGTCCCGCCGAGGGCGATCGAGCAGGTCCCCCCGCAGCTCCGGCTGACCGACGACCCACGACCCATGGCGGTGGCGCCGCTGCACTGGGAGCCGGACGGGTTCGGGGCGCTGATCGTGTCGGCCGCGGGCGACGATCTGCCGGAGGGCGCACTCGCGCTGCTCCGAGGGATCGCCGACATCGCGTCGCTCGCGCTCGGGAGCGCCCGGCGGTTCCACGAGCTCGAGCGCTTCCACGAGCTGGTCGAGAGCCTCGACGCGATCTTCTGGGAGGCCGACGCGGAGACGCTCGCGTTCACCTTCCTGTCCCGACGGGCCGCGCTGGCCTTCGGTGGCGGGGTCGACGGCTCGGCCCTCGCGACGTGGGGCCAGCACATCCACCCGGACGACCGTGAGCCGGCGCGCATCCGCCTCCGGGCGGCGATCGCCGACGGGGGGGACCACCACCTCGAGTACCGGGCGCTCGGACGCGAAGGTGAGTCGATCTGGCTGCGCGACTTCGTCCACGTTGTCCGAGACGCGCTCGGTGCGCCCATACTCCGGGGTCTCATCGTGGACATCACCGAGCGCAAGCGGGCCGAGCAGGCGCTGCGGCGGAGCGAGCGGAAGTACTCGGAGGCGTTCCGGCGCGAGCGGGAGGCCACACAGCGGCTTCGCGCGCTCGACGAGATGAAGAACACGTTCCTCGAGGCCGTTTCGCACGACCTGCGGACCCCGCTCACCTCGATCCTGGGATCCGCGGTGACCCTCGAGCAGGCGGCCGCCACGATCCCGCAGGAGGACGCCGTGGACCTGCTCCGGCGGATCGCGGCGAACGCGCGGAAGCTCGAGCGTCTGCTCTCGGATCTGCTGGACCTGGACCGCCTCCAGCGCGGGATCATCTCCCCGCAGCGACGGCCCACCGATCTCGCGCAGCTCGTCGCGCAGGCGGTCGACGAGTCGGACCTGTTGGGCGAGCGCTCGGTGCACGTGGACGTGCCCGAGAACCTGCTGGCGGACCTGGATGCCGCGAAGGTCGAGCGCATCGTCGAGAACCTGCTGGCCAACGCGGCGCGTCACACGCCGCCGCACAGCCGCGTGTGGGTGACCGTGCGCCAGGAGGACGCAGGGATCCTGCTCACGGTCGAGGACGAGGGCGACGGCGTCCCGCCCGAGCTCCGAGAGGCCGTGTTCGAGCCCTTCCGCCAGGGGCCCGGCCCCTCCGAGCACTCCCCGGGCGTGGGTGTCGGCCTGTCGCTCGTCGCCCGCTTCGCGGAGCTGCACGGCGGCACCGCGTGGGTCGAGGACCGCCCCGGCGGGGGGGCCTCGTTCCGCGTCTACCTCCCCGAGCGCTGACCGGGTCGGACGATCGGCCTACGCGCGTGGGCGTGGCGCGGCCGACATAGGCCGAACGTCCCCTTCCCCAACAACTCGCCCGGATGGTTCCGTGTCGGAGAGCGCGCGGCTCCCTCCGGTTCCGGCCACCCTGCGACGGGGCCGGCCCGGTCTCCGCGCGCTGACGCACCCGTCGAGAGGGGAAGGGTGAGACGGGCGAGCCACCGTGCGGGCGGCGCGCTGGACCGAACGACTCGGATCCGTGCCGGCGCTCGGACGCGTCCCGACGCCCGGGGTCCTCCGGCGGCCCCCTTCGCCGTCGTCGTCGACAGCATCATGGAGGTGTTCCCGTTGCAGCGAACGATCAGGAGACCTTCCAACACCTGGCTCGCGGTCGTCGTGACGATCGCGCTGGCCGTTCCCACGGTCGCCCTGACCGCCCCGGCGGGCGCCGACCCCGGCGCCCCGTGGGACGGCACGCCGATCTCCCAGGGGCTCGGCCCGACGTACGGCGAGCCCTGGTGCCAGGAGGCCGCGCCGAGCTCGAGCATCGCGAACCAACAGGGCTACTCGGGGCCGCCGCCGGACACGCTCGCGCTGATCCCGCAGGAGGCGATCCGGTGCACCCTCGACCAGTTCCTGGCGGAGGCCGAGACCGCGGGGATCCCGCAGAGGATGACGTACGAGGTGATCGGCCAGTCGGTCGGCGGGCGCGAGCTCTACGGCGTCGTCGTGAACGCGCTCGAGACGCCCGAGCAGCAGCGTGACTACGACCGATGGGTCCAGCTCCGGTCGATCGTGCTCGAGGATCCGGCCGGCGCGCAGGCGCTCCTCGAGTCGTGGGGCGACCAGGTGAAGATCCCGATCTTCATCGAGGCCAACATCCACGGCGGCGAGGAGGAGGGCACGGACGCGATGATGCAGGTCATCCGCGACCTCGTGACCACGCCGTACGGGCAGAACGCGACCGTGGACGCCCTCCTCGATC
This sequence comes from Actinomycetota bacterium, assembly GCA_035762085.1. Taxonomy (GTDB): domain Bacteria; phylum Actinomycetota; class UBA4738; order UBA4738; family HRBIN12; genus HRBIN12. The sequence goes on along the minus strand of DASTPT010000075.1, from coordinate 17,176 downwards.
ACGCGGTGCTGATCGTGATCCCGTCCGAGAACCCCGACGGTCGATTCGCGGGTCGTCGTCAGAACGACGGCGGGCTCGACATGAATCGCGACTTCCTGGTGCAGTCGCAGCCGGAGGTCCGAGCCGAGATCGCGTATCAGCTGCAGTGGCTGGCGCCGGTCGGTCTGGCCATGCACTGCTGCGGGAACCCGACGCTGATCGACGGCCTCACGAAGCCGCACAACCCGGGGATCGACTACGACCTCTTCGCGTACTGGAACCAGCTCCGTCTGGACGCGAACGAGGCGGCCCACGACGCGATCGGGCGCGTGATCCAGCGTCCGGTCAACGACTACAACGCCGACGGCGAGATCGATCCCGCCGGCGGACCCGCGGTCGCCGAGGGCTGGGACGACTGGGGACCCTTCTATACCCAGACGTACATGGCCTTCTACGGCGTGGACGGCTCGACCGTCGAGATGTGCAGCACCACGTGCGAGGGACGGATCGGCTCGAAGACCGCGCAGTACATCACGTTCTACTCGTCGGCGGACTTCTGGATCTCGAACCGCAACGCGATGCTCCACGATCAGGCCGAGATCTTCCGGCGCGGCGTGGAGGGCGAGCCTCGGCCGAACTGCTGCGACGACCCGGTGCTGAGCGGTCGGGGGTTCGACGAGGCGAACCACAACTGGATGGTGCCGTACCCGACGGCGTACGTGATCCCCTTCGACGGCGCCGGCCAGCGGAGCGACGCCGAGGCCAACCGTCTGGCGCGATGGCTCTTGGACAACGGGATCCAGGTGCACCGGACGACGAAGGACTTCTCGTGGAAGCCCGTGGGCTCGTCGGTGCGCACGTTCGTCCCGGAGCGCTCGTACGTCGTGTGGATGGACCAGCCGTTCCGAGGCCTGGCGCTCACGGCGCTCAGCGCGGGGCAGGACATCTCGGACCGCATCACCCAGCTCTACGCGCCCCCGGGCGCCTGGAGCCACGGACTCCTGTGGGGCGCCGACACGCTCGAGGTCGCGGCCGGAGACAAGCTGTTCAAGCCTCCGACCGCGCCGATCGCCAGCCCGAACGCGCTCCGTGGCGGCGTTCGGAACGGGACCGCCGACTGGTACGCGCTCGCGCTCCGAGGACCGCTCGAGGTGAGCGCCGTCCTCTCGGTCCTGCGGGGAGGGATCGACGGCCAGCTGGCAGAGGAGGCGTTCGCGACCCTCAGCGCGGACGTGATGCCGGCGGGATCGCTGGTCTTCCCCAACGACCCCGCTACGGTCGCTGCGCTCCGCTCGGCGGGGCAGCAGGTCGGCGTGTGGTTCGAGCGCGGGAAGGGGCCGATGCCGAGCGCCACGGACGTGAGCGAGGCCCCGAGGGTCGGCGTCCTCGTCAACTCCGCGACGCCGCTCCGGAACGACTCGTTCAACTCGCTCGAGCGGATCTTCGGGCCCGACGGCGTCGAGTTCGTGTCGGTGACGCTGGGCGGGGGGTCGCTGCAGCAGGCGCCGACGGACCCGCTCGAGGACGTCGACGTCATCTACAACCTCGGCCAGAACTACCCGTCGGCCGCGAACGCCGTCGCGCGCGAGCGGCTCGACGCGTTCTTCGATCGGGGCGGTGGCTACATCGGCACCAGCGTGAGCGGCACGAATTTCGCGTTCCTGACGAACGCCGGCCTGCTCACGTCCCCGCTGTCCCAGGGGTCGGACACCGGCGCCGACGGGGGGATCGCGATCTGGACGAACGCCGGCGGCCCGCTCACGGGGGCGTACCCGAGCCAGGACTACCTGTTCCTGGACAACAACATCACGTACTTCTCCGCGACGCCGGCCGACGCGACGATCGACGGGCGGTACCTGTCGAGCGCGGACGACCTGTTCGTGGCGGGACTGTGGCGGAACCGCAGCGCTGCCGTCGCCGAGGCGCCGATGGCCGTCCACGGCACGACGACCGCGGACGGCCGATACGCGGGTCTGGCCACGAACCCGTTCTCGCGGATGGACGCGGAGCGGGAGTGGCTGTGGGTCGGCCAGGCCGCGCTCTGGACCAACCTGACCGACGAGGCGTAGGGAGGGCGCCTCGCGAACGCGCGCGAGGGGGCGGGCACCGCGCCCGCCCCCTCCGCCATGCTGGGGGATGGTGAGGGCCGGGAGGCGGTGGGGGACTGACCCTCCCGGCCCTCGGTGTCGGGGTGCGATGGACTCTCCCGACATCTGTCTCGGGGACATGCCCCGAACCTCTTCGCGGGGACCGCGCCCGGTCCCTGTCCTCCTTCAGATGAAGAACGTGACGGCGTCCTGGGCCTCCAGCAGCATCGCCGCCGCGCCGGCCGGCTCGCCCACGCCGTCGATCATGTCCTCGCGCTTGAGCCCGAGCAGGTCCATGGTCATCTGACAGGGCACGAGCTTCACGCCCAGATCGACAGCCATCTGCCTCAGCTCGCCGGGGCTCGCGACGCTGTGCTCCTTCGCGAGCTTCTTCATCATCGCGGGCCCCGCGCCGACGAAGTTCATCTTGGCCAGCCTCAGGTGCTCCGTCCCGGGCCGGTCCAACGCGGCCACCATCTTCTGCATCCAATTGTCGCCCGTGAGGTGCTTGTCGTCCTTGACGAGCGAGAACAACCCCCAGAACGTGAAGAAGATCGTCGTGTCCATGCCCATCGCGGCACCCGACGTCGCCATGATCATCTGAGCCCAGACGTCCTCCAGGTCCCCGCTCGACGCGATGATCACGAGCTTCTGGTGTCTGGGGTGTTGGTCGTGCTCGTGCGCCGGGACCTCGAGCGTGGCGTTTTCCGTACTCATCCGGAGCCCCCTCACTTCTTCCGGATCACGAACCGGAAGACGCCGCCCTCCTCGCCCTGCTCGACGAGCTCGTGTCCGGTGGACTTGCACCATGCATTGAAGTCGGCGACCGAGCCCGGGTCCGTGGCGAGCGCCTCGACCAGCTCGCCGGACTCGATCTCCTTCATCCCCTGGGCGGTCTTCACGATCGGCAACGGACACGACAGACCCTTCAGGTCCAGGGTCTTCGCGATCTGCATGCTCATCGTTCTACTCCTTCCATCGGGACCGACCACGGCTGGCCGATCACCGAACCTTGCGCACGAGGAATCGGGTGGACCCCTCCTCCTCCACGATCTCCACGATCTCGTGTCCCGCCTTGTCGAGCCACGCGGGGATGTCGATCTTCGACCCCTCGTCGCTCGAGATGACCTCGATGACCTGTCCGACCTGGCACTCTCGGATCGCCCCGATCAGGCTCATGAGCGGCCCGGGACACGGCGTCCCGCGAGCGTCGATCGAGCGGTCGATGTGGACGGTCGTCATCGTCTCCTCCTAGATGAACGTCACCGGGCCGTCCGCGTTCATGACGAACGACGCGATCCCGTGCTGGCCGTCGACGAGCGGATCGAGGTCCGCCTCCGACAGCCCGAGCATCTCCATCGAGCGCGAGCAGGCACGGATGCCCACCTCGCCGACCTCCTTCGCCTGACGCAGGATGTCGCTCCAGTGCTCCCCCTGACGCCGGTACGCGTCCGCGCCCTCGGGGCTGGCCTCCGGCGCCAGACCGTGAGGCTCGGCGATCCGATCGCTCCGGAACGCATCGAGCGCCCAGTACTGGAGCAGGATGTCGACCCTGCGTCCGAGCGAGGCGGCGCCAGCGGCCAACACGGCCGCGGCGTCGAGGCGGTCGTCGGTGCCCGAGAACAGCACCAGCGACAGCGCCGAGTCGTCCATCTCGCACCCCCGTCCGGTTCGAACCTAGGGTGCCAACCCCGGTCGGACGCGAGAGAGGGCCTTTCGCCTGCCCCGGAGGGGACCTCTGGCCATCGGAGCCTCCGGGGGCCGTGTCGCAGAGCGGTTGCCGCAAAGGGAAGACAGCGGGTACGGTGGCGCGGACCTTCCCCCCACCCTGGCCACTGTCTCCGACGTGACGAGCGACCACCCCGACGCCCCCGAGCCCAACCCACGACCGGGTGAGCCGCGCATGCCCACCGTGAGCGCCGATCCGCCACCGATGGCGGGCGCGAGCGATGTCGTGATCTCCGAGGTCGAGGCCGCCGAGGGCGCACACGCGGCGCCCCGGAGCTGGGGTGGGATCGCCCGGAAGATGGCGAGCGGGGCAGCGGCGCTGTTCCTGTTCGTGCTCGCGCTTCAGCTGATGAAGGAGGGAGCGGGCGAGCTCGCGCCGTCGATCCGTCGAAGCGCCCTGTTCGAGAACGGCGCCTCGACGCTCGGTGCCGGGTGGTTGGGGGCGTACCTCGTGCTCTCCGGATCGCCGATCGCGGCCGTGGCGCTCGGCCTGTTCTCCGGAGGCGCGATCACGACGCTTCAGACGCTGACGATGCTCTCGGGCTCCCGCCTGGGCGCCTCGTTCATCGTGCTGCTCGTCGGGTTCCTGTACGCCGTCCGCAACCGTGGGGCGAACCGCCAGGAGTCCGTCGGCATGGGGATCCTCGCACTGACGCTGACCGCGATCGCGTACCTGCCCGGGATGGCGCTGGCGTACTGGCTGCTTCGGTCGGGCGTTCTCGACGGGATCGGTTGGCGGACCTCGGGGGACGTCACCAGCGTCGTGGACTTCGTCTGGGGGCCGTTCCTGAATCTTGCCACCGACAACGTCCCGGCATGGCTGCTGCTCCCGATCGGGCTCGGTCTGATCCTTCTCTCCTTCAAGTTGCTCGATCGCGTGTTGCCGCAGGTGAGCGGCGACAGCGTCTCCGGGAAGCGCGCGCAGTGGCTGAAGCGGCCGTGGCCGATGTTCTTCATCGGCTGCGCCGTCGCGACGCTGACGCTCTCGGTCTCGGTCGCTCTCACCGTCCTCGTCCCGCTCGCGAGCCGCGGCTACGTGAAGCGGGACGAGTCGATCCCGTACATCATGGGGGCGAACATCACGACCTTGGCCGACACGCTCGTCGCAGCCATGCTGCTGCGCAACGCGGTCGCGGTGCAGATCGTCCTCGCCGAGGCGATCGGCGTGTTCCTGGTCTCGATGGTCTACCTAGCGATCCTCTACGGCCCGATCAAGCGCGGGATCATCGGTCTCAACGACTGGCTCATCGCATCCAACCGTCGGCTCTGGATCTTCGTCGTCTGCCTGTTCGTACTCCCGCTCATCCTGTTCACCTCGGGCCTCTGGCTCGCTCCGCTCACCGCGTGAGGGCCGCGGAGAGCCAACCGACGCGATGATCGATCTGCTCGTCGCGAACGCCCGCGTCGTGGACGGGAGCGGGGAGCCGTCCTTCCTCGGCGCCGTCGCCGTCGAGGGGGATCTGATCACACGGGTGCTGCGGCCGGGCGAGCCCGAGCCGCGGGCGGCCCGCCGCGTGGACGCCCGAGGCCACGTGCTCGCGCCCGGGTTCGTCGACGTCCACGAGCACTCGGACCTGAGCCCGCTCGTCGAGCCCGGCATGGAGAGCATGCTGCGTCAAGGCGTCACCTCGGTGGTGGTCGGCAACTGCGGCGCGTCCGCGCATCCCGTCGAGGGGGCGCCGGAGCTGGCGGCCCTGGTGGGGGCCGACGCCGCTGACCTCCGGCTCGACTGGCGCACGTTCGGCGCCTACCTCGAGCGACTGGACGCCGGGGGTCCGGCGGTGAACGTCGCCGCGCTCGTGGGGCACGGCGCCCTGCGGCAGGCGGCGCTCGGGGCGGATCAGAGGCTTCCCCCCTCACGCGACGAGATGGCCGCGATGCGGCGCGCCCTCGCCTCGGCGCTCGACGACGGCGCCGTTGGACTGTCCACGGGCCTGATCTACGCACCCGGCCTACACGCCGCCACGGACGAGATCGTGGAGCTCGCCACCATGCTCGCCGGTCGCGGCGGGATCTACGCGAGCCACGTTCGCGGCGAAGGCGCTCGGGTCTTCGACGCCGTGGCCGAGTGCATCCTGATCGGCCGCCGCGCCGACGTTCCCTCGCACGTCAGCCACCTGAAGGTCGAGGGTCCGGCGATGTGGGGCAAGGCCGAGGCCCTCCTGGCGACGATCGACGCGGAGCGCTCGCGCGGCGCCGACGTCACGGTCGACCAGTACCCGTATACGGCGTGGGAGACCGAGCTGGCGTCGGCGCTCCCGCCGTGGGTGTCGCCCGAGGAGCTCCCGCGGGTCCTGGCGGAGCCGCACGAGCGCGAACGCCTGCGCATCTCGATCGAGGAGGGCGAGCCCGGGTGGGAGACCCTCGGCCGCACCGTGGGCTGGGAGCGCGTGGTGCTCGGCGGCTTCCGGCCCGAGCCGTCGCTCACGGGCCGGAGCGTCGAGGCGCTGGCGGCCGACCTCGGCATCGAGCCGTGGGAGGCCGTCGCTCGGCTGCTGGTCCGCGACCGGTACGCGGGCATCGTGGGCCACGGGATGCACGAGGACGACGTCCGGACGATCCTGGCGCGCGAGGAGATCTTCGTCGCGAGCGACGGCGTCGCGATCTCGCCCGACGGCCCGCTCGGCGGGTTCGCCGTCCACCCACGGTATTACGGCACGTTCGTCCGCGTCCTCGGCCGGTACGTCCGCGAGGAGCGGATCCTCTCGCTCGAGGCCGCCGTGCGCAAGATGACCTCGCTCCCCGCCGATCGTTTCGGCCTGGCGGGGCGCGGACGGATCGCGCAGGGTGCGGCCGCTGACCTGGTCGTGTTCGATCCGGACACCGTGGGCGACCGCGCGACGTTCGAGGCGCCGCATGTCTTCGCCGCTGGCGTCGAGCTCGTGATCGTGAACGGACGCGTCGCGTGGGACGGCTCGCCGGGCGAGCACGCCGGTCGAGCGCTCCGCCGTGGCGAGCGCTAGTCACGCATGCGTCGGGCCGTCCCGCCTGCGCGAGCACGGCGCGCTGATGGTGAGGCCGGGCGTGGCGCGAACGATCCTCCTACGGACCCCCGTCACGCGTTCCGACGCGAGGCGTCATGGCGGCGTGTCCTCGCTCGGCACGAAGGGCGCGCCGTGTCCCGGCACGATCCTCGCGAGTCCGGGGAGCGCGAGCACGCGCGCACGCTGCTCGTGCAGCAGCGCCGGGTCCGGCGCGTACGGGTCCTCGACCGGGTGCGTCGACGTCCACCACAGGTGCGTCGCCACGACGAGCCCGTCGTCGGTGTCGACGAGCGTCGAGATGTCCTGGGGTGAGTGCCCCGGCGTCTCGAGCAGCCGGATCGACGGCGAGAGCTCGAACCCCTCGGCTGGGCGCGAGATCCACAGGTCGTCCCGGTACCACGCCCAGTGGTCGTGGAGCCGCGCGTTCGGGAACAGCGCGACGTTCAGCGTGTGGTCGGGATGGTGATGCGAGATCACGACGTCGGTGACGTCCTCCGGCGCCACGCCCAGCCCGGCCAGCGGGCCGAGGATCGCGTCCCGACTCCGCACGAGGCCGGGATCGACCACGACGAGCGCCTCACCGTCCCGCGCGAAGCTCACCGTGGATCCGACGTGGTCGTCGTCGTTCGACCGGTATCCCTCGCTCAGGACGTGGAACTCGGCCATCGCTCCTCCTCACACCCAACGCCGCGGACCGTCCGGGCCGACCGGCGCTCGTGGAGCGTAGCCGGGCGAACGCGCGCGGCGCCGCTGACGCCCGCATGACGCGGTCGGCCGTCCTCCGTGCCACAATCGGCGCGTGAGCAGGAGGCACGCCGCTCGAGGACTCGCGACAATGGCTGCGCTGGTCGCCACGCTGTCGGCGCTCGCGCCGCTGTCCACGGCGGACCCTGACGATGCGACCGGCGCCGAGCGGGCGGAGCCGGTCGAGCTGAGGGTCTCGACCTTCAACATCGAGTACGGGGGCACGCACGTCTCGTTCGACAAGGTCGTCCAGGCGATCCGCCGAGGCGGCGCCGACGTGGTCGGCATCGAGGAGGGACAGGGTCACATCCCGCGGCTCGCCCGCGCGCTGGGCTGGCCGTACTTCAGCACCCGCATGCAGGTCGTCTCGAAGCTGCCACTGATCGATCCGCCGGGCTCAGACGGCCGGTACGTGTTCGTGGAGACGTCGCCGGGCAGGGTTGTCGCGCTCGAGAACGTCCACCTCTCCTCGAGCCCGTACGGGCCGGCGATGGCACGGCGCGGTCGGAGTCGCTCCGAGATCGTGGACGTCGAGCGCCGGGTGCGGCTTCCGGAGATCCGGCCGTTCCTCCGCACGGGCCGAGCCCTCGTCGAGCAGGGGATCCCGGTGTTCCTGGTCGGCGACTTCAACTCGCCGTCGTGGCGCGACTGGACGCCGGAGATGGTCGGCGTCCGTCCGCAGATCCGCTTCCCGCTGCGATGGCCGGTGAGCGTCGCCGTGGAGCGGAGCGGCTTCGTCGACTCCTACCGGGCCCTCCATCCGAGCCCCGAGCGCGACCCGGGCCTCACGTGGTGGGCGGACCGGCCCGAGGTCGCCGGGTGGGATCCGTGGGGGGGCGCGCCGCAGGACCGGATCGACATGGTGTACGCGGCCGGCAGGGCGAAGGCGACCGAGAGCATCATCGTCGGGGAGCGCGGTGTCCCTTGGGTGGACGAGTCGGTCCGACCGTGGCCGACGGACCATCGCGGCGTCGTGTCCTCGTTCGCCGTTCGACCGGGACGCACGCCGACGCTCGTCTCGGTCGAGCGGCGGCTCTCCGACGTCGGCCGGGACGTGCTCGTACGCTTCCACGCGCCACAGAGGCCGGGGGCCGCCGTCGCGGTCGTGCCGAGCGACGGCGATCCGGTGGCAGACCCCGTAGCCGTGCTCCCAACGGGCGGCGAGGCGGACGGCACGCTGTCCTTCGCGACGGAAGGGTGGACGCCGGGCTCGTACGAGGCGGTCCTGCTCGACGGCGACGTGGAACTGTCGCGGGTCCCCTTCTGGTTGCAGGAGCCCGGCGGCGATCCGGTCCTCGAGACCTCGGCGGCGACGTACGGCGAGAGCGAGCCGATCGGCGTGACGTGGCGGTTCGCGCCTGGGCAACGGTGGGACTGGATCGGGATCTACAAGCGCGGCCGCGACCCACGGGTCGCCTGGTACCTGCTCTGGCTCTACACCGGTGCCACCGTCGAGGGCTCGGCGACGCTCGACCGCTCGTCGTACGGCCCGTGGCCGCTGGAGGCGGGCCGGTACAGCGTGTACCTGCTCGCGGACGACGGCTACAGACTGCTCGCGCGCGCGGACTTCGAGATCGTCGCCTGACGGGTATGCCGGTGGGCGCGGGCCCGCCGAGCGTTACCCGGCGCCCTTGCACCCGAGCTGGACCTGCGCCGTGGTCGACACGAGCTCGAGCGCCTCGGCCCAGCCCTGCGCCTCGAAGTCCGACGCGTAGTCCTCGTCGGCGTCCTCGATCGCTCGCCTGATCCGTCCGACGAGGTCCTTCAGGTCGTCGAGGCGAGGATCCACGAGGTGCGCCTCGAGCTCCTCGGCCTCCCGGACGAGCGCTCGCGCTCGCTTCGTCCCCCGCAGCACGGCTCGACGCAGATCGTCGACGTCCGAGACGTTCTTGCAGAACGACCACCGCTCGGGCGTGGGCGACACGGTCGGCGACGTCGTCGGTGCGACGGTCGGGGTCGGCGACGTGATCGACGGCGAGGCGGTGGGATCGGCCGTGGGTGATGCGGTCGGCGACGGGCCCAGAGACGTCGGCGACGGCGCGCCCGTCGGGGCCGACCGAGCTTCGTCCGCGGGATCGGCGAACCACAGCGAGTCCGCGATCAGGACGATCCCCACCACGAAGAGCACCGGGAGCGTCCACAGCCACCGTCCCGACGGTCTCACGTCCGCTCACCCACGGCGGCCAACCTCATCTCATCATCTTTCGGCTCCGGGCGATGGTGACCTGAGAGCGAGCGGCCGAGGCCGCCACGGGGGACGGGGAGGCAACCCGGAGATCTACTACGGACGCCGCTCCGTCGTGGAGAGGTGCCGATCCCACGATCGTGTGCCGAGCCGGCGGTCGGATTCGAACCGACGACCTGCTGTTTACAAGACAGCTGCTCTGCCACTGAGCTACGCCGGCGCACGCCGAGTCTACGCCCGGCCCCGGCCTCTGGACGGCACGACGTAGGCGTAGAGCACGGCCGCGAGCGCCGCCGACGCGTTCAGCGAGGAGACGCGTCCCGCCATCGGCAACGCGACGAGCGCGTCGCAGCGCTCGCGCACCAGCCGGGATAGGCCCGAGCCCTCGCCGCCGAGCACGAGCGCGACCCGGCCGCTCGGGCACGGGTCGTCGTAGACGCTCACGTCCGCGTTGCCGTCGAGGCCGACGACGAAGAAGCCCGCGTCCTGCAGGCGTCCGAGCGCCCTCGTCACGTTCGCGACGCGCGCGTGCGGCAGGTGCAGCAACGCCCCCGCCGAGGCGCGCACGGCCGCCGCGCTCACGGGCGCCGAGCGCCGCACCCGCGTCACGAGCATCGCCGCGCCGGCCGCCTCCGCCGAGCGCGCGGCGGCGCCGAGGTTCTGCGGGTCGGTCACGCCGTCCAGGACGACGACGACCGCGTCCTCCGCGAACGCCCAGGTCGACAGGTCACGCTCGGTGAGCTCTTCCGGCCGCGCCACCCTGGCGACCACGCCCTGATGGTCCGGGATCACGCGGTCGAGCTCCTGTCGCGACGCGGTCGTCACGGGGACGCCCGCCTCGTGAGCCGCGTCGAGCAGCTCCCGCAGCCCCGGCGTCCGACGCGAGCCAGCCACGACGAGAACCTCGGACGCACGGCCCGATCGCACGGCTTCGAGCGCGGCGCGCCTGCCGCCGACGACGTCGCCGCGGCTCACGAGGCGGTCACGACCGCGAGGGCGATGCACGCCGCCCCGTCCCCGGTGAGGCCCAGCCCCTCCGGACGGGTGGCCTTCACCGACACGCGCTCGAGCGCCACGCCGAGCGCCGCGGCCAGGTGACGTCGGATCTCGTCGCGCCGAGGGCCGATCGCCGGTCGCTCGGCGACGATCGTGACGTCGGCCGAGACCGGCACCAGGCCGTGGACACGTACCTTCGCCACCGTGCGGGACAGCAGCTCGAGTCCGGGGATGCCCTCCATCTTCGGGTCGTCCTCGGGGAAGTGCTCCCCCACGTCGCCGAGCCCCGACGCGCCGAGCACCGCGTCGGCGAGCGCGTGACACACCGCGTCCCCGTCCGAGTGCCCCGCGAGGCCGTTGACGTCGTCCTCGAACCGGGCGCCGCCCAGGAACAGCGGTCGAGGCTCGCTCGCGCGCGGGTGGACGTCGAGCCCCAGCCCGAACCTCGGCTCACCCACGGACGGCCTCCTCGAGCAGCCGCTCGGCGCGCGAGAGGTCCTCGGCGGTCGTGATCTTGAACGCGTTCGGCTCCCCGGGCACGATCCCCACCCCGTAGCCCGCCCACTCGAGCGCCGCGGCGTCGTCCGTGAAGACGACGCCGACCTCCTCGGCCCGCGCGTGCGCGTCGCGGAGTGGCGCGGCACGGAACGCCTGGGGCGTCTGTGCCAGCGCCAGGTCCTCGCGCGGCTCGGTCGCGACGACGGTGCCCTCGCGCACCCGCTTCACCGTGTCGGGGACGGGCAGCACGGGTACCACGCCGTCCCACCGCCCGAGGGCCTCGAGCACGGCGGCGAACAGCTCCGGGCTCGCGAGGGCTCGGGCGGCGTCGTGACACACGATCGCCTCGATCTCGGCCGGGATCGCCGCGAGCGCGGCGCGCACGGACGCGTGGCGCGTCGGCCCGCCGGTCACAACGGCGTGGGCGCCGAGGGGCTCCACGATCGCGTGGGCGAGGTCCTCCGAGCCGGCGGGCGCGGCGACGGCCACGCTCCCGATCCCGGGGCACGCGAGCGCCGACGCCACCGCGTGCGCGAGGAGCGGCCGACCGGCCAGGGGCACGAACGCCTTCGGCGTGGTCAGCCCGAGCCTGTCCCCCGAGCCGGCAGCGAGCACGATCGCGACGGCCTCGCGCACGGTGGCAGCGTACTTCCTCGGCGCGGGCGGGGAGCGGTCGGCGTGGAGCGGTCGGCGCGTCAGCGCAGGATCGCGAAGACCATCCTGCCGGTGGCCGTCTGGATCACGTTGCGGACCTGGATCGGGACCTCGGCGCCGATGTGCTCGCCGGCGCGCTCGACGACGACCATCGTGCCGTCCTCGAGGTACCCGACCGCCTGGCCGTGCTCGCGCCCGTCCTTCACGAGCTCGACGACCAGCTCGTCCCCGACCCCGACCGGCGTCCGGAACGCGGCGGCCAGGCGGTTCAGGTTCGGGACGGGGACCGAGAGCGCCCCGGCCACCTTCGCGAGGTTGTGGTCCGCGGTCAGCAGCGATGCGCCGCGGTCCCGGGCGAGCCGCACCAGCGCGGCATCGACGTCGAAGACGCCGTCCTCCTCGACCAGGTGGACGTCCACGGTCTTCGCGCGTCGCAGCTCGGCCACCGCGTCAAGGCCTCGGCGTCCGCGCCCCCGTCGTTTGGGATCCGACGAGTCGGCGATCGCCTGGAGCTCTCTGAGGACCGCGCTGTGGATCAGCAGGTCACCGGTCCAGAACCCCGTGGTGACGAGGTCGACGATGCGGCCGTCGATCAGCGCGCTCGTGTCGACGACCGTGACCTCCCCCCGGCCGACGCCGGACGCCCTCGGCTTCAGCCCGATCAGGTCGAACAGCTCCCCGTGCTTCGCCCGCCCGATCCGGTAGCCGGCGTACGCGAGCGTCACGTACATGAACGCCACGCTCGTCCACGCCGCGAGGGGCGGCAGCCGGAAGATCGGGACCGAGAGCAGCGCGGCGAGCCCGAGCCCGAGGAGCAGGCCGGCCGCCCCGGCCACGACCTCGGCCGCCGGCACGCGACGGAGCTGCTCCTCCGCCGAGGCGACGGCCGAGACGGTCTGTCGGCCCAGGACCCCGCCGAGGACGAATCCGGTCGAGATCCCGAGCACCACGCCGACGAGCGTCCGCGAGGCGCTGGTGCTGCCGATCCGCGTGGCGATCGTGTAGCCGGCGGCGGCGAAGAGCAGGACGAAGATCAGCCGAACGAACTCGACGAGCCGCCCGCCGGGCGGTCGGGCCCGTCCGCACTGGGGCTGGGGGGGCCGTCCTCCCGCCCCCGGATCGCTCCCGGGAACCGGCATGTCTCCTTCATGCCTCGACGCCCCGGCGGCCGGACTTGATCGCGCACGAGCGACCCGACGGCTTCGAACGCCGTGGCAGACCGGAGCGTGGTGCGGGAACGGGCGGGTTCAGGCGCCCTGGAGCACGCGGGCGCCGTGCGACTCGTCCAGCACCTTGTCGATCATGGCCTCGGCCTTCTCCTCGGTGCCTCCGGTCGCGTAGGTGAGCTCGGAGACGAGGATCTGGCGGGCCTTCTGGATCATGCGCTTCTCGCCGGCCGACAGGCCGCGCTCTCGCTCGCGGATCGACAGGTTCCGGACGACCTCGGCCACCTGGTAGATGTCGCCCGAGCGCAGCTTCTCGATGTTGTTCTTGAAGCGGCGACTCCAATTGGCGGCCATCTTCGACTCGTCCTCGCGAAGGACGTTCAGGACCTTCTTGACCTCGTTCTTGCTGACGACCTGGCGGAGCCCGACCTCTTCGGTGCTCTCGACCGGGATCATGAGCGTCAGGTCCCCATAGGACACCCGCAGCTTGAAGTACTTGCGCTTCTCACCGAGGAACTCGCGCTCACAGAGCTCCTCGATCACTGCGGCGCCGTGCTCAGGATGTACGACCGTGTCGCCCTTACGGAACACGAGACCCCCTCGGATGCAATGGGTGGCAAAAAGTTGAACCGTTAGACAGGGTAGCACGGGGCCGCGCCTCCCCGCAAACCGAAACCGCTGGTCAGAGGCCCATTTCGGTGTCTTCGGGCCGGCTGAGCGACTTAGGTCGGACGGTCCCCGCCCGCGCGAGATGCCCAGGTCAGCGCGTCGCGGACGTGTCGGACGGGCCGGATCCGAACGCCCTCCGCGTTCAGCCCGGCGGGCCCGAAGACGGTTCCGATCCCGGCCGCGCGGGCGGCGGCGAGCCGCTGCGCCATGGCCGGCGCCGCCCTGACCAGTCCCGTCAGCCCGACCTCGCCGACGAACGCCGTCCCCGCCGGCGGCGCGATGCCCGTCGCCGCCGAGGCCAGTGCCGCGGCCACCGCAAGGTCGCAGGCCGGGTCGTCCACCCGGACACCGCCCGAGGACGCGCCGAACAGGTCCGCGCGTCCGAGGCGGATCCCGGCCCGATCGAGGACGGCGGCCACGAGCTGGAACCGGCGGCCGTCGAGCCCGGTGACCTGCCGACGCGCGGGACCGTCGGTGGGAGCCACGAGCGCCTGGATCTCGACGGCGAGCGCACGGCGCCCTGCCTGGGGAAGGGCGGTCGCCGCCCCGGGCTCCCCGTCGCCCGAGACCAGGAGCGTGGTCGGGTCGATCTCGGTCAGGCCGGAGCCGGTCATCTCGAACCAGGCGACCTCGCCCTCGGGCCCGAACCGGTTCTTCCCGCCCGTGAGCATCCGAAGGCCGGAGCGCGGATCCCCGTCGAACGTGAGCACGACGTCGACCGCGTGCTCGAGCGTCCGAGGCCCGGCCAGGTCCCCGTCCTTCGTCACGTGGCCCGTGAGCAGCACCGCGATCCCCCTCGCCTTCGCGAGGCCCACGAGCGCATCGGCGCACGAGCGCACCTGGGCCGGTCCGCCGGGCACCTGGCCGGCATCGGGATCGCGGAGCGCCTGGATCGAGTCCACGGCGAGCAGGAACGGCTCGGCCGAGCCTGCGGCGTCTACCACGGTTCCGAGCTCGCGACCCGAGACGAAGGCCACCGCGTCGCCGGCCACACCGAGCCGACGGGCGCGGGCCGCCACCTGCGCTCGGGACTCCTCGCCCGAGGCGAGCAGGCAGGAGAGCCCGGCAGCCGACAGGTTCGCCACCAACTGGAGGAGAAGGGTCGACTTGCCGATGCCGGGCTCGCCGGCCAGGAGGGTGACGGACGCGGGGACGAGCCCGGCACCGAGCACGCGGTCGATGCCGGCGAACCCGGTCGGGACCCGTCGCTCGACCGTTCCGTCGTGCTCGAGCGTCTGGAGGTCGACCCGCGCGTCGCCCGTGCCGCCCGAGCGCTCCTGGATCGTCCCCCAGGCGCCGCAGCCGGGGCAGCGTCCCGCCCACTGGGCGAGCTGCTGGCCGCACGACGTGCACGCGAGGAGCGTCCGTACCTTGCCCACCGCGCGACCCTAGCAACCGGGTCCGACATCCCACGGAGCGTGATCACCGAAGATGACGTAATCTGGTCCGGTGAAGTCCGAGGTCTACCGGACCAAGCAGGGCAGGACGCTCCGTATCTCCGTCGCAGAGGACGGTGGCATCCGCGTCGAGATCCTGGAGGACGGCGCCTGGGTCGCCGGGAACGTCCGGATGGCCGGGCTGCGCCTCTCCCCGACCACGCGGAAGCTCACGGCTCGTGAGGTCCTGGCACTCCCCGCCTGAGAACGGGTACACTCCGATGGTCGTAATCGACGTAGCGAGGAAGGAGGGATGCACGATGGCCGAAGTCTCCGTCGCCACGCCGCATCCCTCGGACCGCCACTAGCGCGACCGTAGCCGTCGCCGCTCCCGAGCCGCCCGAGGGGCGGCGTTTTCCGTTTCCGGGCCCGTCCCGGACCATCCGAAGGGAGGTACGCGATGGCTGCGCATGCCTGCACGGATCACGCCACGGTCATCCATCGACACGGAAGGACACGACGTTGCACGACGACACGAACGCATCCACGATCCAGCACTTCCTCGACGAGGGGCTGGTCACGAAGATCCTGCGACCGATCAAGAGCGGGAAGGAGGCCTCGGTCCACCTGTGCCGGGGGAACCGGTCGACCGTCGGGCACGATCTCGTCGCGCTGAAGGTCTACCACCCGCTCGACCGGCGGGACTTCCGCGACGAGTCGATCTACCGCGACGGCGAGTGGATCAAGGAGCGCCGCATCCGAGCGGCGCTCGCGAAGAAGACGAGGTTCGGACGCGAGGTCCAGGGCGGGATCTGGGTCCACCGCGAGTGGGAGACCCTGCGCGCCCTCTGGGCCGCCGGGGCGGCGGTGCCCGAGCCGATCGACTGGACCGGCGACGCCATCCTCATGTCCTACCTCGGCGATCGGGACACTGCGGCACCCCAGCTCAACCGGTACCGCCCGGAGCCGGACGAGGCGCAGGACCTGTTCGACCAGCTCATGTCCCAGATCGAGCGATTCCTGTACGGCAACGTGATCCACGGCGACCTGTCGCCGTTCAACGTGCTCGTCTGGGAGGGCCGGGTCACGGTGATCGACCTGCCCCAGGCTGTCGACCCGCGGAAGAACCGGCACGCGGAGCACCTGCTCGAGCGCGACGTGCGGAGGATCTGCGAGCACTTCGGACGGCTCGGCGTGCGCTCGGATCCCGAGCGTCTGAGCCGGGACCTGTGGACGGCCTGGACCTTCGCGGACCTGGTGCCCGAGGACCTCCGCGCGGAGCTGCTCGTGGACCCCTGACCCGCGAGGTCCGCCCTCAGGGCCCCCGGAACTCGAGCGCGTACGTCCAGGTCTCGCCGTCGGCGCCGCGCTCGAACCGGAGGAGCCGGCCCGCCTCGCCGCCCGGCAGGAGCACCGGCAGCCCGAGGTGCTCCTGCCCCGGCCACAGGTCCTCTCGCTCGCGCGCCTCCATGCGCAGCAGGGTCATCGGCGTGTCGCCGTCGCCCTCGAGCGGCTCACACCACGCGGTCTCCTCGACGGGGACCAGTTGCCGGAAGCGGACGTACCGCGGGGCGGCGTGGAGCAGGACGGACTCGTCCGGCCACTTCCACGCCTTGCCGTAGAAGCGCCAGCGCTCGCCGTCCTTCGACGTCTCGATCGCCCAGCTCTCCGGAGGCGCCTCCACCCGAGCAGGGTACGGCCATCGACGCGGAACAGGAACCCCTCGCCTGGACGTGGGGCGCGGATGCGCCATCCCGCGCCTCCCCGGAAGGACACCGGACACCGGAAGGCCCAGCAACCTCTCGGCTGCTGGGCCTCTCGGTCTTGCGGCCGTCCGGGCTCACCGACCCGAACGGCACAGCCTGACGCCTATCCCTCCTGCGAACCGGCGAGCTCGACGGGCGGGGTCTCCGGCGGCGCCGGGGCCTCGAACACGATCTCGCCGTCGCGGGCGTCGACGATGATCGTCTGTCCGGCGCGGAACTCCTTCCACAGGAGCTTCTCGGCGAGCGGGTCCTCGACCAGGCGCTGGATCGTGCGCCGCAGCGGCCGGGCGCCGAGCGCGAGGTCGTAGCCCTTCTCGGCCAACAGGGTCTTGGCCTCGTCGGTG
>DASTPT010000074.1:0-40989 GCA_035762085.1 Actinomycetota bacterium | reverse complement strand
CGCGGCGGAGCGTTTCGAGGACGCCTACCGCGTCGCGGTCGAGCCGAACCCGTTCGTCTCGACCTGCGGCCGCGTCTGCCCGGCGCCGTGCGAGGCCGAGTGCTCGCGCGGCGACGTCGACGCGCCGATCGCGATCCGCTCCGTGAAGCGTTTCCTCGCGGACTGGGCCGCCGAGAACCTCCCGCCCGTCCGACCCGCGGAGATCCGATACGACGAACGGGTCGCGATCGTCGGTGCGGGGCCCTCGGGGCTGACCGCGGCGCGCGACCTGGCGCTGCTCGGCTACCGCACCACGGTCCTCGAGGCGAGGTCCGAGGCGGGCGGCATGCTCCGCTTCGGGATCCCCGAGTACCGCCTTCCGAAGGCGGCGCTGCAGCAGGACATCGACCGCGTCCTCGCGCTCGGGGTCGAGCTCGAGCTCGACCGGGCGGCCGGCCGGGACTTCACCATCGACTCACTGCTCGCCGACGGCTACGGGGCGGTGTACGTGGCCGTCGGGCTGCAGGCCGGCCGCCGCCTGCCGATCCCCGGCAACGACGCGGCGGGCACGCTCACGGCCGTCGACCTGCTCCGCGATGCCACGCTCGGGCGCCCGGTCGACGTGGGCAGGCGTGTCGTCGTGATCGGCGGTGGCGACGTCGCCTACGACGCCGGTCGGACGGCGCTGCGCCTCGGCGCCGACGAGGTCGCGCTCGTCTGCATCGAGGACGAGACGTGTGTCCCGGCCTCCGAGGAGGAGCGCGAGGAGGGCGCCGACGAGGGCATCGAGCTGATCTGCTCGCGGATGCCGACCGAGATCCGGACCGACGCCGACGGTCGCGCCTGCGCCGTGACGTTCACGGCGTGCACGCTCGGCGAGGCCGACGAACGCGGCTGGCGTGCCCCCATCCCGGTCGAGGGCACGCGGAGCGAGCTCTCTTGCGACACCGTCGTGTTCGCCACGGGGCAGGGCCTGGTCGAGGACTTCGCGAACGGTCTCGACGGCGTCCGGATCGAGCGCAACCAGATCGTTGCCGACGCCGAGACCCAGGCCACCGACCGTCCCGGCGTGTTCGCCGGCGGCGACGCCGCGGCGATGGGGCCGTGGACGTCGATCGAGGCGGTGGCCGCGGGTCGGCGCGCCGCCTGCGCGATCCACAACCACCTGCGCGGCGAGCACCTGCTGGACGTGCGGGACGCGCGCAAGCGCGAGGCCCGGCCGGAGGACGCCACGTTGGCCCGCACCGGCCCGGAGGCGCGCGAGACCATGCCGAGCCGGGACAGCGTCGCGCGCCGGCGCACGTGGGACGAGGTCTCCACCGGCTTCACCGCGGAGCAGGCCGTCGCCGAGGCCAGACGCTGCCTGAACTGCGCCGTCTGCTCCGAGTGCTTCGAGTGCGTGCGGGCCTGCGGCCCCGGGGCGTTCCTCCACGACGAGGTGGAACGTGAGATCGAGCTCGAGGTGGGCGCCGTCGTGCTGGCCCCCGGGTTCGCCGTGCACGACCCGGGGACGCGCGGGGAGTACGGCTACGGCCGCTACCCGAACGTCGTGTCGGCGCTCGAGTACGAGCGGATGCTCTCGGCGTCCGGTCCCACGCGGGGCGAGATCGCGAGGCCCTCGGACGGGCGGCACCCGAAGACCGTCGCGTTCATCCAGTGCGTCGGCTCGCGGGACCAGGAGCACGGGTACTGCTCGAGCGTCTGCTGCATGTACGCGAACAAGCAGGCGATGCTCACGCTCGACCACGAGCCGCAGTGCGCGGCGACGGTCTTCCTCATGGACATGCGCGCCATCGGCAAGGGCGCTGACGCCTTCTACCGACGGGCGTTGGACATGGGCGTGCGCTTCGTGCGATCGCGGCCCTCGTCCATCGACGAGGACCCCGAGACCCGCGACCCCGCGATCACGTGGGAGGACGCGGCGGGCGTCCTGCACACCGACCGCTTCGACCTGGTGGTGCTCTCGGTCGGCGTCGAGCCCTCGCGCGGGGCGCGCTCGGTCGCCGGCGCGCTCGGGATCGCGCTCGATCGCCATGGGTTCTGCGAGCTGGAGGAGTACGAGCCGCTCGACACCTCGCGCCCCGGGGTCCACCTCGCCGGCCCGTTCGGCGGGCCGAAGGACATCCCCGACTCGGTGGCCGAGGCCTCGGCGGCCGCGGCCAGGGTGATGGCGGAGCTCGCGGACTCGCGGGGGATGCTGACGGGGGAGACGCGCTATCCACCCGAGCGCTCCGTCGAGGGCGAGGAGCCCCGCGTCGGCGTGTTCGTGTGTCACTGTGGCTCGAACATCGCGGGTGTGATCGACGTCGAGGGTGCCGCCGACTACGCGAAGGGTCTGCGCGGCGTCGTCTGCTCGAGGGACACGATGTACGCATGCTCGTCGGACTCGCTGAGGCTGATCAGGGACCAGGTGCGAGAGCACGGTCTCAACCGCGTGGTGGTCGCGAGCTGCACCCCGCGCACGCACGAGCCGATCTTCCAGGACACCCTGCGCGAGGCCGGTCTCAACCCCTTCCTGTTCGAGATGGCGAACATCCGCGATCAGGCGTCGTGGGTCCACCGCGACGAGCCCGAGCGCGCGACGGCGAAAGCCAAGGACCTGATCCGCATGAGCGTGGCCCGAGCTCGCGAGCTCGAGCCCCTCCCGATGTCCGACGTCCCGATCACCCACGCCGCCGTGGTCGTCGGCGGCGGCGTCGCCGGTATGACGGCCGCCGCCGCGTTGGGGGAGATGGGGCACGAGGTGCACCTCGTCGAACGCACCGACCGACTCGGCGGACGGGCGCTCGAGCTGGACCGGACGATCGTGGGCAGCGATCCCTCGGCGTTCGTCGCCGGCCTCGTTCGGCGCGTGACCCGGAACCCCAACGTCGAGGTGCACCTACGCGCCCGGCTGAAGGACGTCCACGGCTTCGTCGGCAACTTCTCGAGCGTGATCGAGGCGGACGGCGAGCGGACGACGGTCGACCACGGCGTGGTGATCGTCGCGACCGGCGCCAGGGAGGCGCGGCCCGAGGTCTACGGCCTGGGGTCGAGCGCCGGGATCGTCACCGGCATGGACCTGGAGCGGATGTTCGCCGAGCACGATCCGGCGCTCGACCGGGCCCGGGCGGTCGGCTTCATCCTGTGCGCCGGGTCGCTCGACGAGCGAACGCCGTACTGCTCGCGGACCTGCTGCGGCCAGTCGATCAAGAACGCGATCCGGCTGAAGGAGCGGGACCCGGACCGGCCCGTCTACGTGTGGTTCAAGGAGATCCGCACGGCCGGCCTCGCCGAGGAGCACTACACACGCGCGCGTGAGATGGGCGTCGTCTTCACGCGCTACGAGGACGGGGACCTCCCCGTGGTGAGCGCGAACGGCTCGGTCGAGGTCGCCTTCCGGGACCCGTCCCTGCGCCGGCGCCTCCGCGTGCCGCTCGATCTGCTCGTGCTCGCGACGCCGACGGTCCCGAACGAAGGCAGCGCCGATCTCGCCAAGTTGCTCAGGGTGCCGGTCACCGCGGAGGGGTTCTTCCTCGAGGCGCACCTGAAGCTCCGGCCGGTCGACTTCGCGAGCGAGGGGATCTTCCTGTGCGGCTCGGCACACGATCCGAAGGACATCGACCGGTCGATCGCGCAGGCGTACGCGGCCGCCGGTCGCGCCGCGGCGATCCTGGCCAAGCCGGCGCTCGAGGCCGGCGGCGTGGTCGCCGAGGTCGACCAGGACAGGTGCGCCGCGTGTCTCACGTGCGTCCGGATCTGTCCGTACGGCGTGCCGGTCATCGATCCCCTCACGAAGAAGGCGTCGATCGAGGCGGCCGCCTGCCAGGGCTGCGGCATCTGCGCGAGCGAGTGCCCGGCCAAGGCGATCGAGCTGCACCACTACACCGACGCGCAGATCGTCGCGAAGGAGGAGGCGCTCAGGATGGAGCCGGTGTGAGATGACCTTCGAGCCCGAGATCATCGTCTTCGCCTGCCACTACTGCGCCTACGCCGCCGCCGACCTGGCCGGCAGCATGCGGCTCCAGTACCCGGCCAACATCCGGATGGTCAAGCTGCCGTGCACCGGCAAGCTCGAGGTGATCCATGTCCTGAAGGCGATCGAGGCCGGCGCGGACGGCGTGTACGCCGCCGGCTGCCTCGAGGGCCAGTGCCACTACCTCGAGGGCAACCTGTGGGCGCGTAGGCGCGTCGCGCACGCCAAGCGGCTGCTCGCGGAGGTAGGCGTGGACCCCGACCGCGTCGACATGTTCCACATGTCCTCGGCCATGGGGCCAGAGTTCGCCCAGACGGCCCGCGACTTCACCGAGCGTATCCGCCGCCTCGGTCCGGATCACGTACGCCCCCGCGACGGGTTCGAACCGGCCGAGGCGGTGCAGGAGGGAGCCGAGAGATGATCACCGCCGACCGCAAGCCCTTCGACGAGATCTACGCGATGACGAAGGGCCACGACCGGGTCCTCGTGGCCGGGTGCGACACGTGCGTCGCGATCTGCATGACCGGCGGCGAGCGAGAGGCCGAGGTCCTCGCCTCCGAGATCGCGATCAAGGCGGAGCGGGAGGGCCGTGAGCTCACCGTCGAGCACACGGCCGCGATCCGCCAGTGCGAGTGGGAGTACCTGGATGCGATCGCCGATCAGGTCGGCGCCGCCCCGGTCGTGCTCAGCATGGCGTGCGGCATCGGTATCCAGGCCATGGCGGAGAGGTTCGCGCCGAAGCCGGTCATGCCGGCCGTCGACACGAACATGCTCGGCATGCCGCAGGAGCACGCGGTCTGGCTCGAGCGCTGCGTCGCGTGCGGCGACTGCGTCCTCGGCCTCACGGCCGGCATCTGCCCCGTGGTCCGCTGCGCGAAGAGCCTCATGAACGGACCGTGCGGCGGCGCGCACGACGATGGTCTCTGCGAGGTCGTCGGCGAGGACGGCGAGCCGATCGAGTGCGCGTGGGTGCTGATCTGGGAGCGGCTGAAG
The DNA here is from genome assembly GCA_035762085.1 of Actinomycetota bacterium. GTDB lineage: Bacteria > Actinomycetota > UBA4738 > UBA4738 > HRBIN12 > HRBIN12. The sequence continues at coordinate 36,062 of DASTPT010000074.1, read as the reverse complement.
GCGCAGGGCCGCGAGGAGCAGATGTTCGGGTACCGGCCGCCGAAGGACTGGAGCGCGAGCAGCTCGGGCGGGCCTCGACGGATGGTGCGAGAGGACGCCAGGCCGGTATGAGCACGATCACGCTGAAGGCCGGGAGCAACCTCGAGAAGGTCCTGGCCGCGGGCGCGTTCGCGGTCACGGCCGAGTGCGGCCCGCCGAAGAGCGCCGACGCCGGGGTGATCGAGGAGAAGGTCAGGATCCTGAAGGGCTCCGTCGACGCGGTCAACGTGACCGACAACCAGACGGCCGTGGTGCGCGCCTGCTCGCTCGCGGCGGCCCACATCGCCGAGGTGCACGGGATCGAGGCCGTCATGCAGATGACGTGCCGCGACCGGAACCGGCTGGCGATGCAGGCCGACATCCTGGGCGCCTCGATGCTCGGCATCCGGAACGTCCTGTGCCTGACCGGCGACCACATCAGCTTCGGGAACCACCCCCAGGGCAGGGGGGTCCACGACCTGGACTCGATGGGGCTGATCCGTATGTATCGGGACCTCCGCGACGAGCGGCGGTTCCAGTGCGGGGAGGAGATGGACGGTACGCTGCCGCTCTACATCGGGTGCGCCGAGAACCCGTTCGCCAAGCCGCTCGAGTTCCGAGCCCGCCGCCTCGAGCAGAAGGTCCTGGCCGGGGCGGACTTCGTGCAGACCCAGTCGATCTTCAACGTGCCTCGGTTCGAGCGGTGGATGGAGGAGGTGCGGGCCCTCGGGCTGCACCAAGAGGTGAAGATCCTGGCCGGCGTGACGCCGATCAAGAGCGCCGGGATGGCGAACCACATGCGGACGTCCGTGCCGGGGATGGACGTGCCGCAGGAGCTCGTCGACCGGATCGCCGCCAGGGACAAGGGCGAGTCGCAGCGGGCCGAGGGGAAGGCCCTCGCGGTCGAGACGATCCGGCGCCTGGCCGGCGTCGAGGGCGTCGCGGGGGTGCACGTCATGGCCATCGGATGGGAGGCCGCCGTCCCCGAGATCGTCGAGACGGCGGGTCTGCTGCCGAGACCGACGGTCGCGTGACGAGGGGAGGACGTGACGGGATGGTGGAGACGGTGACCCGAGCGCCGTCGGGCGCCCTCGCGGCACGCGTCCGCGCGGGATCGGGCGTGAACGTCTACGCCTGCTACCAGTGCACGAAGTGCTCGACCGGCTGCCCCGTCGCCGCGTTCGCGGACGTCCACCCCGCGCAGATGATCCGGGCGGCGCAGCTGGGCGACGAGGCGATGTCGATCGACAGCCGGCTCATCTGGCTGTGCACCGGCTGCGAGACGTGCACGACCCGTTGCCCCGTGGGCGTCGACGTGGCCTCGGTCGTGGAGGAGCTGCGCATCCTGGCTCGGTACGACGGCCGGGTGCGCCGGGACATGCCGCTCGCCAGGATGCTCGACCTCAACTACCGGTCCTTCCGACGCTGGGGCCGCCTGTACGAGATCGAGCTCGTGGTGCTCGACATCCTCGGGCGACCCAGGGCGGCGCTCGACGCGATGCGCCTCGGCCTCCGGATGCTGGCCAAGGGCAGGGTTCGCCCGCTGCCGGAGATCGGCGATCGGGCCCAGATGCGGCGGATGTCGCAGACCGCCGAGGACATCGAGGCCCGCCGGCGGAACGAGGCCAGGGTCGCCGCGACCGGGAGCCCGCCCGGCTCGAGCGTCGCGACCTCGGAGGGGACGCCGTGAGCCCGCTTGCCTATTACCCGGGGTGCTCGCTCCACAGCACGGCCAGGGAGATGGACGGCTCGTTCGACGCCACGATGGCGGTGCTCGACGTCGACCTCGCCGAGATCCCGGGCTGGCAGTGCTGCGGCAACTCCGCCGGCCGCTCCGTCAACCGGCTGCTGGCGGCCGCCCTGGCGGCCGGCGAACTCGCCAAGGTCCGCGACGACATGGGACTCGAGGCCGTCGCCGTGCCCTGTGCCGCGTGCTACAGCCGCTTCCAGGGTGCGAACCATGCGGTCCGAGACGAGGCCGTTGCGAACGACGTCGCCCGGGTCGTCGGCCGGCCGTACGAGGGCGGGGTGAAGGTCCTGAACCTCGTCGACGTCTACCACGACCACGTCGGCGTGGAGGCGCTCCGGGCCAAGGTGGTGCGGCCGTTCCGTGGCGTCAGGGTGGCCTGCTACTACGGATGCCTCCTGACCCGCCCCCCGAAGGTGACGCTGGCCGAGGACGCCGAGTACCCCGGCCACATGGACGAGGTCGTGCGGGCGATCGGCTGCACCCCGGTCGACTGGGATCGGAAGACCTCCTGTTGCGGCGCGGGCCTGGCGCTCTGCGAGCAGGACGTCGTCGACACGTTGATACGGCGGATCGTCTCGAACGCGCGACGGCGCGGCGCCGAGGCGATCGTCTGCGCCTGCCCGCTCTGTCAGATCAACCTCGACGGCCGTCAGCGCGAGATCCGGCGCAAGGATCGCGCGTGGGCCGAGATGCCGGTCCTGTTCCTTTCGCAGATGGTCGGCCGCGCGCTCGGCGTGAGCGACGAGCGGCTCGGCTTGAAGCGGGCCATCGTCGATCCGACCGACGTGCTCGCCGACGACGGCCGACGTTCCTAGGCGTCCTCGATCGGGTAGGTGCCGAACCCCTCGACCGCGTCGACCATCGCCAGGACGTTCTCGGCCGGCACGTCGTTCATGACGGTGTGGACCGAGCTCACCATGTAGCCGCCGCCGGGCCCCAAGATCCCGATGACGCGCCGTACCTCGTCGCGCACCTCGTCTGGCGTTCCGTGCGGCAGGATCCGCTGCGTGTCGATGGCCCCACAGAAGGTCAGCACGTCGCCCCACCGCGCCTTCAGCTCGGGCAGGTTCGCCATCTTCCCCGCCGAGGTCTGGATCGGGTTCAGGACGTCGACGCCCATCTCGACGAAGTCGTCGATCAGCGGGAACACGTCCCCGTCGGTGTGGAAGAAGATCCTCGCCTTCGTCCGTTCGCGGATGAACCGCAGGTAGTCCGCGTGGACCGGCTTGAGGATCGACCGGTACATCGTCGGCGACATCAACAGGCTCTCCTGCGTCCCCAGGTCGTCGCCGACCTTGATGATGTCGACGTTGTCGCCCAGCGCCGCCAGGAAGTGGCCCATCAACGTCTTGCAGAGCTCCTCGATCCGCCACAGGAGCGCCTCGGCGAAGTCGCGGTGCATCGCCAGGTTCATCAGGAACGCCTCCATGCCCTGCATCGCGAACGCGCGCTCGAGCGGGAACAGGAGCCAGGGGGTCGCCATGATCGCGAACCGGCCGTCGGCGGCCAGGCGCGCGGCCTCGTCGGCCACGTGGGCGACCCGGCTCGGGTCGTCCATGTCGGGCCACGGGTAGTCGTCGATCTCCTGGATCGTGGTCGCGTCCTTCATCGGGCACACCGCCGGGTACCAGTCGTCCGGGCCGATCTCGGTGGCGCCCGAGCCCCACGAGTTGATGTAGTCGTCGTGCGGCGGGCGGGTGGCGTTGCGCTCGAGCACCCGGTCCGGCTCCAGGTCGAGGACGCCGCGGACGTCCGAGCGCAGCCGGACCAGCGTCTCCTCGTCGATGTCGGCGGTGCCGAGCTCGGGCCATCGATAGAGGTAGGCGTCGGGCGCCTCGATCCCGAGCAGCCGCTTCAGCTCCCGATACGGCTTCATCTTGATCCCGGTGGCGTTGCTCACCCCGAGCACGATCGGCACGCGATCGGGCTCCTCGTGGCGCATCGCCGCCAGCACGCGCTCCCGTGACGTCATCGTCATGTCGGCCTCCTTCACCGACGAAGCCTAGAGCGGGCATCCGGGGTCCGTGCGGGCCGTACGTAGAAGCGCGTACGGGACCTCGGGGGAAGACGGAATACCCCCCGTGGTCGCGCGGAACTAGCGTTGGCTTCGCAGCCAGTACCACTCCGATGGCTGCGGCGAAGCGTCGGAAGGAGGGTAGAGATGGTCTCCACGCTTCAGGCGGGTCTCGCCTACCTGGTCGCGCGTGTTCGGCGCGAGGACGGGGCGGTGGCCACGGAGTACGGGCTCCTGCTGTTCCTGGTCGCCCTCGCGATCATCGCGGCGGTCACGGCGCTCGGCATGGCGCTGTTCGGCGTCTTCAACGACGGCGCGTCGGAGCTCGGCGGCGTCACCGGGTAGTCAGGTTCGGCACCAGTCGGACGTCGTGCTGGTCGGTCGATCCGACGGGATCTCCCCGGCGGATCCCGACCAGCACCGCTCCGCGCCCCGGAGAGCGGTGGTGCCCGTCCGGCGTCCTCGAGCGCTCGGCGCTCGGTTCCGATCTCGCGGCGTGGAGCGCACCCAAGCGCGGGAACACCGCGATCGGCGATCACCCGATCTCCAGCGAGGCCGCTCCCGTATGGGTCAGCCGACGATGACGGGTTCGCGGTCCGCGGTCGCCGCCGTCGACGGGGCGGGGGAGCGGCGCTCGGCCACGAGCGCCAGGCCCAGGTGCAGCGCCAGCGAGGTCGCGGCCGCCCACAGGAGCAACGCGATCACCGAGAGCAGAGGGCCGTACGCGCTCTGCGAGTCGGAGCCGATCGACAGGTAGACGCCGAGGAGCGCCGTGAAGGCCACCCAGAGGATCACCGCGGCCGACGACCCCGCCAGGATGTCGCGGCGGGAGGGCTTGCCCGGAGAAGCCACCCTGACGATCAGCGCGATGGCCGCAGCGACGAGCGCGAGGCCGATCGGCCATCGGGCGAACTCCCAGGCAGTGGCCGCACCGCCCTCGAAGCCGAGGCCCGTCGCGATCGAACGACCGGCGCCGATCGCGAGCCCGCCGAGCACGAGCGCGACCCCTGCCGTGAGTGCCAGCAGGAGCGCCCGGCCGTACCGGCGCAGGAGCTCGCCGTCGTCCTGGATCCCGTGGAGGCGCTCCGCGGAGCGCAGCAGCTGAGCCATCGCGAGCGTTCCGGACGTGAGTGCGGCGCCGAGGCCGACGACGGTCGCCGTCGCCCCCCCGTTCGCGCCGCGCTGGACGGTCTCCTGCAGCAGGCGCCCGGCCTCCCCGGGCAGGAGGCTCGCGGAGAGCTCCTGCACCGTCGCCCGCAGCTGCTCGAGGCCGAGCACGGTCGACAGTCCGATCAGGCCGACGAAGCCGGACATCATCACGAACGCGGACTGGTAGGCGAGCGCGCGGACGTGGCTCGTCCCGTCGGCCTGCCGCAGGCGGGCGGCGATCTCTCGGATGCGCATGGCATCGTGGTGCCCAGCTGGAGCCGTTCCCAAACCGTTTGCGCAGACAAGGAGCCGGGCAAAGGCACGAACATGCAGGCGTTCGTCGCCGACCTGATCGACTGGCTGCGCCCGGCCTACACGACCGCCGGGTACGCGATCGTGCCCGCGGCCATGTTCCTCGAGTCCGGGCTGCTGCTGGGGGTTGTCGTGCCCGGCGACGTGATCCTCGCGATGGCGGGTGTCTACGCCGCGCGGGGCACGCTGTCCCTGCCCATCGTGATCCTCGTCGCGGTGCTCGCGACGATCGCGGGGGAGGTCACGGGCTACTGGCTGGGCCGCCGGCTCGGTCGGCCGATCGTCGAGCGGCTGCCGTTCGCGGACCGGCTCGGCCGCAAGCTGGATGAGGCGACCGCCGCGATCAGACGCAACGCCGGCAAGACGATCGTCGTCGGCAGGTTCGCCACCGGGGCGGCGGGCACCGTCCCGTTCGCTGCCGGCGTCGCCGAGGTGCCGTTCGGCACGTTCCTCGCCTTCGGCGTGCCGGCGATCGCGGTCTGGTCCACCGCGCTCGTGCTGCTCGGCACGATGATCGGCGACAACGTGGAGATGATCGACCGCATCGTCTCCACGTTCGGGTGGGCGGTGCTCGCCCTCGTGATCCTCGCCATCGGCGCCCGATGGCTGTGGCGCCGCCATCGTGGCGAGACCTGACCGACCCCGAGATCACCGCCCGGAGAGGATGGCCTCCATCTCTGCGATCTCACGCTCCTGCGCGCGGACGATCTCCTCGCAGAGGGTCACGATCTGCGGGTCGGTGATCGACGAGCGCTCGCACATCAGGATCGCGCTGGAGTGGTGGGGGATCATCGACCGGAGGAACTGCTCGTTCCCGACGGGCGTCTGGGACCGGGCGAGGAAGAAGCTGCCGAGGAAGACGGCCGCCGCGCCGGCCAGCAGAGCGATGTTCAATCGCATGTTCCCGAACATCGAGCGCATCACGATGACCATGAGGATCACCATCGGCGCGACCATCATCAGCGCCATGTAGATGCGGTTGATGTTGACGTGGAAGTGGTCCAGCGAGTCGATCAGGGCGTAGGTCAGCAGGAACATGACGACCGCGTTGATCGCCATCACGATCGCGAGCTTGCGGTAGCTCGACATCATCTCGTCCTCCTCCGTGGCCGGCGCACGGGCCGCCGTACACGAGCGACGTCCCCGGGTCGGCCGGCCTCGAAACGCGCGGGGGACTCCGGCCATCCGGTTCGTTGGTGAGATGGCAGACTCGATGGGGATGTTCGAGACGCTGCGCGCGACGCCGCCGGAGCCGGTCCGCCGAGCGGCGATGCTGAACCGCTGGTCGGACGTGTCCTTCCTGCACTGGCGCGTCGATCCGGTGGTTGTGCGGCCGCTCGTGGATCCCGCGCTCGAGATCGACACGTTCGGGGGGAGCGCCTGGATCGGCCTCGTCCCGTTCCACATCGCGATGCGGCCGCCGTTCGTGCCGGCGGTCCCGGTGGCCACGACGTTCCCCGAGACGAACGTGCGGACGTACGTCCGCGACGCGTCGGGGTCGCGCGGCCTGTGGTTCCTCTCGCTCGACGTGCCCCGTTCGGCGGCGGTCGTCGCCGCCCGGTTGGTGCTCGGCCTGCCGTACGCGTGGTCGGCGATGTCGATCGAGCGGCGGGATGGCCGGATCGCCTATTCGTCACGCCGCCGAGCGCCCAACGCCGGGGCGCGCAGCGACGTCGCGGTCCGGGTCGGCGATCCGATCGACCGGCCGGACGAGCTCGCGCTGTTCCTGACCGCGCGCTTCCGAATGTTCGGACTCGGTCCGATGGGGCTGTTCCGGCTCCAGGTCGAGCACCCGCCGTGGCCGCTCCATCGCGCCGAGGTCCTGTCGGTGCGCGACGAGCTGGTGCCGGCCGCCGGGCTCCCGACCCAGGACGACGCCCCGCTCGTGCACGCCTCGCCCGGCGTGGACGTCCGCGTCGCGTTCCCGAGCGGGCTCCGGCGGAACGCAGCGACCGCTCAAGCCGGAGGCGCCCGATGAGGCCCGCCACCGTCCTGTACGACGCCGACTGCGGCTTCTGCGCGTGGTCGGCCTCGGCGATCCTGCGATGGGACCGCCGCCGGCACTTGCGCGCGCTGGCGATCCAGGACCCACGGGCCGACGCCCTGCTGGCCGAGGTGCCGCCGGAGCGCCGGCTCTTCTCGTGGCACTTGGTCGAGGACGGCGGGCGGGTGCTGTCCGGTGGGGCCGCCGTGCCGGCGCTGGCTCGTCGGCTTCCGGGCGGCCGGGTCGTCGCGATCGTCGCCGAGCGGTTCCCCTCCGCGACCGAGCGCGTCTACCGGTGGGTGGCCGCCCGGCGCGGCCGTTTCGGACGCCTGCTCGGCCGGCGGGCGTGCGGGGTGGATCCGTCGGCCGCACGCCGCTGACGGAGACGTTCCCGTCGCGTCGCCGCGAACACCACGCCCGCCGATCGAGCGTGCCCTTCGTCCAGCCCGCTAGGCTTGCCGCGTCGGCGTCGGGAGGGGGACGGACCATGATCGTGACGACCACGCACGCGGTCGAGGGGCGCGCCGTGCAGCAGTACCTCGGGCTCGTGACCGCCCAGGGCGTCCTCGGTGTCAACGCCTTCAAGGACGTGGCGGCCGGCGTGCGCAACATCTTCGGTGGCCGGTCGAGGTCCTACGAGAACGAGCTGGCCTCCGGCGTCAGCGACGCGATCGCCGAGATGGAGACGCAGGCGGCCGAGCTGGGAGCGGACGCCGTGATCGGGGTCGACATCGACTACGAGACGGTCGGTCAGAACATGCTGATGATCAGCGCCTCGGGCACCGCGGTGAAGCTCGCCTGAGCTCGGCGACTACTCGCCGAAGAGGATGAACACCTCCGCGACGTCGCTCCGCCCGTGGTGGGCGATGCGGAAGCGGAACAACCACGGCTCGGTTTGGTTCGCGTCCCCGCGCTGGGAGCGGAACGACCACCGCATCCTGCCGGTGTCGCTGATCGGAACCGTGACGCCGCGGCGGAAGCGCTCGGCGCCGGGACGCAGGAACAGGACGTTCGCATCAAGGCGCCCATGCGGCGGATCCACCCTGGCCCGCAGGAACACGCGGTCACCGTAGACATAGCTCGCGCTGTCCCCGCAGATCCCTCCGTGCCGCCGGTACGCCGCGCACGAGTCGAAGCTTCGCGGCTCGTGGCCGTGAGCCGGCGCCGCGAGGACCAGCATCGAGCCGACCGCAGCGAGCGCGACCCCGGCGCGGACGAACCGCCTGCGACTCCCCGTCGTGGACATCGGACCCCCTTCCCACCGGCCGTCGCCTGGACCATTCAAGCGTGGCGGGACGGCGGGCGCCACCTGCCGTGCTCAATCGCGGAGCAGACCGTGCTCCATCGCGAACATGGCGGCGCCGGCGCGCGTCGACACGCGGATCTTCGCGTAGATGTGCTGCACGTGATGCTCGGCCGTCCTGGGCGAGATCACGAGCGCGTCGGCGATCGCCCGGTTCGACATCCCGCGTGTGAGCAGCCGGATCACGTCGACCTCGCGGTCGGACAGGCCGGCCGGCCACAGTTCACGCGTGCCCGAGGGCCGATGGCCGGCGGCCTCGATCACGGCGCGGGCGCACTCGGGATCCAGCCGCCCCTCGCGGGCCTCCCCGAGCAGGGCCTCGGACGCCCGCGCCGGCTCGAGTGCAGCCCGGTACGGACGGTCCTGCGTCATCGCCTGGTACGCATCGGCGGCGGCCAGCAGCCGGGCCGCGGGCGGGACCTCCTTCGCCGACGCGCCGCGGTGATAGCCGGAGCCGTCGCGGCGCTCGTGGTGCATCCCGGCGATCCGCGCGAGCGGCCGGAGCGCAACCGAGCGCGAGAGGATCCGTTCCGTGTGGTACGGGTGCAGGCGGACCTGCTCCCACTCCGAGGTGTTGAGCGCACCCGACTTCTCCCACACGGCGGCGCCGACGGACGTCCGACCCAGATCGTGCAGGAGCGCCGCCAGCCGCACGGCGCGAGGATCGTCGAGCGCCAGACGCTCGGCGGCGGCGGCCGAGAGTTCCGCGACCCCGGAGGAGTGTCCCATCGTGAAGGGCGTGGCCAGATCGACCGCGTCGGCGAACGCCTCGGCGACCGCGTCCAGCCGGTCGGGCGGGATCGTGCGGGTGGGGACGGGTTCCGCGGCGAGCACCAACGTCCAGGGATCCTCCGCCTCCAGGCGCTCGAGCGCCTCGGGTCCGACGGCCTCGAACGCCTCGACGACACGGGGGTCGAACCACCCGCCGGCGCGTTGCCGGGCCATCGCGAGGGCCTCGTCCACCCCGCCGAGCCGGTGGCTGATGATGGCCTGCGTCGCCGGCTCGGCGATCCGCGCGGGCAGCGGGATGTCCTCGCCGCGAAGGCCCTCGGGGCCGCCCTTCCCGTCCCACCGCTCGGTGTTGTGGAAGAGCGCGAGCCCGACGGCGTCGCCGAGGTCGAGCCGTCGCGACATCTGCGCCGCGACCTCGCACACCGCCCGGACGATCGTCGCCTCGGCCTCCTTGCCGGCCCTGATCGCGTTGGCCAGGTAGCGTGGCCGCGCGAGGCCTGCGCCGCGGCCGACCATGCGCAGGAGCTCGACGCTCTCGCGCGTGCTCGCGACGTCCGTCCGCTCCGCGACCCGCCGCGATCGGTGCGCGTCCGGGCCGAAGAACCCGAGCTCCTCGTGCGTGGTCGCGGTGCACCCGAGGTGCTTGAGGAGCGTCGAGAAGAAGACGTCCCGCACCTCCTCCTCCGCGAGCCCCAGCTTCCGGGCGATCTCGACGGCGATGACCGTGGCGCGGACGGCCTTCTCCGGCTCCTGGCCCATCGCGAGGTCGGTGGTGATGGACAGGGCCGCCAGCAGCTCGGCGAGTCGAACGTCCTGGGTCACCTGCGGATCCTCCCCGTCCGGGGTTCCCGGGCTCAGGATGACAGCCCGGGCGCCTCCGGCCAACCAGGATGGGCAGACCTACCGATGCCTCGGCGCCTCGCCCGCCGGCAGGATCGACGTACACGGACGAGGGAGGAGACCGAGATGATGCGCGAGCTGGGGATCCGGAGGCAGGGGAGCGGGCGGTCGGCCGCCTCCGTCGGGCGGGTGAGGACCGAGCCCACCCTGCTCACGCCGGTCTTCATCCGGGTGGCGATCGCCGAGCTCGCCTACTTCACGGCGGACGGCGTCCTCCTGCCTGCGCTCCCTCGGTACGTGACCGGGCCGCTCGGGGCCGGGAACGTGGCCGTCGGCCTCGTGATCGGGGCGTTCAGCGTCTCGGCGTTCTTCCTGCGTCCCTGGGCGGGGCGGGCAGCAGACCGCCGCGGGCGGCGAGCGCTCATGGTCGTCGGCGCCTCGTTGTTCGCGCTGTCGGTCCTCGGGTACCTCGTGGCGACGTCCGTGACCGTGCTCGCCGCGCTTCGGCTGCTGACGGGGGCGGGAGAGGCCCTGTTCTTCGTCGGCGCCGTCAGCGCGAGCATGGACCTCGCCCCGCCCGAGCGCCGCGGCGAGGCGATGAGCTTCGCGTCGCTGTCCCTGTACATCGGGATCGGCGCGGGGCCGTTCATCGGCGAGGCGGTCGTGGCGTGGGGCGGGTTCACGGCGGCGTGGGTCGTCGCGATCGCCCTCGGGCTGGTCGCCGTCGGCCTGTCCCTGCGGCTCCCGCCGATGCGTCCCGAGCCGAGCCACGGCGCGCCCGCGCCACACCGGATGGTCCACCCGGCCGGTCTCCTGCCGGGCCTCGTCCTGTTCGCGGCGATCTGGGGGATGGGTGGGTTCCTCGCGTTCGTGCCGCTCTACGTCGGGGACGTGGGGATGTCCAGCTCGGGCGCCGTCCTCGGGCTGTTCGGGGGGATCGTGGTGGCGATCCGGAGCCTCGGCGCCCGGATCCCCGACCGGTTCGGCGCGGCGGTGACGACGCGCGTCTCGCTGGCGCTGGCCGCGTCCGGCCTCGGCCTGATCGGGCTGTGGGGGTCGCCCACCGGGCTCGTGGCCGGGACCGTCCTGCTCGGCGTCGGCGTCGCGCTGTTCACACCGGCGGTCTTCGCGCTCGCGGTCGAGGGCGTCCCGGCCGACGAGCGTGGGGCGGTGATGGGCACGACGAGCGCGTTCATCGACCTCGCGATCGGGCTGGGGCCGGCGACGCTCGGCTTCGTCGCCGCCGCGGTGGGCAGGGGCGGGACGTTCCTCGTCGGGGCCGGGGTCGCCGCCGCGGGCCTCGCGCTCGTGTTGGTCACCCGGCTGGGCGTCCGAGGCGAGCGAACCCGGCCTGGCGTCGGTGCACCGTGATCGTGGCGTCGCCGAGCAGCTCGACCTTCCGGCGCAGCTGGCCGAGGAGCTCGTCGCTCGGGTCCCCGTAGACGTCCACCGTCCGGAGCGTGAGGAGGTCGGCGAAGCCGCGGAACGCGTCGGCCGCGACGCGCATGTGCAGCTCCATCGAGGCGGAGTCCGGGTGGACCTGCAGCACCGACATCCGGGTCTCGTCCGGATCGAAGAAGATCTCGTAGGCCGCGGGCCGGGGCTCGTTCGCCTCCACCAACCGGGCCAGCTCGCCGACGGACGCTCGGAGCTCGTCCAGCCTCCTCGGACGGATGTCGGAGACGTCGACGACGGTGAGGTGCTCGGACATGCGGTCGCCCTCCCTTCGGACCGGCACGTGTCGCCCGATCGTAGGTGGGGCGAGCGCGCCCAGGCAAGGGCGGACGTCGAGCACGGAACGCGGGTACCGTGTGCGACGTGGACGTCCGTCCGTACCTCGTCCTGGCGCCGGAGGACCACGTGGTGCTGGGCGAGCGCGAGTTCGGCATGCCGGGGCTCGAGGCGATCGAGTCGATCGGACCGTTCGTGGGGATCGAGGCCTCGGGCCCGCTGATCACCGTGCACGACTCGACCGTGCGGGCGGGGCTCGGCATCGGGCACCACCCGCACCGGCACAACGAGCGGCTGTTCTACATCGAGCAGGGGCAGCTGGACCACGACGACGCGCTGAACGGGATCACCGGGCACATGGACACCGGCGACGTCGGGCAGTTCACCGAGGGCCGGGGCGGGATGATCCACTCCGAATGGAACCACGGGGACGTGGATACCCGCGCGTACATCCTGGTGTACACGACGGACCCGATCCCCGAGCGCACCGCGTTCGGCGTCCTGCGCGACGCGGACGCGCCGCGGCACGAGGAGGCGATCGGCGTCCGGACGAAGGAGCTCGTCGGGCCGAGCTCCCCGCTGCGGGTGAGCGGCGACGTCCGGCTGTTCACGGACTCACGCCTGGAGGAGGCCGCCGAGCTGGCGATCGCCCTGAGCCCGGGCGAGGGCGGGTTGGCCAGCGTCCGCGAGGGGGTCGCCCGCGCCGACGACGGGTCGGAGCTCGGTCCCGGGACCACCCTGGTCGTGCCGCCGGACGACTCGCAGCGGACGATCCGCCTCCGCGCGCTCGCGCCCTCCAGGATCGTGCGCGTGGTGCACGGCCCGGGCCTCGGGTTCGTGCGGAGGGCGTCTCGGCCGTAGGACCCGGGAGCGTCGCGACCCCGTGCGTGGCGGGCTCCCTGGGTCCGCGCGCCCGGTAGGCTCGGGTGCGCGGTCGGCCGGGATCGACCAGCGGCCGCGATCGACCAGAGCGATGGAGGACGACCATGGAGTATCGAACGCTCGGAGGCACGGGGCTGCACGTCAGCACCCACTGTCTGGGCACGATGATGTTCGGCGCGTGGGGCAACGACGACGTCGACGACTGCGTGCGCATCATCCACACGGCCCTCGACGCCGGGATCAACTTCGTGGACACCGCCGACGTCTACGCGAACGGCGAGTCCGAGGAGATCCTCGGCAAGGCCCTGAAGGGTCGCCGCGACGAGGTGATCCTCGCGACGAAGGTCCACGGGGGCATGGGGCCCGGCCCGAACGACCAGGGGAACTCGCGCGTATGGATCATGCGGGAGGTCGAGGACAGCCTGCGGCGCCTGGACACCGACCGCATCGACCTGTACCAGATCCATCGGCCCGAGCCGTGGACGGACGTCGAGGAGACGCTCGGCGCGCTCACCGACCTGCAGCGGCAGGGCAAGATCCGGTACTTCGGGTCCTCGACGTTCCCCGGTTGGCAGATCGTCGAGGCGCAGTGGGCCGCCGAGCGCCGAGGCCTTTCCCGCTTCCGCACGGAGCAGCCCCCGTATTCGATCTTCGTGCGCTCCATCGAGCACGACGTGCTGCCCGTGGCCCGGCGGTACGGGATGGGCGTGCTCGTTTGGAGTCCCCTGGACCGAGGCTGGCTCGCGGGACGGTACCGTCGGGACCACTTCGACCGCTCGCCCGAGTCCCGCGCCGTGCGCGGCGCCGAGCGAGCGGAGTGGCTCGCGGTCCTGTACGACGAGTCGCGGTCGGAGGTCCAGCGCAAGCTCGACATCGTCGAGGCGTTGGTCCGCTTGGCGGGCGACGCCGGCATGACCCTGCCCCGACTGGCGATCGCCTGGGTGCTCGCGCATCCCGCCGTGACCTCGGCGATCATCGGGCCCCGGACGATGGAGCAGCTCGAGGACCTGGTGGAGGCCGCGGACCTGCGACTTGACGCCGCGACGCTCGACGCGATCGACGAGCTGGTGCCGCCGGGCACGGTGGTGGACGAGCACGACCGCGGCTTCGAGCCCTGGTGGTTCGAGCCGGCCGAGCGGCGCCGATAGCCCGGTTCGGGCCGGCGGAGGTAACGTACCCCGGAAGGGAGACCCGGACGTAGGAAGGATGATCGAGCCATGAACGTGGACGTCCTGGAGAAGACGGCGCTCGAGATGGTCGCGCCGGGCCGAGGCATCCTCGCCGCCGACGAGAGCAGCGGGACGATCAAGAAGCGCTTCGACTCGATCGGCGTCGAGTCCACCGAGGACCGCCGGCGCGTGTACCGGCAGATGCTGTTCACGACCCCCGGCATCGGCGAGCACATCAGCGGCGCGATCCTGTTCGACGAGACGATCCGCCAGTCTGCCGACGACGGCCGGACGCTCGTCCAGGTCCTGATCGATGCGGGCGTGATCCCGGGGATCAAGGTGGACACCGGGGCCAAGCCGCTGGCCCTGTTCCCCGGCGAGACCGTGACCGAGGGCCTCGATGGGCTCCGCGATCGCTTGTCCGAGTACCGGGACAAGGGCGCGCGGTTCGCGAAGTGGCGTTCGACCATCGTCATCGGCGATGGGCTGCCCACGCCCTTCGCCCTCCAGGCGAACGCGCACGCGAACGCCCGCTACGCGGCCCTGTGCCAGGAGGCCGACCTGGTCCCGATCGTCGAGCCCGAGGTCCTGATGGACGGCGACCACTCGATCCAGCGGTGTGAGGAGGTGACCGCGGAGACCCTGCGCGTGTTCTTCGCGGCGCTCGAGGACCACCGGGTCCACCTGCCCGGGACGATCCTGAAGACGAACATGGTGCTCTCGGGCAAGGACGCGACCGACCGGGCCGGGGTCGAGGAGGTCGCGGAGGCCACCGTCCGGTGCCTGAAGGCCACCGTCCCCGAGCAGGTGCCCGGCATCGCGTTCCTGTCCGGCGGACAGGGCGACGTCGAGGCGACGGAGCACCTGGACGCGATGAACAGGATGGGCCCCTTCCCGTGGGAGCTCTCGTTCTCGTACGGCCGGGCGCTCCAGGCGCCGTCCCTGAAGGCCTGGGGCGGTGACGACGCGAACGTCGAGGCGGGGCAGCGGGCGCTCGCTCACCGGGCGCGCATGAACGGTCTCGCGAGGTCCGGATCCTGGTCGGAGGACGTCGAAGCCTCCGCCTGAGCCGGGACGCCCCACGCCGGGCGCCCCGTACGTGGGGGGCCGAGCGACCCGGGGACCGCGACCGCCGCGCGCGAGCATGGCCGGGGAACGACCGAAGGGACACGCGCGATGACCATCGTCCTGGACGGCTCCTCGCTCACGGTCGAACGGCTGGCGCGGATCGCGCGCGAGCGCGAGCCGGTCGAGCTCGACGCCGCGGCGCTCGAGCGGATCCGCGCCTGCCGCGCGATGCTCGAGGCCAAGCTCGCCGCGCGCGAGGTGATGTACGGCACGAACACCGGTATCGGCGAGTTCTCCGAGATCGTCCTGTCCGACGAGCAGGTCGAGCGCTTCCAACGGTTCCTCGTGTACAACCACGCCGCCGGCATCGGTGAGCCGCTCCGCGAGGACGCGGTCCGAGGGGCGATCGCAGGCCGCATCAACGTCCTCGCCCACGGCAACTCGGGGAACCGACCCGAGATCGCGCAGACGTTCGTCCAGATGCTGAACCGCGGCCTCACGCCGGTCGTGGCCGAGCGCGGCTCGGTCGGCGCGAGCGGCGATCTCGCGCCGATGGCCCAGATCGCGGAGCTGCTGATGGGGGAGGGCGAGGCGTTCTTCGAAGGGGAGCGGCTGCCCGGCGCGGACGCCATGGCCAGGGCCGGCATCCCGGTGCCCGGGCTGCAGGCCCGCGACGGCCTCGCCGCGATCAACGGGTCGAACGTCCTCACCGCGATGAGCGCGCTCCAGGTCGTCGACGCCGACCGACTGCTCCGGCACGCGGAGATCGCGTGCGCCATGTCGCTCGAGGCGTTGCTCGCCAACCTGAAGCCGTACGACGCGCGGGTCCACGAGCTCCGCGGGTTCCCGGGAGCGATCCGCAGCGCCCGGTCGATCCTGCGGTGCATCGAGGGGAGCGACCTCCGGTCGGGCACGATCAAGACGAAGGTGCAGGACGCGTACTCGATGCGCTCGTCGCCTCAGGTGATCGGGGCCGCGCACGACGCCCTCGCGTTCGCGCGGAGCCAGGTCGAGATCGAGCTGAACGGCGTGGGCGACAACCCGCTGTTCCTGCCCGAGGCGAACCTGACGCTCACCGGCGCGAACTTCCAGGGGACGCCGGTCAGCCTGCCGATGGAGCTGGTCGGGCAGGCCGTCACCACCGTGTGCGTCCTGGCCGAGCGGCGCATGAACCGCCTGACGAACCCGGCGCTCAGCCAGGGCCTGCCGGACTTCCTCACGCCCGACCCCGGGTTCTACTCGGGGATGATGCTCAGCCAGTACACGGCGGACACCCTCATCGTGGAACAGCGGATCCTCTCCGCGCCGGCGAGCACGATGTCGATCCCCGCGGCGGCCGACCAGGAGGACTTCGTCTCGATGGGGATGAACACGGCGCTGAAGAACGGGCGGATCCTCCAGAACGCGAACGCGGTGATCGGCATCGAGCTGATGGCGGCCGCGCAGGCGCTCGACTTCCGGACCTTCACACCCGGCCGGGGTGTCCGCGCGGCGCACGCCGTCATCCGGCGGCACGTGAAGCATCTGGACGAGGACCGCCCCCTCTACCGTGACCACGACCGGATGGCAGCGCTCGTGGCCTCGGGCGAGGTGCTCGATGCCGTCGAGGCCGAGGTGGGCCCGCTGGCATGACGCGCGGCCGGGAACGCCGGCCCGGCGGAGATGGTACGGTGGAGTCCAGACCTCGTTCGAGGTCATCCGCGTCGCGACCGACCGGTGCTGGACACCCGCCTCTCGCTTCACGGTGCACACGGCACGTGAGGAAGGGCAGGTCATGGCGCGACGAAGCGACGTCCGGTACGGGGCCCCCGAGCGCAAGGGGGTCGCCGTGCGATCCACCTACGGCCGGGTGTGCGATCGGAGCGGGTGTTCCACCGTGCTCTCGACCTACAACGCCTCCTCGAGTTGCTGGATGCACCGCGGTCCGGTGTTCGAGCGGAACCAGCCGACCAGATGAACGGACGCTAGGGGGCGATCCCGAGGCCGATCCCGGCCAGGATCGCGAAGGCGGTCGAGATCGCGGTCTCCAGGTAGCCGATCCGCCTGATCGGCGGCTTCGTCTCCGGGCGAACGATCGCGACGACGACCTTCGTCGCACCCGGCAGGAACGCGATCGGCACGAGGGGGTGCACCACATCCGCGAGCGCGAGCGCGACCGCGCCCCCGAGCGCCACGGCCTGCCACCCGAGCGCCACCGATCCGCCGCGGATCCGCTCGGCCAACGTCATCGTCGAGAAACGGCGCCGCCGGACGCGCTCGCGCACGTACGGGACGGTCCCGCCGAACGCCAGGAACGCCGTCGGCGCCGACAGCGGCCAACGGTCGGTCGGCCCCGCGACGAGCAGCCAGGCGAGCGGTGCGAGCAACGCGATGCTCGCGATCGCCGAGAGCTGCGACGGCACCGAGCGCCCGCCCGTCCGCGCTCGGCTGGCCGAGTAGATCCCCCCGAGCGCGACCCCGAACCCGCCGAGCCACAGGAGCTCGGGCACCGGGCCGTTGACGAGCGCGAGTGTCCCCACAGCGGCGAACGCGGCGCCGAGGACCGTCGCCCGCCGCCGCGCCGCCCGCGCGAGGCGGGGCTGCGTGATGACCGAGACGGCGGCGGTGAGAGGCAGGAACAGCGCGCCGAACGCGAGCGCGAGCACGAGGCCGGCCCAGTCGTCGCCCCCGGCCGCGAGCCCGGCGACGATGCCGAGCAGCAGCGAGTGAACCGACATGAAGCTCGCACCGTGCTCCTTCGGGACGAGCTTGAGCTCGGGCGTCGAGGCCATGGGACGCTCGCTCGTCCCGACGGAGCCTTCGGGCCTGGTCCCCACCGGGTCGGAGTCTACCGACGGGGGGCGAGGGCCGGCCGGCTCAGGCCCGGAAGGCCGCCCAAGACTCGTCCATCCGGAGCGACTGGCCGGCGGTGAACGCGTCCATGCAGGCGTCCTCGGTGTAGTCCATGAAGTTCTCGATCGGGTCGAGGCCCGGGTCGTCGCACGTGTCCCGCCCCTCGGGACAGCCGAACGCCGGAGAGCGCTCGGCCGGCGTGTCCTCGATGTAGTCGCCCCAGCGGTTACAGCCGCCCTGGAACGTGTGGTACAGGCCGAGCCAGTGGCCCACTTCATGCGTCGCCGTGTCCCCCTCGTCGTACGGAACGGCGCCGCCGCCCGGCATCGAGGACCAGAGGATCACGACGCCGTCCCACTCGGGGTGCTGCGCGTACGAGGACGGGAAGGTCGCCCAGCCGAGCAGGTTCGCGTCGAGGAGCGCGCTGTAGATGTTGAGGGTCTCGGCGCCGCCCTCACGCAGGGCGGCCTTCGCGACACGCTCCTCGCGGCTGCCGTAGCCCATGTGGTACCAATCGGCGTTCGTCGTGCGGTCGACCGAGACGAGCTCGAACTCGAACGCCGTAGCCACGCCGCCGGTCCTGCCGGCGAACGATCGGTTCAGCACGCGGATCTGCGCGTCGATCATCGACTGCGGGACGTTCCCCTCGGCCAGGGTGGGGCCCTCACGGATCACGTGGAACGCGACGGGGATCGTGATCGTTCCCGCGGCGGTCGCGGTGAAGTCGGCACCCTCAGCGGTCGCGCGCCAGCCCACGAGCGGATCGACGGCGGGTGCAGCCAACGCGTCGTGCTTGTAGCCACCCCGGGCAGCGTCGGTGGCCGGTGCCTGGCAATCTTTGGCGAGGGGCGACGCGATCGGCGTCGCGCCCGCGGACGGTGCCCCCACGACCGTCGCGAGCGCGAGCGCGACCGCCACGCGAGAGGCGATCCGGACGGGACGACGCTGCGGCATCTTCGACCTCCTGCTCGGGGAGGCGGAGCGTAGCCACGACCCCGCGCGGAGGTCAACCGACGGAGGTCTCGGATCGACCTCCCAACGGCGATAGGCTCCAGCTCGTGGCGGAGCCGAGCGGGACCCGGTCGCCGGCGCTCGGCCCTCGGGGCGAGGGCTGGGTCGCGATGCAGATGGTCCTGATCGTTGGTCTCGGCCTATCCGCGGTGCTGGGGCCCGAGTGGCCGGACGCGGTCGAGGCGCCGTTGCTCGGCGCTGCGTTCGTCGTGGGGCTCGTGGGCGGGGCGCTGTTCCTCGGTGGGCTGCTCGGTCTGGGGGCGCAGCTCACCCCGTTCCCGAAGCCGGTCGAGGGCGGCGCCCTGCGTGAGGACGGGCTCTACGCGCTCGTCCGACATCCGGTCTACGGCGGGGGTGTGCTCCTCTCGCTCGCCTGGAGCCTGGCGACGTCGTGGCTGGCGCTGGTCCCCACGCTGCTCCTCGCACTGCTGTTCGAGGCGAAGTCCCGTCGCGAGGAGCACTGGCTCGTCGAGCACCACCCGGCCTACGAGGACTACCGCCGCAGGGTGCGGCGCCGGTTCGTCCCGTTCCTGTGGTGACCCGCGCGCGATCTCATCCGCCGGCGCCGACCCCGATAGCTTCGATCGCCTCCTCCGCCGTATCGAACACGCGGCCCGGGCCCAGCCGCTCGATGACGCCGGCGCGGCCGAGGAGGTCCTCGACCCGCGAGAGCAGGTCGACGAGGACCAGTTCGACGCCGCGCCCCTCGAGCTCGTCGTGGAGCTCCACGAGCATCCGGGCGCCGCTGGCGTCGACGTCGGAGACCGGCGAGAGGTCGACGACGAACCAGTGAGCGTTCGGCGCGTCGTCCGCGAGCGTCCGGGCGCGCTCCAGGAAGCGCTCGGCGTTCGCGTAGAAGAGCGGTGCGTCGAAGCGGTAGACGACGATGCCCGGGTTCGTGCGGGCGCCCGGGAACCGCTCGATGTCGAAGAGCCCCTGCCGCCCGCGGAGCCGGCCGACCACGGCGTCGTGGGGAACGGCCGCCCGGCGCACGAAGTCCAGGATCGACAGTCCGACGGCGATCAGGATGCCCTGCAGGAGACCGAAGAACACCGCGCCGAGCATCGTCGCGGCGGCCACGACGAACTCGGTGCGGCGGATCCGCCACAGGCTCCGCAGGTTCCCCACCTCGACCAGGCGGACCACCGCGGAGATCACCACCGCCGCGAGCGCCGCCGTCGGGATGTTCTGCAGCGGGCGGGTCAGGAACACGAGGACCGCGACCATGAGCAGCGACGCGGTCACCCCGGCCACCTGCGAGCGCGAGCCGACGGACTCGGCCACCGCAGTGCGCGCGGCGCTCGCGCTGACCGAGATCCCGCCCGAGACGCCCGAGGACACGTTCGCCGCGCCGAGGCCCACGAGATCCATGTTCGAGTCCACTCGATACCCACCACGATTCGCGAACGCGCGCGAGCTCACGATCGTGTCGGCCGCGGCCACGAGCGCGATGCCTGCGGCGCCCGGCAGCACCGCCGTCAGGTCGCTCGCCGAGGCCGATGGCCAGACCAGGTCGGGGAACCCGGACGGGATGTCGCCGAGCACGGCGACGCCCTCCTCGACGAGGACGAACGCCTCGACCGCGAGGGTCGCCACCACGATCGCGAGGAGGGCGCCCGGGAACGTGGCGCGCCACCGTCGGAGCGCGAGCACGACGCCGAGGCACACGACGCCGATCGCCAGGGTCCAGCCGTTCGTCTCGTCCAGCCGGCCGGCGATCTCGCCGATCTGGCGCCAGGTCGCATCTTCCGCCAGCGGGAACCCCAGGATCCGCGGCAGCTGACTCACCGTGACGACGATCGCCAGGCCCGCCTGATAGCCGAGCAGGATCGGCTCGGACAGCAGGTTGCCGAGGAACCCCAGGCGGAGCAAGCCCGCGACGAGCAAGATCGCGCCGACGAGCACCGCGACGAAGGCCGCGAGGGTCGCGTACCGCTCGGGGTCGCTCCCCGCGAGCGGCGCGACGGTCGCGGCGAGCATCGCCGCGGTCGAGGCGTCGAGCGCGATCACGAGCTGCCGCGACGACCCGAACAGCGCGTACGCGAGGAGCGGCAGCACGCACGAGTACAACCCGGCGACGGGCGGCATCCCGGCGACCTCGGCCATCCCCATGCTGAGGGGGATCGCGATCGCCACGATGAGCGCACCGGCGACGAGGTCCTTCCCGAGCCACCCGCGCCGGTACCCGTCGAGCGAACGGAAGAACGGGAGCCGCCAGCGGAGGCCATCGACCTGGGGCTCGGGGGTGCGGCTCATGCGCCCACCGTAGCGATGAGGCCGTTTCGCGCGCGGGATCCGACGGCCCCGCTCAGTCCCGTCGTCTGCCGAGGCCCCGCCCGCCCCTCGCCCCGCCGCCCAGCAGGCCCAGGTCGATCAGCACGCCGAGCACGATGAGGATGAAACCCAAGGCCTCGAACCCGCCGTCGGGAGCGGTGAACTCGTTGCGCGCGACCGCCCAGCCGATCGTGGTGGTGGGCAGGATGAAGAAGCCGAGGAGCGGCCACCAGCCGCTGTCGAACGCCCGGTTCAGATAGTCGCTGAACAGCCAGAGCATCGCGAGGACGAACCGCGGCGTGATCAGGCCCAGGACGGCGACGAGGCAGCCCATCCGCCGAAGCCTACCCGGCCGCGCGCTCGCGGTCGCGCGCCTCTCGGCGGGCGAGCACGACGAACCCGACCACGGCGATGGTGGCGAAGATGAACCACTGCACCGCGTACGACAGGTGCGGTCCCTCGTCGAGCTGTGGCTCCGGGACCGGCACCGGCAGGTCTCCAACCTGCGCTGGGGACTGTTCCTCGAGCTGCATCGCGAGAGGCCACAGCCCGTACGGGGTCTCGACCGCGGCGGGGTCCGGGCGCCGCAGCGTCAGCGGCCGGCCCGATGGATCCCGGTCGATCACGGCGTGGTCGCCATCTCCCGTGGGGATCAGGAAGCCCGTGACCGTCACCTCCGCGGCGGGCGGCGCGGCGGGCTCGACCGGTGGAGAGGCGAGGTCCGCCGGCACCCAGCCGCGGTCGACGAGGATCGCGCCGCGGCTCCCGTCCGTCGTCGTGACGAGCGGGGTGAGCACGTGATGACCGGGCCGACCGTCGAGCGAGCGTCCGTACCAGAGCACCTCACGCTCGGGGTCGTAGGTGCCGGTCGCCACCACGCTGCGGTAGGCGTCGTCGGGCGTGAGGGTGTCGAACCGCACGGGCTCGGCGGCGAGGCCTTTCCGGATCCGCTCGTTCAGGGTTCGCCGCTGCTCCAGCCGATCGAGCTGCCAGATCCCGAGCCGAACGCACGTTGCGGCGACCACGAGCGCGACCGCGAGGAGCGCGATCCAGCGCGGGGTGAGGAGGAAGCCGAGGCGTCGGGCCATGCCGCCCCGAGGATAGCGAGGCGCCTACAGGCGAGCCGTGCTCCCGAAGTCGATCGCCACGCACGCCCCGGTGATCGGCGCGGCGTCCTCGGAGGCGAGGTACGCGATCAACGCCGCGACCTCGTCCGGCTTGATGAACCGCGCGCGCTCGCCCTGCGGGTACCCGGCGAGCAGCGCGTCCAGGTACCTCTGCGGATCGTCGCCCCCGTAGTCGCGCGCCTGCCCCTCGAGCATGGGCGTCTCGACGTCGTTCGGGCAGACGGCGTTGATGCGGACGAGCTTCGGCGCGAGCTCGATCGCGAGCGCCCGCGTGAGGTTCGACACGCCCCCCTTCGACGCCGAGTACACCGCCGCTCCCGCCGAGCCGAGCATCCCCGCATCCGAGGACAGGTTCACGATGCAGCCCTCGGTCGCCTCCAGGTGGGGGATCGCGTACCGGGACATGAAGAACGTGCCCTTGAGGTTCACGGCCATCGTGCGGTCGTACTCGGCCTCGGTCGTCTCGGCGGTCGGGCCCTCGACCCAGATGCCGGCGCAGTTCACGAGGACGTCCAGCCGCCCGTGCCGCTCGACGGTCTCACCCACCGCGCGCGCGCAGTGGGCGACGATCGTCACGTCGGCGACGACCGTGTCGGCGATGCCCAGGTCGGCGGCGACCTTCGCCAGCCCGCCGGCGTCGACGTCCGTGAGGACCACGGCGTCGCCCCGGTCCCGGAACCGCGCCGCCGCCGCGCGGCCGATGCCGCCCGCGGCTCCGGTCACGAGCACCACGCGTCCGCCCATCGACGGGCATCCTAGCCGGGTCTCGCCCCCTTGCCCGACCCGAACATGTGTTCTATCCTCGGTCGTTCATGGCCGAGACGCTGTTCGAGCTCCGACGGCGCACCTTCGACACCCCGGGGTTCCGGGGGATCGAATTCATCGAGGTGGAGGCGCGCTCCGTCATCAACCAGGTGAAGGGCAACCTCCTCCCCTTCCGCTGGACCGTGAATCCGTACCGGGGGTGCACCCACGCGTGCTCGTACTGCTTCGCGCGCGTCACGCACACGTACCTGGACATGGACGCCGGGCGGGACTTCGAGACGAAGATCGTCGTGAAGGTGAACGCCGCCGAGGTCCTGCGCCGGCAGCTCGCGGCCAAACGTTGGAAGGGGGAGGGCATCGCGATGGGGACCGGCACCGACCCCTACCAGCGCGCGGAGGGCCGGTACGAGCTGATGCGCGGGATCCTGCGCGCGCTGATCGACCACCGGAACCCGTTCTCGATCCTCACGAAGGGGACGCTGATCCTGCGGGACCTCGACCTGCTCGTGGAGGCATGTCGGACGACGGAGGTCGCGACCGCGTTCTCGATCGGCACCCTCGACGAGGACGTCTGGCGGCGCAGCGAGCCCGGGACACCCCACCCCCGCAAGCGGATCGAGGCCGTCGCCGCGCTGAACGCCGCCGGCGTGCCGTGCGGCGTGCTCGTGGCGCCGGTCCTGCCGGGCATCAGCGACGATCCACGCCAGCTCCGCGAGGTCGTGCGGGCTGCGATCGACGCCGGGGCGACGCACGTGTCGCCCATCCTGCTGCATCTACGGCCCGGCGTGCGGGAGGAGTTCCTCCCGTGGCTCGAGCAGCACTACCCCGACCTCGTCCCACGCTACGAGCGGATGTACGTGCGGTCCTACGCGCCGGCCGCCGACCGTGCGGCGCTCGGCTGCACCGTGGGGGGCATCGAGCGCCAGCTGCGGCGCCGACACGGCGTCGAACCGCCGCCGCGCTGGTCCCGTCGCGCTCGCGCGCCGCAGGAGCAGCCGGCCGGCACGCAGCTGACGCTCGTGTGAGCGTCCGCCCCGCCCGAGAGCGCGCCGTTCGGCTACCCTTCGCACCGATGAGGGGAACCGACCGGCTGCTGGAGCTGCAGGAGCTGGACTCCGCGATCGACCGTCTGGAGCAGCGCCGTCAGCAGCTCGAGGCCGGAACGGAGCTCGCCGAAGCTCGCGTGGCGATGGAGGAGGCCGAGTCCAGGCTGGGCGAGCTGCGTCTGGCGCTCGACGCCGTCGCCGTCGAGCAGCGCCGCCTCGAGAACGAGATCGACTCGATGGACCAGAAGGCCGCCGCCGACGAGAAGCGCCTGTACGACGGCAGCATCGCGAACACGAAGGAGCTCGAGGCGCTTCAGCACGAGATCGCCAGCATCAAGGAGCGGAAGTCCCGGACCGAGGACGAGCTGCTCGAGCGGATGGAGCGGCGCGAGGACCTCGAACGCAGGGCCGCCGTCGAACAGGAGGCCGTCACGGCCGCGCGGTCGCGGGTCGAGGCCGTCGGCGGCGACGCCGTCCGCGAGCTCGAGCTGGTGACGGCGCAGCTCACGGAGCGACGCGCCGCGCGCGACGTCCTCGTGCCGGAGTTCGACGAGGAGCTCCTCGAGCTCTACGACGACCTCCGCAGGCAGAAGAGGGGCGTTGGCGCCGCGGCCCTGGTGGATGGCGTCTGCCAGGCTTGCCACGAGAAGCTCTCGGCCCTCGAGCTGGACAGGCTCAAGCACACCGACGGCATCAAGCGGTGCGAGTACTGCCGGCGGATCGTGGTCTTCGCGTGATCGTCGCCTGTGACGGTGCGTCGCGCGGGAACCCGGGTCCGGCAGGGATCGGGGTCCAGATCACCGACGACGACGGGACCGTGGTGGCCGAGATCGCTCGCGGGCTCGGGGTCGCCACGAACAACCAGGCCGAGTACACCGCGGTGATCGAGGGGCTGCGGCGAGCGCTCGAGCTCGGCGCCACCCGGGTCACCTTGCGCTCGGACAGCCGGCTGCTCGTGGAGCAGCTCTCGGGGCGGTTCCGGGTGAAGAACCCCACGCTCCAGCGGCTCCACAAGGAGGTCCGGGACGTCGCCGCGCGGTTCGAGGGCGTGGAGTACGAGCACGTTCCACGCGAGCGCAACACGGAGGCCGACCGGCTGGCGAACGAGGGGGTGGACGCGTGGCTCGCGACCGGCGGCGCGGCCCGCCCGGCATCCGCTCGCGCCGTCCCCCTTTGGGACGACGACGGCGCCTGATCACTCGACCGCGTGCCATACTCGGTCGTGGAGGAGCCGGCCGGGCGGCCGCGGTCGGCCTTCGGGCCGGTCGAGGAAAGTCCGGGCTCCACAGGGCAGGGTGCTGGGTAACGCCCAGGCGGGGGCGACCTCGCGAAGGCGCCACAGAGAGCAGACCGCCCGCGCGGGCGACCGCGCGAGCAAGGGTGAAACGGTGAGGTAAGAGCTCACCAGCGGATCGGGCGACCGGTCCGGCTCGGCAAGCCCCACCCGGAGCAAGGCCAAGCAGGGAGCGCACGGCGGGCGCGCAGCGATGCGAGTCCCGCCGGCCAGGACGGCCCGTCCGAGCTCCCGGGTAGGCCGCACGAGCCGCATCCCTTCGGGGACGCGCCGGG
Source organism: Actinomycetota bacterium (assembly GCA_035762085.1). Classification (GTDB taxonomy): domain Bacteria; phylum Actinomycetota; class UBA4738; order UBA4738; family HRBIN12; genus HRBIN12. The sequence goes on along the minus strand of DASTPT010000074.1, from coordinate 10,486 downwards.
GCGCCGCAGGCGCTCAGAGAGATGGCCGCCGCCGGCCCGCGAGGGCCGGTACAGAACCCGGCTTACAGGCCGACTCCTCCGCTCTCCCTCAGGTCCGAGGGACCGGGACGCCCGCCTCGACGGCGCGCCGTAGCTGCTTGCCCGCGTGGAAGCTCGACCGCACGAGCGGCCCGGCCTCGACGTGCGCGATGCCGAACGCCTCGCCGTCGCGAGCGTGATCGGCGAACTCGTCCGGGTGGACCCACCGATCGACCGGCAGGTGGAGCTTCGTCGGCTGCAGGTACTGGCCCATCGTCACGATGTCGCACCCGGCCTCGGCGAGGGCGTGCAGCGCGTCGGTGACCTCCTCGCGCGTCTCGCCCATGCCGAGGATCAGGTTTGACTTCGTCACCTGGCCCGGCCGGTGCCGCTTGGCGAACGCGAGGACCTCGAGCGTCCGGTCGTAGCCGAACGCCGGGCGGATCCGGGCGTGGAGGCGATGGACGGTCTCCAGGTTGTGCGCGAACACGTCGGGCCCGGCGTCCAGCACCGTGGCGACGTGGCGTTCGCCGCCCTGGAAGTCGGTCGGCAGGACCTCGACGCCGCAACCGGGGACCGCCTCGCGGATCGCGCGGATCGCGGCGGCCCAGATCCGGGCGCCGCCATCGTCGAGGTCGTCCCGCGCGACGCCGGTGAGCACGACGTAGCGCAGACCCATAGCGCGGACGGCCTCGGCCACGCGCGCCGGCTCGTCCTCGTCGACGGGGTCCGGCTTGGCGGTCATCACGTCGCAGAAGCCGCACCGGCGCGTGCACCGGTCGCCGAGGACCAGGAACGTCGCCTCCCGCTCCTCCCAGCACTCGCCGATGTTCGGGCACATCGCCTCCTCGCACACGGTGTGAAGACGGTGCTCGCGGACGATCCCCTGGACGTCGCGGTAGTTCGGGCCCGTACCCAGGCGGACCTTCAGCCAGGGTGGCTTGCGACCTTCGGAGGCCGGCACGCCGTTCGTGCCCACGATCGGCAGGTGGAGCCTTCGCCTGTGGGGGTTGTGGTCGCGGACCTGCATCCAACCGAGTCTATCCGGCCTCCGCCGTAGCCTCGGCCGCACCCTCGGCCGCACCCTCGAGGTCGCCGTCGTGGAGGGCGTTCGCGGGCAGGAACACGCGGAACGAGGCGCCGCCGCCCTCCCGGTCCTGCACCCACGCCCGCCCGCCGTGGAGCTCCGCGAACATCGCCACGAGGGACAATCCGATCCCGGTCCCCGGCGAGTGCGGCGAGGCGGTCGGTCCCTGACGGAACGGCTCGAAGATCGCGCGCTGGAGGTCCTCGGCGACGCCGGGGCCGGCGTCCTCCACCGCGATGACGGCGCCGTCGCGCTCGGACCAGACGCGGACCCAGATCGCGATCTCCGGGCGCGTGTGCCGGGCGGCGTTCGCGATCAGGTTCTCGACGATCCGCTCGACCTTCGCGGGGTCGGCCTCGATGCGGACGGGCTCGGCCTCGACGAGGACGGGGCGTTCGCCGAGTAGGTCGAGGTTGTCCACGGTCCGCTGGACCAGGTGACCGAGGTCGACCGACCGGTAGTTCGGCGTGACGATCCCTCGGTTCAGCCGGTCGATGTCCAGCAGGTCTCGCAGCAGCCGGTCGAGCTTGCGCGCGTTCGCCGCCAACCGCGCGAGGAGGTCGCCCTCCTCGTCGCCGGGCTCCCGCGTCTGCTCCAGCGTGGCGGCCAGACCGAGGATCGATGTCAACGGGCTCCGGAGTTCGTGCGAAACGGCCGCGAGGAACGTGTTCTTCATCTCGTCGAGCGTGCGCAGGTTCTCCGCGGCCTCGCGCTCGCGCTGCTCGCTCTCGCGGAGCGCGCGCTCCGCGAGCTTGCGCTCGGTGACGTCGTACAGGACGCCCTGGACGAACAGCGGCGTCCCCTCACCGTTCCGGACGAACGTCGTCTCGTCGTGCACCCAGACGTCGCGACCGTCGGGTGTGTGGACCAGGTACTCGCCCACCCAGGAGCGGCCCGCTCCGACGGCGTCCAGGTAGGAGCGGCGGACCTCGTCCCGGTCGGCCGGATCGATCAGCGCCAGCCAGAGCTCGGGTTCGTCGATGTACGCCTGCGGGGTGACGCCGAGGATCCGCCGGATCTGGGGGCTCACGTACACGGAGCGCATCGTGGCGTCGGGCCGGTCCACGTAGATCGCGGCCGGAACGTGCTCGACGATCGCCCGGTACCTGGCCTCCGTCTCGCGGAGTTGCTCCTGCGCCTCCTTCAGGGCCGTGATGTCGGACATCAGGCCCTGCGAGAGCGTCGGCGCGTCCTCCTCGTCGCGGACGATCGTTGCCTGGTCCCGCACCCACCGCCACGAGCCATCCCCCGCCCGGAACCGGTACTCGATGTCGAGCGGCGTCCCGTCGGCGTGGTGTCCCTCCACCGCCGCGAGGACCCGCACCCGGTCGTCCGGGTGGAGGTTCCGGCGCCAGATGTCGAGGTCCTCCATCCAGTCCTCGACCGAGTAGCCGAACATCTCCTCGATCTGCGGGCTCACGTACAGCGTCGTGAAGTCCTCGTCGACGCGGTCGATGTAGATCACCGCCGAGATCGTCTCGACGAGCCGTCGGTACCGCTCCTCGGCGACCCTGGCCTGCTCCTCCGCCTCCTTGCGGCTCGCGAGCGCCAGCAGCAGTTGGTCTTCCGCGAGCTTGCGCTCGGTGATGTCGTACATCACCCCCTGGTAGCGGCGGGGTCCCGACCCGATGCGCGAGACCGGGACGGCCTCGTCCCGGATCCAGAGCGGGTGGCCGTCCCGGGCGTGGATGCGGTACTCGGCGCGGAACACGCCGCGCGCCCGCACCGAGGTCTCCCAGTCCCCGAGCACGCGATCTCGATCCTCGGCGTGGATACGCTCTCGCCACAGGTCGGGATCGGTGCTCCACTCCTCGGCCGCGTATCCGAGGAGGTGCTGGATCTGGGGGCTGACGTACTGGGCGGAGGCGGCGTCGGACCCGACCATCACGTCGCGGGTGTACGTGACGGCCGGGACCTGTTCGACGAGCGCCCGATACCGCGCCTCGGTGTCGCGCGCGCTCATCTCGGCCTCGCGCCGCTGCGTGATGTCGTACATGAGCCCGTGGGCGAGCTTCGGCCGCCCGCGGGCGTCGTGTTCGACCACGATGGCCTCGTTGCGGACCCACACCACCGTCGCGTCCTTCCCGAGATGGCGGTACTCGACCGCGAGCGGTTCGCCGTCGCGCTGCAGCCGGGCCGCGGCCTCGAGCACCCTGCGACGGTCACCGGGATGGATCTGCCGGACCCAGAGTTGAGGATCGGCGCGCAGCTCCTCCGCCGTGAACCCCAGGATCCCCTCGGCCTGTGGGCTCACGTACGGCGCCGGCGAGCTGCCCGGGCGCGTGCGGGGGTCCCACGTGTACACGACCGCCGGCATCTGCTCGACGAGCCTCCGATACCTGGTCTCGGCCTCCTCGCGCGCGGCGTGCTCACGATGCGCGAACGCCCAGCGACGGGCGGCGAAGACGCCGAACCCGGTGGCCGCGAGCAGCAGCCCCAGGAAGAACTCGTCCTCCGACCCGGCGGCGCGCCGATGGAGCCAGTCGAGGCCGGACTCGAGCGCGTCCGTCGTCGCGGCGATCCAGAGCAGCACGAAGACGGCCAGCAGGATCACCACCAGATCCCACAGGCCGCGCGTCCGCCGGCTGCGTGGCGTGTCTCGACCCATCCGAACCCGTCTGCAAGGAGCATCGGTTGCCCGCGAAGGGCACCTGAGGGGGGCGTGGATCGGTCAGAACCGGGCGAGGTCGAGCATGCGCTCGAACACCAGGTCGGCGTCCGGCATGAAGGCGTGCTCGAGGTTGGAGGCGAAGCCCATCGCCGGCACGTCGGGCCCGCCGATCCTGATCAGCGGGCCGTCCAGGTCGAACATCGCCTCCTCGGCGATCGTGGCAACGATCTCGGCGCCGGCCCCGTACGTGCGGTTGTCCTCGTAGACCACGATCGCCTTCCCGGTCTTGCGGACGGAGGCCAGGACCGTCTCCCGATCGAGCGGGCTGATCGTGCGCACGTCGACGACCTCGACCGAGATCCCGTGCTCCTGATCGAGCCGCTGGGCGGCCTCCAGGCAGTGGTGGAGCATGAGACCGTACGCGACCGCCGTCAGGTCGGTGCCCTCGCGCTTCACGTCGGCCGGGCCGATCGGCACCGTGTACGGCTCGTCGGGCACCTCGCCGGAGATGAGCCGGTACGTCCGCTTGTGCTCGAGGAAGAGCACGGGATCCGGGTCGTCGATCGCCGAGCGCAGCATCCCGACGGCGTCGTATGGGGTCGAGGGGACCACGACCTTCAGGCCGGGGACGTGTCCGTAGAACGCCTCGATCGACTGCGAGTGGTACAGGGCGCCATGGACGCCCCCGCCCCACGGCGCGCGGACCACCATCGGGAGCCCGAAGTCGCCGTTCGTGCGGTACCGCATGCGCGCGACCTCGCTGACCATCTGGTCGAACGCGGGGTGGATGAAGTCGGCGAACTCGATCTCGGCCACCGGGATCAGGCCGTGGAGGGCCATCCCCACCGCGAGACCGACGATCGCGCCCTCTGCGAGGGGCGCGTCGATCACCCGGTGCTCGCCGAACTCCTCGAGGAACCCCTGGGTCACCCGGAACACGCCGCCGCGGGCCCCGACGTCCTCGCCGAGGACGACCACGCGCTCGTCGGCCGCCATCCGCTCGTGGAGGGTGTCGTGGATCGCGGTGACGACGTTCTTCTCGGTCACGTCGAGTCGTCCTCGGCGTAGAGGTGCCGCAGGAGCGAGGCGGGATCGGGGTCCGGCGCGTTCCACGCGTCGTCGATCTGTCGGTCGACGTCCGCCTTGATCTCGGCGGCGATCGGCTCCACCTCGTCCTTGCCCATCACGCCGGCGTCGCGCAGGTAGTGCTCGAACTTGTGGATCGGGTCGTTGTGCTTGGCCTCCTCGACCTCCTCGCGGCTGCGGTAGGTCCGGTCGTCGTCGTCGGAGGTGTGCGGGAAGAAGCGGTAGGTCTTGGCCTCGATCAGGGTCGGGCCATCGCCGGCTCGAGCGCGGTCGACCGCCTCCTTCATCGCCGCGTAGCACGCGAGCACGTCGTTGCCGTCCACCACGATCCCCGGCATGCCGTAGCCCGCCGCGCGGTCCGCGACGTTCTCGACCGCCATCTGCTTGGCCTGCCCGACCGAGATCGCGTAGTGGTTGTTCTCGCACACGAAGATCGCCGGCACCTCGTGGATGCCGGCGAAGTTCAGCGCCTCGTGCCAGATGCCCTCGCTCGTCGCCCCCTCGCCGAACCAGCACCCGACGACCGAGTCCTCGCCGCGGAACTTCATCGCGTACGCGATGCCCGAGGCGTGGGGCATCTGCGAGGCGATCGGGGAGGAGTGCGAGATGATGCCGAGCCGTCGGGATCCCCAGTGGCTGGGCATCTGGCGGCCGCCCGAAGACGGGTCGTCGGCCTTCGCGAACAGCCCGAGGAAGATGTCGTACGGCGTCATCCCCGCGACGAGCACCACGGCCACGTCGCGGTAGTAGGGGAGCCAGACGTCTCGCCCGCGCTCGAGCGCCCACGCGGTGCCGACCTGGCAGCCCTCGTGCCCGGAGACCGGAACCACGAACGCCGCCTTGCCCTGTCGGTTGAGCCGGAAGGACGCCTCGTCGACCAGACGGGCGGTGACCATCGTGCGGTACATGGAGCGGAGGTCGTCGGCCGATAGGCCGAGGTCCTCGTGTGTCGGGCGGCGTGTTACTCGGGTCGCCACATCACGCTCCTCCGCGGTCGAGTCTAGCATCGGCCCTCGAAGCAACCGGCCAGCTCCGGGGCGGTTCGCCGCGGGCGGTCGAGGGCCGACGCGCGCACCAGCCGTCGCCCTCGGTCGGGCGATCGTGGCCGGCTGCGGTCGCGTGATGATAGGATACCCCCCTAGGGTATACGTTGAGAACGGTCGATCGTCCGCGACGCGCGGTCACTCGCACGAGGAGGCCTTCCGCCCATGGCCGGATACAGCATGAACAAGAAGGACCTGCAGGATCGGCTCCGCCGGATCGAGGGCCAGATCCGAGGCATCCAGCGCATGGTGGACGAGGACCAGTACTGCATCGACATCCTCACGCAGCTGACCTCGGTGACGGCCGCCGTGAAGGCCGTCGGCATGGGGCTCCTCGACGAGCACGTTCGGCACTGCGTGAAGGACAGCATCGCCCAGGGCAACAGCGACGAGAAGGTCGAGGAGCTCCTCGCCGCCGTCGCACGGTTCAGCGGGAAGTGAGCGCGGCGTGAAGACGACGAGCGAGGAAGCGTCCCCCGATCAGGCCGAGCGCGAGCTCCGTCTGGACGTGCTCGGCATGACGTGCGGGTCGTGCGCCGTGCGTGTCGAGAAGACGCTGAACAAGCAGCCGGGGGTCGAGGCATCCGTCAACTTCGCGACCGGCGAGGCGCTCGTCCGTCTGGCCGAGGACGCCCCGACGCTCGAGGTCCTCCGCCGGGCCGTCCGGGACCGCGGCTACGACGTGCGCGAGCACGTGGACGTGGCCGAGGAGGCCGCCCGTCGCGAGGAGCGGGCCTGGCTCCGGCGCCTGCTGGTTGCCTGGCCGCTCGGCATCGCGACGATGATCGTCTCGATGGCGTGGATGGACCAGGCGTGGGCGCGCTGGACCGCGTTCGCGCTCGCGACCCCGGTGCAGTTCTACGCCGGGTGGCCGTTCCTGAAGGGCGCGGCGATCCGCGCGAAGAGCCTCACGGCCAACATGGACACGCTGATCGCGCTCGGGACGATGGCCGCCTACCTGTACTCGGTCTGGGCGCATCTCACGAGCCTCGACGAGCTCGACACCGGCATGTCGATGGACCTGCCCGACCTGTACTTCGAGAGCGCCGCGATCATCATCGCGTTCCTGTCGCTCGGGCGGTGGCTCGAGGCCCGAGCGAAGGGTCGGGCGTCGCAGGCGATCAAGCGGCTCCTCGAGATGGGCGCGAAGGACGCGCGCGTGCTGCGCGGCGACAAGACGCTGAAGGTGCCGGTCGACGCCGTCAAGGTGGGCTGGATCCTGAAGATCCTGCCGGGGGAGAAGATCCCGGTCGACGGCCGGGTCGTCGAGGGCGCCGCCGCGGTCGACGAGTCGATGCTGACCGGCGAGTCCGTCCCGGTCGAGAAGGGCCCGGGCGACGAGGTCGCCGGGGCCACCGTGAACACGGACGGCGTGTTGGTCGTCGAGGCGACCCGCGTCGGGCAGGACACGGCGCTCGCCCAGATCGCGCGCCTCGTGGCCGAGGCCCAGGGCTCGAAGGCGCCGATCCAACGCCTGGCGGACCGCGTCTCCGGCATCTTCGTGCCCGTCGTCATGGGGATCGCCGCCGTGACGGCCGTGGCCTGGTACCTGATCGACGGCAGCTTCGAGGGCGCGCTCGTGCCCGCGGTGGCGGTGCTGATCATCGCGTGCCCGTGCGCGCTCGGCCTGGCGACGCCGGCCGCGCTGATGGTCGGGACCGGCCGCGGCGCGCAGATGGGGATCCTGATCCGCGGCGCCGAGATCCTCGAGCGCTCGCGGAACGTGAACACCGTCGTCTTCGACAAGACGGGCACGCTGACCGAGGCCCGGATGCGGCTCACGGACGTGTTCGGGTGCGTCGAGACGCTCGAGCGCGCCGCCGCGGTCGAGGCCGGGAGCGAGCACCCGATCGCCCGCGCGATTGTCGAGGGGGCGGCCGACCGCGGCGTGACGCCGCAGGCCGTGACGGGGTTCCGCTCGGTGGTGGGCTCGGGGACGCGCGCGGCGCTCGGCGAGCTCGAGGTGCTCGTCGGCCGTCGCTCGTTCCTCGAGGACGCCGGCATGACGGTGCCGCCCTCGGTGGAGCGCGAGGCCGAGCGCCTGGAGGCGGAGGGCAAGACCGTGGTCTGGGTGGGCTGGGACGGCGTCGCCGGCGGTGTCATCGCCGTCGCCGACACGCTGAAGCCCGGCGCGTCCGACGCCGTCGAGGGCCTGCACCGGCTCGGCGTCGAGGTCGTGATGATGACGGGGGACAACCGGGTGACGGGCGAGGCGATCGCCCAGGAGGTCGGCATCGACCGCGTGCTCGCGGAGGTCCGTCCCGAGGACAAGGTCGACGAGATCCGACGCCTGCAGGCTGAGGGCAGGGTGGTCGCGATGGTCGGCGACGGCATCAACGACGGGCCGGCGCTCGCCCAGGCGGACCTGGGGATCGCGATCGGGACGGGGACCGACGTCGCGATCGAGGCGAGCGACCTCACGCTGATGGGCGGTGAGCTCGAGGGCGTGGTGCGAGCGATCCGGCTCTCGCGCCGGACCTTCCGGACGATCGTCGAGAACCTGTTCTGGGCGTTCGGCTACAACGTCGCGGCGATCCCGCTCGCGGCGCTCGGACTGCTGAACCCGATCATCGCCGGCGCGGCGATGGCGATGTCGTCGGTGTCGGTGCTGGCGAACTCGTTGCGGCTGCGGCGGTTCCGTGGCTGAGGGGGCGGCGATGGACCACTCGATGCACGGCGGAGCGCGCGGCGACCACTCGGTGCACGGCGAAGGGCACGGCGCCCACGACGGGTCGTACGGCGCCGGTCGTGCCGTCGCGACCGACGGCGGGGTCGCGGAGGCCGTGCTGCACGTCGGCGGCATGTTCTACGCGATGTCCGCGCGAGGGGTCGAGCGACGCCTCGCCGCTCGGGCCGGCGTCCTGCGCGTCCAGGCGAACGCCCTGAACCAGACGGCGACGATCCACTACGACCCGAGCGCGACGACGCTCGCCGACCTCGAGCGGTGGGTCGAGGAGTGCGGCTACCACTGCGCCGGCCGCTCGGTGCCCGGCCACGTCTGCGACCCGCAGGAGCCGCCAGCGGCACACGCCGCGCACGCGGACGAGCACGCGGGTCACGCGATGCCCATGGCGGAGCCCGAGGGTCCCGCCGCCGCGCAGCGCGCGGCTGACGCCCACACGGGCCACGGTGGCCACGCCGGCATGTCGATGGCCGACATGGCGCGCGACATGCGCCGCCGGTTCCTCGTGGCGATCGTGTTCGCGATCCCGATCTTCCTGTACTCGCCGATCGCCGTGGATGTCTTCGGGCTGGAGCTCGCCGCGCCGTTCGGGATGCGCACCGACGTGCTGTCGCTCCTGCTCTCGCTCCCGGTCGTCTTCTACAGCTCGATGCTGTTCTTCCGCGGCGCGGTCGCGGCGCTCCGGAACCGCAACCTGGACATGATGGTGCTCGTCGCGACGTCGATCGGCGTCGGGTTCATCTACTCGGTCGCGGTCGTGCTCGGCCTCAAGGGCGAGCACTTCTTCGAGGCGATCGCCCTGCTCGCGGCGTTCGTGCTCTTCGGGCACTGGATGGAGATGCGGGCGCGCGCCGGCGCCTCGGACGCCGTGCGTGCGCTCCTCGACCTCGCGCCGCCGATGGCGGTGGTGCTGCGCGAGGGTGAGCCGTTCGAGGTCCCGACCGCCGAGGTGCGGGTCGGCGACCTCCTGCTCGTGCGGCCCGGCTCGAAGGTGCCGGTCGACGCCCTCGTCGAAGACGGGACCTCGAGCGTCGACGAGTCGATGATCACCGGCGAGAGCCTGCCGGTGACGAAGCGCGCGGGCGACGCGCTGATCGGGGCCACGATCAACGCGGAGGGGTCGCTCCGCGCGCGGGCGACGAAGGTCGGCTCGGACACGGCGCTCGCGCAGATCGTCGCGCTCGTGCAGGCCGCGCAGAACTCGAAGGCGCCGGCGCAGCGGCTCGCGGACCGGGCGGCGTTCTGGCTGGTGCTCGTCGCCCTCGGCGGCGGGCTGCTCACGTTCGCCGCGTGGTTCTGGGTCGTCGGATCGTCGCTCGAGACGGCGTTGCTCTTCGCGATCACCGTCGTGGTGATCGCCTGTCCGGACGCGCTCGGGCTCGCGACCCCGATGGCGATCATGGTGGGCACGGGGATGGGTGCTCGGCGCGGGATCCTGTTCAAGGATGCCGGGGGGCTCGAGCAAGCCTCGCATCTCAACACGGTGGTCTTCGACAAGACCGGCACCCTGACGATGGGCGAGCCGTCCGTGGACGCGGTGCGGACGGACGGGCTCGGCGAGGACGAGGTGCTCCGCCTGGCCGCCGCGGTCGAGCGCGAGAGCGAGCACCCGCTCGCCGAGGCGATCGTCCTGGCCGCTGACGCGCGCGGTCTCGAGGTCCCGAGAGCGAGCGGGTTCCGCGCCGTCGCGGGCGCCGGCGCCGTCGCCGAGGTCGACGGGCGACGGATCGCCGTCGGGAGCCGTCGCCTGCTCGAGGAGGAGGGCGCCGAGCTCGACGGCGTCGGCACGATCGGGGCTGAGCTCCAGGGGGCCGGCCGCACGGTCGCCTACGTCGCCGTCGACGGTCGTGCCGCCGGCGTGATCGCCCTCGCCGACGGCGTACGCGAGACGGCGAAGCACGCCGTCCAGCGCCTCGGGACCGAGGGCGTCCAGGTCGTCATGCTCACCGGCGACAATC
>DASTPT010000073.1:0-10620 GCA_035762085.1 Actinomycetota bacterium | reverse complement strand
CAGGATCTCCTCGTCCCGCGTGCGGAGGCGGATCGATCCACCACAATCCAGGCATCTGGATTCGACCACAACCTCTTTCCCAGGGAAGAGCCAGCGCACGGCCAGCGACTCCATCCCTCATTGCCCGTACCACTTCTGTATGCCGTCGACGCTGATGAGGTAATGCGTTGGAACGTTGCTGAAAGGCGCCCAAGACTCGATGAAATCCGTGTCATGGGCGAGCCAGCAGCTCGCGATCGGAGCTGCCTCCACGGCAGTACGCTGCACCTCGCGCGCCTCTTCCGCACCGATGTCGAGGGCGTCCGCCAGCTCAGCGTAATGAGGGGCGCGGCCGTTCGCCACGAAGTGCTCCAGGATCGTGGTAAACGCTCGCTGAGTGAGACTCTCATCAATCATGGGCGACACTCTCAGCGACGTGGGGTCCTGCGTCAACTAATCCCTCGTCGACTGCCGCGTGGCGGCAAGGTCGCTGTACGCTCGCGACTTGAAGGCCTTAGGGACAGCGTCCACACTCCCTAACCTCGATAAGAGGTCTTCGGCCGTAGATACCCAGGACCACGTCGAAGGGCGGCGTCCAACCTTCGCCGGCGACGTGGACCTCGACAAAGGCACGATCCAGTCCGGGAGAAGGGCGGCAGGGTCATCACCAAGCCGATCCCGGAGGAGCCCGCCGGGCTTGCTGCGGACAGCGATCGCGGCCGGCGCGATCGGCGCGAGCCCCGATAGCTACGTCATCCCGCGCGGCCAGCGCCGCGAGGCGACCGGGACGACCGGATCATCTGGCGCACGGTCAAGAACCTGGGCGAGCGCGCTGGCGTCGAGGTCCACCCCCCACGCTCTGCGCGCTGCCTTCGCCGTCCGCTTCCTGGAGAGCCATCCGGGTGAGGTCGAGGCGCTCCAGCGGCTCATGGGCCACTCCAAAATGGAGACGACGCAGATCTACCTCAGGCGCCTGCGACCGCGAGCGAGCGATGGAGCGCGTCCGGGACCTCTCCTGGGGATCCCCGTTCGCATCCATAGCGCTAGAGGCGCGGACCGGATTCGAACCGGTGTACGAGGCTTTGCAGGCCTCTGCCTAACCACTCGGCCACCGCGCCGTGACGAAATCATCGTATCGAGCGAACTTTTCGCGCTCTCCGGCTTGAGAGGATCTACCAGATTTGCGCAGAATAGGTTCTCGCTCGCTGACGCGAACCTTGTCCCGGGGTTGATACCGCGTCAGTGGGCAGGAGCCCCGGCCCCCTACCGGGGCTCCACTTTCTCTCCTTCCTGTTTCTTCCTGGCGGCTACCGTGGCTCCGCCGACGGCGAGAGCACGATCGACGCCCGCTTCCGCAGGCGCGCCAGGAGCGCGCGCCGCTCGGCGTCCCGGCCGGCGGCCATGCGGGCGGCGAGCTCGCCGGCCCGCGCCTCCCGCAGCAGCTCGGCGTGACGGGCGCGCGCGACGTCCATGTGGGTCTCGGGCTTGTGCATGCGGTCCTCCTCTCTCCCACTGGACGGCCGAGCGGCGCGCGATCTTCCCTCTGGAGGCCGTTTGCGGTTTCATACGCCCGATGCAGCTTGCCTCGCTCCCCGACGCACAGATCGTCGCCCGCTGCCGCCGCGGGGACGAGGACGCCTGGCGGGAGCTCGTAGCGCGCTTCTCGCGGTACGTGTACGCGATCTGCTGCCAGGCCTACCGCCTCCGGCAGGAGGACGCCGAGGAGGTCTTCCAGGACGTCTTCGGCCGGACCTACGAGCACCTCGAGCGCCTCCGCTCCGACGAGGCCATCCGCCCGTGGATCGGCCAGCTGACCCGCCGGCTCTGCATCGACCGGATCCGGGCCGGCTCGCGCGAGGAGATCACCGACCCGGCGGCGATGCCCGGCGGCGCCGACGACACGATGGAGACGCTCGACGAGGCGTTCGCCGTCCACGAGGCGATGGCGAGCCTCTCGGAGAACTGCCGCGAGATCCTCGACCGCTTCTTCGCCCGCGACGAGAGCTACCACACGATCGGCGCCGCGCTCGACATCCCCTCCGGCACGATCGCGAGCCGGATCTCCCGCTGTCTCGCGCGCCTGCGCGAGTTCATGGAGGGAAGAAACCCGGCGGCCGGCACGTCCAGTTGACGAAGAGCCGATGACTGCCTACGACGAACAGCGCCTGGCCGAGCTCGTGAGGGCCCTTCCCCCCGCCCCGGAGGCGTGGGTGGCGGCGGCCCAGGAGCTCCCGCTCGTGCGCGGCAGGCTCGACGACATCGTCGCCAAGGCCGAGGCCGACCTCGCGTTTCGCGACGCGCTCGTCGCGAATCTCGAGGAGACGCTTCGGCTCGAGGGCTACGAGCCCGAGACGATCCCGCTCGACGAGCTGCGTCGCCGCCTCGACGCGTAGGACCGGGCCGGAAGATGAAGGGGCCGCCCCGAGAGGCGGCCCGTTCCAGGGAGGTCCCGGCGTGTTGCGGCCTCACGTCGGAACCCTCTCTGTTTTCGGCTTCTCCCCGCAAGTCCTTTAGGCCGATTCCGTGCCGCGGCTCCGGACGCGTACGGACGCGACGGGGCGGCCGTTCGGCCGCCCCGTCGCTCGCCGGACGTCGGGCGAGCTAGCGCCCGGAGGGGTTGCAGAGCGAGAACCCGTGATGGGAGCCCGGCTTGTGGCCGCCGTTCCCGAGCATGCCCTCCTGCGCGAGCGCGCTGACGTGGAACTGGGCGTACTCGAGACCCGACGGGGAGCCGTCCCCGCTCGTGTCGTTGCACGGCGGAGCTTGCGCCCCCGAGGCTACGGCGAGTGCAAGCGCCACGGCGGCGGCGGCGAAGACGATGAGATGCCGCATGAGAACCCTCCTCTCGATCCCGTATCCGTACGCGAGGGACTACGGGTCACGAGCGCCGCCGGATTCGGCCGGCCGGCGGACTCGAAGCGGGGCTAGTCCGCCACGCCGAGCCGGCGCTGCCGGGCCGACCGCCGTGCGGTCAGGAGCACGAACGCGGCGAGGGCCGCCCCCGCGACGCCGGACCCGACCAGCGGCCAGAGCCACCACGAGGCGTCGCCGCCCGTGAGCGCGTAGCCGTGGGGATCCGCTGCGGGCGCGAAGTCGCCGCCGCCTCCGCCGCCCGCCTCCTCGTCGACGTACTCGCGCGCCGCGGCGACCGCCACCGCGACCTCGTCCGGATCGTCGAGCGCGGTCCGCTCGATCTCGAGCGTGAGGGTCGCGCCCTCGACAGCGACGTCGGCGGTGCCGACCGGCCTCGACGGTCCCCGGCTGGCACCACGGACGATCGGTGCGCGCGTGAGGTCGACACCGTGCACGCCTGTCCAGAACTCGACGTCGTCCCGGCCGAGATCGTCGTCGGTGTGGATGCCGATCAAGAGCATGTCCGTGTACTGCTCGCCCTCGTTCCACCCGAGAGGCGGCGTCGAGGCGAAGTCGACGGCGATCGTGAGGACCGCATCCGTGTGCGAGAGGGTGACGGCCGTGATGTCGGGACCGTCGCCACCGGCGTCACCGCGGGGGTCGGTGAAGCGTTCGGAAGCGAGCGCCGTCGCCGGCAGCGCGAGCAGCGCGACGAGCACGACGGTGACGGTTCGCATGGCGTTCCTCCGAATCCACGTCAATCGTCGCGCGCGTCGGGCAGGCGGACATCGGGGAGGCCTCGGATCGGCGTTGCGGAACGTCCGCGTTCGCCTAAGAACGCGTGGACCGCCCGTACCAGGCCGTCCGCTCGCCCAGCGCACGAACCCGAAGGGCGTCCGGTTCGCACCTGCTCGGGAACGCCGCCCGACCATCGAGAACGGCTGCGGTTCCCGAAGCGGCGAAGGCCCCGCCCCCGTTACAGCCTCCCGTTCCGAGGGTGGCGCCCGGGACGGCGCCACCCTCGCGTCCATCGGGTCGTCGCTCAGCGGACGATCACGAACGTGAGTCGGGACTCCGTCTCGCTCACGTCCTTGACGATCACCTCGCCGTGGGCAGTGCGGTACTTCCCCGTCCCACCTGTGATCGCCAGGCGGAACGGCTCGCCTTCGGCCTCCTCGGAGAACGTCAGAAGCCCTTGAGCAGTGATCTGCCCCTTCGGCAGTTCTGCCGTGGCCACGCACTGCGAGGTGGCGGACACCATCGGCTCCAACCGCACGATCGTGCAGACGACGCCATCGATGCCGACCTTCTCACCGTTGCGAAGGAGGTCACCCGAGAAGACGAATTGGTCGCCCAGGCTGTCTCCCGGCTCGCCCAGGTCGATCCCGGCCTCCTGCACGGTGATCTCGGTGACGCGGATGACCTCCACCGACCGCTTGCCCCGGTCCCCCGAGCCCCCGCTCGACGACGAGGCGGACGCGACCGTGATCGGCACCGCAAGCAGCAAGGCGACGAGGGCGCCCAGTCCGAACTTGCTCCGCATGGCTTCTCCTCTCCCAAGGTCGATTCGACAACTGCACGGGAACCGTCCTACGAGGCGGCGATCGAATGCGGGGCCGCGAAGGAAGTGCCATGGCCGGAGGGGCTTCCGCCCACGCTCCTCGTGTCGGATGCCACCAACCTACTCCGCCCCCTTCAGACGGTCAATCGAGGCGCCAGGCGGTGCTCGAGGACAACCCGCGGTGCGTCCTGGCCACGCGGAGCTGCGGCGGCCACCCACCGCGGGCCTGACCACCGTTCGCTTTCGACCTCGCAAACCGCGTTTACCTTCGGCTGCGAGCGGCGATCATCGGCTTTCCGTGGACCGCGAGGAACGCCTCGAGAAGAACCAAGAGCTCTTCCAGCGGGCGAACGACCGCCTGGCCGAGCTCGTGGCTGACAGCGTCTCGCGCAATGCGCCCGTACCGTTCTTGTGCGAGTGCTCTGACGACGAGTGCCTCGAGAGCGTGTCTCTCCCGCTTGCGCGCTACGAGGAGCTCCACCGAGGAACCGACCGGTATGTGACGCTCCCCGGCCACCTGATGGCGGAGAACGAGCGAGTCGTCGAAGACCTCGACGGCCTGTGGGTCACCGAGAAGGGCTAGATGAACAGGGAAGATCGGATCGCGCACAACGAGGCGCTGTTCCGCGAGGTCAACGAGCGCGTCGTCCAGGTGACCGACCCGGGTGGCGGCGAGCGGGTCGACTTCCTGTGCGAGTGTGGCGACCCGGACTGCACGGCGACGATCGCGCTTACGCGCCGTCAGTACGAAGAGCTACGAAGCGACGCTACCTTCTTCGCCGTCGTCTACGGCCACGTTGCGCCGACCGTCGAGGACGTCGTCTTCATAGGCGACGGCTTCCAGATCGTTCGCAAGCACCCCGATCAGCGCGACATCGCCAGGCAGACTGATCCACGCTCGCGCTAAGGCGCCTCTGCCCCATCGGAGCAAGGGCTTCGCGGCCAAGAATCCCTGCCAGTACCCAGACCAGAGTCATGGCAGCCACGCGGCTCCTGCGGGCGTTCTCGTCTGGGCGCCGAGGTCACATCCGGCGACACTGGTCTTCCTTGTTGCCGCTCACCCGGTTGTGGTCTCCGGTGGGCCTGGGCCGGTTGCTCTTGCACTGCAGGTTGCCGTCGATGACGTTGCGGTGGATGCGGTAGCCGTTCCGGTTCGAGAAGGCTTGGAGGTCGCCGTCGATCCGGTTCTTCAGGGCGTACTGCTGGCGGGTGTTCTGCTTCGACTGCAGGTTGCCGCCGATGAGGGCGCGGCGGATCTCGCTGAAGCGGCCCGAGGTCAGCTGGATGTCACCGTCGACGCGGGAGCGGACGAGCCGCTCGTTGACCTGGCGGCGGATGACCTTGACGAGCCGGTGGTTCTCGGCCTGGATGTTTCCGCCGACCTTGACCCCACGCGCGATGAGCCGGGCGTTCGCTCGGACGAAGACGTTTCCGTCGACGCGGGTCCCGTTCAGCCGGCAGGTCCTGTCCCTGGGGACGATCACGTTGCCATCGATGGAACGGGCACCGATCGTGCCGCTACAGCGACGGTCGTCGGCCTGTGCAGGCCCGGCAGTGACGAGCAGAGCCGCCAGGACGACGGTCATGATGAGCATGTGCCTCATTGAGTCCCTTTCTGGGAGGCGTCTGGTCGGTCTAGCAAGACGAGTGTGACCCGCGCTGATAAGAGATGGATGAATCCTGAATGAGGTCGTTCTCACGGTCTTGTGGTCGGATGCGACGGCATGGTCAGGGCTGAAGTCGGAAGCTGGGCCTCCGCCTGCGGCGCGTCTGACCGCCGCCTGGGCATCTGCACCCGTCTCCGTGACCGACGTCGCCTGCGGCGGCCTGCCGCGGGCCGGGTGAGCCCGCCGCGCTGGCGGTCGAGGTGCGCCAGCCGCTGCCATCTGGACGGGAAGAGCTACCCCGGCCGCCGTGCCCGAGTCCTCAGGACGCGGGGTGTGGCGCGCACCTCGCCCGGCACGGGACAGGCCGAGTCCAGGGCTGGGTGCAAGGGCGCGGCTACGAGAGAGGGGCCGGCTGAGCCGGCCCCTCCGGTATGCGTCTCGTTTGCGGGTGGCTAGTCGCCGCCCTTCTTCCCGCGGTCGGGCCAGTACTGCAAGATCCAGAGGCCGCTGTCGCGGTCGCTTGCGAGGATGACCGTGGGCTTCTTGAGCTGGCGCAGCTTGTGCACCTGGACGCCCCAGAAGTCGTTGCCGTCCTCGTCGACGTAGTGGCCGACCTCCTCGAGGCCGCCCGGCCCGTACTCGATGACCCGCAGGCCGCCGGCGTAGTAGGAGAGGTAGGCGAGGTTCTTCTTCCACGGGTCGACCGCCACCTCGTGCACTGAGAGGTCGCCGAAGCCGGTGGCATACGCCTCGTCCATCGCCTCGTCGATCGCGTAGGCGTCGACTTCCTCCATCGTCTCTGCGTCGATCAGGCGGACGTAGCCCCAGCCGTCGAACTCCGACCTGATGAGCACGTCTGCCCCGAGCGTCCCGATGGCCGGATCGTCAGCGTGTGGAGGCCCGGGCGGGTCATAGGTCGGCGTCGTCCCGAGGAGCAGGTGGAACGCGCGGTGGCCTATGCACGCCGCGCCGATGGTCGGGGTGAACTCGTGGCCTTGGCTTCCGCACAGGATCGCGTCGGGGCTCGCGCCGTTTCCGGCGCCGGCGTGGTGGTTCGCGATGATCACACCGGTATAGCCGGCCTCCTGCGCGGTCTCGACCTTCTCCGAGAAGAAGCACTGGCCCCGCTGGAGGACGAGGATCTTCTCCTCGCCCGGGTCGGCCGGCAGCGAGTCCGCCGGCGGAACAGGAAGGTCGAACGGCGCCGGGTTGTCGGTGCCGTCGGCGCTGACGTCCGGGCAGCCGTAGCCGCCGTAGATGGTCGGCCCGTTGAGCTGTGAATCCGGATACGTGGAGATCGGCACTGTCCAGCCGAACTCGCCGCCCGGATAGCTTCCGGCGTTCGGGCCCGACGTGACCTGGAACTCGTCGTTCAGGAGCCGGAACGGGGAGAAGTCTTCGTCCGTCCCGATGATCCAGCGGTTGTTGCGCGTGAACTCGGCCTGGTGGGCGTTCCCCTCCGGGAACATGAAGTTCGGGAACAGGCTGTCTGGCAGCGGGTAGTCGAAGTCGTCGATGTACTCGGGGCTTGCCGGGTCATTGACGTTGAACTTCACCCAACCGCCGTCCCAGTAGGAGACGAGCAGCGTCCACGTCTTGCCGATCTTCTTTACGACCATGTCATGAAGGAACGAGCCCTGGAAGTTGCCGTGCGAGATGACCCCCTCGCGAGCGACGCCGAAATCGTTGGCGTCCGTCTCCGAGACGAGCACGGGATTCCGCGGATCCGTGATCTCCATGATGTCGATATCCGTGAACTCCATGTTGTCCGTCATCACGGCGAACGCCCGCTTCTTCTGCTGCCAGATGAAGACGCTGTGGATGTGATTGAACTCGTGCGGCAACCCCGCTTCGCCGGCCGACGGATCCCCGGCGTGCGCCGTCAGCTGCACCGGCGCGAGGGGGTCGGTGACGTCCCACAGCGTCAGGCCGCCCTCGCCCGTCTCCTCGTCGCAGATCTCGTTGTTCCCCGCCAGCACCTGCCCCTTGAAGAAGGGCGTGTTCAGGTCGATCACATGGGCGCCCTCACCCGGGAACGACCCGTCCGTCCAGTCGATGAACCCCACCTGCGTCGGGTTGCGCGGGTCGGAGATATCGATGATCGCGAAGCCCGCATCCGTGCAACCCTCAGGGTCACGGACGGCCAGGTAGGCGTAGTTCCCGTAGACGGCGACATCGGCGACGCGGTCGGGCGCCGCGCCCTCAATGTCCACCTGCCCGAGCAGCCGGACATTCTCGCTCGAACCCGGCAGGTGACCTCCCGGCGCGCCGTGCTGCTGTCCATGCATAGCGTGGATCTCGACCGGCGAGTCGGCGATCTCATCGCCGATCACTCGGAAGTTCGGATCCGCCGTCCGAGCCTGCTGCTGCGCGGTCTGCTCGACCCCGGCCGCCGGACTCGCGCCCAAGAGCACCAGCGCCGTCAGCGCCGCAAGCCACGTGAGGATCAGGTTCCTCATCGCACCTCCCCTGAATTGTCGCGGCGTCGAGGCGTGGTGGTCGCCGCGTTCCCTGCCCCTACGTTCCCGCCGCCTCGGAGCGGAGCGCGACTATAGACCACCTTGCGAAGCAACGCCAGACGCCGAACCCGCCTGCACTAACAGCCCCGTTCGAGAGATCGCGACCCATCCCTGGCGCTGACCACTGAGCCAAGCACCTGTCGGCATCTCGTTGCCTCGTCACACACGTGCCGACTGCCGCACGGGATGGCGCCGAACAATGATGCAGTGAGAGACTTTTCTTCCCGGAAACAGACCCCGCCGGGGTTAGGCCGAGCGGGGTCGGGGCACATACGCCCGGTCCCTCGATGGTCGATGGGGGACCTCGGCGCGGTGCGTGGTCGTATCGACGGAGGTGAGGATCGCTCTCGCTCTCTTTGCTCTTCTGCTCGTCGCGGCAGCCGCCGGTTGCTCGGGCGACGAGGAGACACGGCCGGCGACTGCCCCGGCGGACCTCCCCCGCGGAACGGTGCTCGGCATCGTCTGGCACGCAAACCATGCGGAACTCCAGCGGTTCGGTCAGCCGGCGCTCACGCCTCAGCCGGGTCGTGTAAAGCTGGGGCAAGCCGGCGGAGCGTGGAGCTTCTCGCCCGACAACGCGAAGCTCGCAGTGGCCGGGGGCCCGCCGCTCGAGGTTCGCATCGTCGACACGCGCCGGATGCGACTCGACGGTGTTGTGTCCCTCCGACGGAGCCTCGTGAGCGCGCGGCCAGACGCGTATGTGACCGCGCTCGCCTGGCCGACGGCTCGGCGGGTTTTGACTCTCGTCGAGTGGGGACTGTGGGACCACGCGGTCGTCGTCGTCGATCCGGTCGGGCGCCGCACGGTCTCGCAGGAGACGATCGACGGGACGCTCGTCGGCCAGGCGCCGACGCACGACGGCCTGGCGCTCCTGCTCGCGCCCGTCGGTCGCATCGGCCCGCCGCGGCTGCTCGTGCTCGACGCCGACGGCAACGCCGAATCGATCCCGCTCCCCGGCATCGAGACAGGCCTCGAGACGAAAGCCTTCGCCGCCGACCGGGCCGTGGCCCGCGTGAAGCTTCCCGGGCTGGCGGTCGATCCGACCGGGCGGCGGGCGCTCGTCGTCCCGGCAGCGGGCGACGTCGCCGAGATCGATCTCGTCTCGGGGCGGGTCGTCGCCCGGACGTTGCACGAGCCGGTTTCCCTGCTCGGGCGCCTGCGCAGCTGGCTCGAGCCGACAGCCGAGGCGAAGGGCTCGGCAGGCACGGAGAGGCAGGCGGCTTGGGTGGGAGACCATCTCGTTGCCGTCTCCGGCCAGGATCACAGCCTGGTCAACGGCCAGGACGACGAGCGGACGGCTCCCGCCGGCCTCGCGCTTGTCGACCTTCGGGACTGGTCGATGCGCACGCTCGACGAGCGGGCAAGCGAGTTCCTGTTCTCCGCTGGGACGCTGCTCGCCTACGGGATCAGCGGGAATTCGGCGACCCAGGAGACGATCGGAATGGGGCTGACGGCCTATGGACTCGACGGCGATGAGCGCTTCCACCTCTTCGGAGACGAGCTGATCTACTTCGTCGAGGCGGCAGGTCCGATCGCCTACGTCTGGCGAGACGGTCCATCACCGGTCGCGGTCGACCTCCGCACCGGGACCGTCGTCGGCCGGCTCGATCGCTACCGGGGCGACGACCTCCCGGCGCTTGTCGTGCCCTGGGGCCTGACGCGCACGTAGGCACCGGTCTCGGGATCAAATTCCCACCGTTACGCACCCCGAAAGGAGCCCGACCATGGCCACCATCGCCCACGAGCCGAAGACCGTTTCCGACGAGGACGTTCGGCTCATCCGCAGGCAGCTGACCGCCGCGGTCCGAGGTTCAGCGCGTCAACTTTCGAGTTCAGCGCCTTCAACACGGAGCCCGACAGCGCGCCCACCCACGAGGACGTCGGACGCGCCTACTCGCTCCTCGAGGTCCTCCGCACCTTCACCGAGCAGTTGCAGGTGGACGCCGCCGACCTCGAGCGGCACGTCGGCGGCCTCGAGTGCATCCGCCTCGACGCGGAGCCGCGCGCTTAGCCCCGGCCGAGCGAAGCGAGGATCTAGCCGGGGCGGGCGAAAGGCCAAACCCGCGAGCACCCTGTAGGCTGCCGGCTTCTCCCGGCGCCG
>DASTPT010000072.1:0-68906 GCA_035762085.1 Actinomycetota bacterium | reverse complement strand
TGAACGGCGGCGCGACCCGCGGCCGGGGCGGACACTCGGGAGGGAGTCCGCCCGGCCGCCCCGATCGAGGGGGCTATCTCGGCAGGTGCCCCTCGACGTCGTCCAGGTGTCGATAGAAGTCCCCGCGCTCGCGCAGGTGCGCGATCGCCAGCTTGGCGGTCAGGATCGGGTCGCAGTGCGTGATGTTCGTCTCCGGGTGGCAGCACCCGTGCTCGAGCTCCACGTTCATCGCGCGGCGCAGGGCGTCCGCGTCGAAGTCCTCCTGCGAGAAGTCGATCCCGATCGTCGCCCCGGTGATCTCGGCCTCCTCCACCGAGAACTCGAACTGGTCGTGGCAGCCCTCCTCGGCCTCGGTCAGCGGCACGGAGCGCTCGACCTCCGTGTCGCTCAAGGCCATCGCGAACGCCCAGTCGCCGACGACGCCGCCGTGGACCGGGATCGGGCAGGTCTCGCAGCACTCCACGAGCCGGGTGTAGTAGTCGGACCGCTTGCGCAGGTGGGCGAGGACCAGCTTGCCGGTCAGCACCGGGTCGTTGTGCGTGACGTCGGTGACCAGGTCGCAGCTGCCGTGGACCAGCTCCAGGTCCATGCCCAACCGGAACTCCTCCAGGCCGAAGGGCTCACGCGTGAAGTCGAGCCCCAGCTCCTGGGCGGTCGTGAACGACTCGTCGGTCTCGAACCGCTTCCTCGTGAACACCGCCGCGGGCATGGATACCACCTCCACTCTGGCGAGCGGCCTGACGGCCACCCACCCCTCCGGGCGCCGCCTCCGCGGTGTCCTGCGGTGACTTTGTGAATCCTTTCACAAAGTATCGTAGCCCCTCGTGGCCGCCGGTTCCATCTGTCGTTCTTCCCCCTCCGTGGGGGCCGAACGATCCCGCGATCTCGGACCTGTCCCCCGTCCGGGTGACACCCGAGCGGCCGGATGGCGGCGTCCCCCACCTCGGGTACCCTTTCGCCCGGTTCCGGCCGGCGGGCTGGAGCGACACTCGCTGCACCAAGGGGCGCGGTTCGTTGCAGGAGCGTGCGAAGCAGGCGGTCGACGCCGCGATGAGGGCCGGCGCCGACTACGCCGATGCACGGGTCGTGCTCGAGGACTCCGAGTCGATCACCGTGCGCAACCAGGAGATGGAGGGCCTGGACCGCGCAACCACCGAGGGCATCGGCATCCGCGTGCTCGCCGGCGGGTACTGGGGGTTCGCGGCGACCGCAAGGATGGACGAGGGGCGGATCGCGCGCACGGCCGAGCTCGCGGTCCACGTCGCGAAGGCGGCGGCCCGGCTGCCGATGGAGCCGGTCCGGATGGGGGAGGCGGAGCCGGTCGTCGGTTCGTGGCGCTCGCCGATGCAGCAGGACCCCTTCGAGGTCGCGCTCGAGGAGAAGGTCGGGCTGCTCGTGGAGGCCACCCGACGGATGCAGGCGGTGCGCGGCCTCGCGTTCGCGGAGGCGGCCACCGACCTGTACCGGCGGCAGACGTGGCTCGTGACCAGCGAGGGCACGGCGGTCGACCAGACGATCGTGCACTCGGGCGGGGGGATCGAGGCCAGCGCGATCGGCGACGGCGAGCTCCAGCGCCGCTCGCACCCGAACTCCTTCCGGGGGCACATCGCCGCGGCCGGATGGGAGCACGTGGCGCGGCTCGGCCTGATCGAGGAGGCGGAGCGGACCGCCACGGAGGCCGTCGAGCTCCTGTCCGCCAAGCCCTGCCCGAGCGAGGTGACCACCCTCGTGCTCGACTCGGGACAGGTCGAGCTCCAGGTGCACGAGTCCGTCGGCCACCCGCTGGAGCTGGACCGCGTGCTCGGCATGGAGGAGGCCTACGCGGGGTCCTCGTTCGTCCGCCCCGACGATCGCGGGACGCTCCGGTACGGCAGCCCGCTCGTCTCGATCACCGCCGACGCCACCGTTCCGGGTGGGCTCGGCACGTTCGCGTGGGACGACGAGGGCGTGCCGGCCCAAAGGGTGCCGCTGATCGTCGACGGCGTCTTCCAGGACTTCCTGTCCTCGCGCGAGACGGCGAGCGTCCTCGGGCTGCCCTCGTCGGGCGCGATGCGGGCGGACGGCTGGCAGCACCTGCCGCTGATCCGGATGACGAACATCAACCTCGAGCCGCGCGAGGGCTCGCTGGCCGAGATCATCGGGGACACGAAGGACGGCGTGTTCATGTCGACGAACACGTCGTGGTCGATCGACGACAAGCGCGTGAACTTCCAGTTCGGCTGCGAGGTCGCCTGGCGGATCGAGGACGGCCGCCTGACGGAGATGTACCGGAACCCGAACTACACGGGCATCACGACCGAGTTCTGGGGCTCGTGCGACGCCGTCGGGGGGCGCGAGGACTGGACGCTGTGGGGCACCCCGAACTGCGGCAAGGGCCAGCCCGGTCAGGTCGCCCGGGTCGGTCACGGCGTCCCGCCGGCGCGGTTCCGGAACGTGCAGATCGGGGTGCACGGCTGATGCCCGGCCTCATCGGCCCGGACGAGGTGCGTCGCGTCGCCGATGCGGCGCTCGAGCTGCCGGGGGCGGACGGCGTCGAGGTCCTGTTCGTCCACGAGTGGGGCGGGCTGACCCGGTTCGCCTCCTCGGCGATCCATCAGAGCACCTGGAGCGAGGACACGGGGATCCGGGTCCGTGTCGTCCGCGGCGGCAGGATCGGCGTGGCGGCCACGAACGAGTTCACGCCCGAGGGTGCGCGCGCGGTCGCCGAGCGCGCGCGCGAGATCGCCTCGGTCGTCTCGCCCGATCCGCTGTTCCCGGGCCTGGCGCCGCCCCGGCCGGTGCCGGAGCGCGACGGCTTCGACGAGACGACCGCCGGGACGACGCCCGAGGAGCGTGCCGCGAGCGTCGCCGAGCTCGTGGCTCAGCCGCCCCCCGGCTTCTCGGCTGCCGGGGCCTACGAGACGCGGGCCTCCGAGGTGGCCGTGGCGAACACCGAGGGCCAGTTCTGCTGGGCGCCGGCTTCCCAGGCCTCGATCACCACGGTGGTGACCGGCGGCGACGGAGGCAGCGGGTTCGCCGAGAGCTTCGCCGCGAGCGCCGCCGAGGTGGATCCGGCCGCGATCGGCCGTCGGGCCGCCGACAAGGCCACCGCCTCGAGATCCCCGAGGGCGCTCGACCCCGGCAGGTACACGGTCGTGCTCGAGCCGGCGGCGGTCTCGACGCTCGTCGGGTTCCTCGCCTGGATCGGCTTCGGCGGGCGGCTGGTCGCGGAGGGACGCTCGTGCCTGTCGGGCAGGTCGGGCGAGCGGGTCGCCGCGCCGGGGATCACGATCTACGACGACGCCACGGCGCCCGGGACCCTGGGCATCCCGTTCGACTTCGAGGGTGTCCCCCGCAGACGGGTGGACCTCATCGAGCGCGGTGTCTTCCGCGACGCGGTCTACGACATGCGCACCGCCAAGCAGGTCGGCACGACCACCACCGGGCACGCGCTCCCACCGCCGAACCCCGAGGGCCCGTTCCCGCTCAACCTGTTCATGGAGCCGGGCGACTCGAGCGTGCCCGAGATGATCTCGGCGACCGGCCGCGGCCTGCTCGTCACGAGGTTCCACTACTCGAACGTCGTGCATCCGGTCGAGTCCACGATCACCGGCATGACTCGCGACGGCACGTTCCTGATCCGCGACGGCGAGGTCGCGCACCCCGTCCGCAACCTCCGGTTCACGCAGTCGATCCTCGAGGCGCTCGCGAACACCACGGCGATCGGGCGGGAGACCGAGCTCGCGAGCGAGTTCTTCTACTCCGCCAGCAGGGTCCCCGCGCTTCGGATCGAGGGCTTCCACTTCAGCGGCCGCTCCGATCACTGAGCGGCTGGTGACTTCCGATCCGGCTGCGTTAGGCTTCCGGCCCGGTCACCGAGGTGGAGGTCACGCATCATGCAGGTCGGCGACATCATGCACACCGACGTGAAGACGGCCAGCCCCGACGACACGTTCGCCGACGTCGCGAAGGTCATGCGCCTGCACGGGATCTCCTCGGTCGTGGTCCTGGACGGCTCGAAGCTGCAGGGGATCGTGACCGAGCGCGACATCGTGAATCTGGTCGCCGCGGGCGGCGACCCGCACGACGTCCGGGTCGCTCACGGCATGACCCGCCGGGACCTCGAGACGGTCTCGCCGAAGACCGACATCGCCGAGGCCGCCGAGCACATGGTCAACCGCAACATCCGCCACCTGCCGGTGACCGACACACGCGGCAAGGTGGTGGGCATCATCTCGATCCGCGACCTCACGCGGTGGGCCGCGGAGGAGCTCGCGGGCGGCCACGAGATGCCCGACATCGCCCGGAGCCACAAGGCCCTGAAGGCCGCGACCGAGCTCAGCCGGCAGCGGCGCAAGGCGTAGGCCCGCTCACCCCTCGGCCGCGCGCTCGAACGGCTCTCGCGGATGCTGGAGCGAGCCGAGCTGCGCGATGTCGCGCGGGAACAACAGCGCGACCGTCCAGTCCATCGCGATCTTCACGCGCCGCGCGATGGTCGGCATGGCCAGGAGGTGGTACGAGCGGTGCAGGAACCAGCCGGGGAACCCCCTGAACCGGATGCCCCAGACGAGCGCCACCCCCTTGTACCGGCCGAGCGAGCAGACCCCCCCGATGCTCCGGTACACGAACGGCTCGGTCGACCCGCCGCGGAGCATCGAGACGAGGTTCCGGCCCAGGCGCCGGCCCTGACGCATCGCGTGCTGGGCGGTGGGCGGGCACAGGCCGCCGGTCGTGCGATCGGGGACCGCGGCGCCGTCGCCCGCCGCCCACGCGTGCTGCACGCCCACCACGCGCAGGCGCTCGTCCACGAGCACACGCCCGGCATCGTCCACGGGGAACCCGGACGCGGCGGCCAGGGCCATCGGCTTCACGCCGGCGGTCCAGACCAGCGTGTCGGCCGCGAACACCTGACCGTCCGAGAGCCGGATCGTGCCGCCCTCCGCGGACTCCAGCCGCGTCTCCAGGAGGACCTCGATCCCCCGCTCCTCGAGCCGGTCCTGCGCGTACCGTGCCAGGTCCTCGCCGAGCTCGGGCAGGATCTTGCCGGCCGCCTCGACGAGGACCCACCGCATCTCGGCGGCCCGGAGCGCCGGGTAGCTCGCGATCGCATCCCGAGCCAGGTCCTCGAGCTCCCCGAGGGCCTCCACGCCCGCGTACCCGGCGCCGACGAACACGAACGTGAGCGCCGAGCGCCGGCGCTCAAGATCCCGGGTCTCCGCCGCGACGTCCAGGCGCGAGAGGACCCGGTTCCGCAGGTAGATCGCCTCCTGGACCGTCTTGAACCCGACCCCGTGCTCGGCCAGGCCGGGGACGGGGAGGACGCGCGAGCGCGACCCGGCCGCGAGCACGACCTCGTCGTAGTGGACGTCGACGGTCCGCCCCTCGGCGAGGCGGACCCGGGCGGTCCGGGCCCCGTGGTCGACGCGCTCGACCTCGCCCACGATCACCTCACACCCCCGCAGCACCCGCCGCAGCGGGACCACCACCGCCCTCGGGTCGATCGTCCCCGAGGCCACCTCGGGCAGGAACGGCTGGTACTGCATGAAGTTCTCGAGATTCACCACCGTGATGCGCGTGGCGGATGGCGCCGAGCGTCGGATCTCCATCGCCGCGTACAGGCCGGCGAACCCGGCGCCGACCACGAGGACACGGCGCCCGGTCACGCGATCGCCTCGAGCGCGGCCGGGAGCTCGGCGAGCGTCCGGACCCACGCGTCGGGCTCGGCCAGCTGCTCGGGCGTGGGACGTTCGGGCGCCTCTCCGCGGAGGACCCAGACCGCGCGCATCCCCGCGGCCTTCGCCGGGCGGACGTCGTGGTCGAGCCGATCCCCCACCATCGCGCACGCCGACGGCTCCACGCCGACGGCCTCCACGGCATGGGCGAAGATGCGCGGGTCGGGCTTCTCCAGGCCGAGATCGTCCGACACGCCGAGGAACTCGAAGTAGCCGGTGAGGTGATCGCGGACCATGGCCCGGCGCACCTCGCTCGGTTGGTTCGCGATGACGCCGAGGCGGAATCCCGCGGCGACGAGGCCCTCCAGGCAGGGGTGGACGTCCTCGTGCAGCGCGTCGGGCGGGTTCGACCAGTGGGGCGCGACGGCGCGGGTGACGACCTCGCGTCCGACGCGGCCGTCGAGGAAGCGCTCCGCGAGCGCATCTCGGAACGAGCCGTCCTGCGCACGGCGCAGCTCCTCGTACGCCACGTCGTACTCGTCCTGCGTCACCGTCGCGCCGAGGTCGCGCAGGCCGCGCAGCACCGCCCTGCGGTACGTCCGGTCGTCGTAGATCACGCCGCCGATATCGAGGAACACGACCTCCAGGCTCACCGCTCCGTCCAGGTGCAAGGGACCCAGGCAACGCATGCTACTCAGACCCGCCCACTCCCTTCCGCTGCACCCACGACCGGCCTAGACTCGGCAGCGGAATGCCCGCGACGAGAGGGGGGTGACACGGGATGCGACGCATCGCGATCGCGATGACGGCGCTGCTCCTGACGGCGATGATCCTCGTTCCGACCGTCGGCAGCGCCGCGCCGGGGAGGGACCGGCTCCCGATCGACGACACGCGCGAGGCTCAGATGCCGAAGGACGCGAAGCTGGTGAAGGACGCGCCCGGCCTCGCACAGGAGGTGAAGCGGCTGAGCGGGAAGACCGTCGCCGCGGCCGCCGTCGGCGAGACGAAGTTCTGGCTCGCGTACGACTTCTTCAACGACGTCGTGTACGTGAAGGAGTACACGCTCCGCGCGGTCGGCAAGCACGCCGAGATCTGGGTGGCGAGCGACTCGGACGACACGTCCACGGCCCTCGAGTTCCCGGCCGGCGACTGCCGGAACGACGACGGCGTGCGGACGGAGGTGACCGACGAGCAGGTCGAGTATCTCCTCTCCGAGCTCGATAACAACATCTACCCGCGCGAGTCCAACCTCTACAGCGTTCCGCCGCCGAGGGACGGCATGGACGCGCCGCTCGCGGAAGAGCTGACGTTGCCGCCGGACTACTACGCGGGCAAGGGTGACCGGATCGTCGTGCTCGTCGACAACTTCCGCGACGACAACTTCTACGACACGGACAACGCGAACACGTTCTCGTACGTCGCCGGCTTCTACTGGGGCCTTTACGACTTCTACCTGAACCGGCTCGTCATGAACATCGACGGGTGGGACTGGCTGCATCGAACGGGCGATGACCCGCCCAACGACCCGAGCAGCGACCCGTGCACCCATGCACCAGCACGCCCGAACGTGTACGAAGGGACGTTCGCGCACGAGTACCAGCATCTGCTCGAGGCGTACGAGGACTGGGACGAGGTCGCGTGGGTGAACGAGGGCCTGTCGATGTACGCCGAGCCCGCGACGGGCTACGGCGACTGGAAGCTCAGCGTGAACGACATCGGGTTCGAGGGGAGCGTGCAATGCTTCCTCGGCCATATCGTGAAGGCCACGCCCGCGAACGTGTTCCCGTTCCCCGGCGGACCCGAGAACTCGCTCACGGTCTGGGGTGATCAGATCGACGACCAATCAGAGATTCTCTGCGACTACGGGGCCGTGGGGATCTTCACCGGGTACCTCGCACAGCAGTTCGGCGAGCCGTTCATCTCGAAGCTGCACCGCAACGCGCGGCCGGGGCTGCGTGGCCTGCAGTTCCTGCTGAACAAGCTCGAGGGCGGCGTGGATGCGATGACGGTGCTCGACCGGTGGGCCACGATGGTCGCGATCGACAAGTGGCTCGATCGGGGGGCGACGCTGGTCGGGACCGGACAGAAGAAGTTCCGGCTCGGCCTGATCCACGGCAACGTCAACTGGTCGACGGACCAAGCGTACGAGAACCCCGGCGCCCCGCCGAACGGTTCGGACTACGTCCGGTTCCGCGACGACCTCGACGCGTTCCTGCCGGTGTCCGCCCTGACCGACATCGCGTTCGACGGGGCGACGGAGCTGCCCTCGATGCCGGTGGAGTGGACCGTCGACAACACCGAGGGGAGCCCGCCGCCCAGCCTGTACTCGGGCGCGGGTGACAACCTGGATCGCGCGATCATCCAGGAGGTCGTCGTCGGGGACGGCGTCCTCACGTTCGACACGCAGTGGGACACCGAGGAGGGATACGACTACGCCTACGTCCAGGTCTCGACCGACGGCGGCGAGACCTACGTCAGCGTCACGTGCACCGATTCGGTCCCAGCGCCGCTCGGCGACGGGTTCGACGGATCGTCTGGCGGCTGGGTCTCGGAGACCTGCGACCTGTCGCCATGGTCCGGTGAGACCGTGCTGCTGTCGTTCCGCTACGTGACCGACGGCGGCGTGACCGAGCCCGGGTTCTGGGTGGACAACGTGCACGTCGACAGCACGGTGCTGACCGACGGCTCGACGCTCGCGGGGTGGTCCTCGATGACCGAGATCAACCCGATCGACGCCGACTTCACGGTCCGGCTCATCGGCTACAACGCCGCGTCAGAGAGGATCCACCTCGCCAAGCTCGCGCTGGACGGGGAGAACGACGGCTCGATGTCCGCATCCGAGATCGAGGGGGCGCTCGGCAAACACGGGAAGATCGCCGCCGCGATCGTGACGTTCCACGAGCCGACCGAGCTCACGACCCAGACGGCCTCGTACAGCCTGACGGTGAACGGGATCGTGCAGCCCGGCGGCGCCTAGGGCGACCACCGCCGGTCGTTCGGAAGGGGCGGCCTTCGGCCGCCCCTTCCGCGTGACGTCCTACCGCTTCGCGAGTGACCGGAGCTCGGTGAAGGGGTCCGGGGCGCACACGGACGTGCCGAGCCGGATCGGGTCGTACCGGTCCCCGTGGCAGTCCGAGCCACCCGTGGGGATCACGCCCAGGCGTCGCGCGAGCCGCCCGTAGTGCGCCCGGGTGTCCTCGTCGTGGTCGGTGTGGTCCACCTCGAGGCCCTGCATCCCCGCGGCGGCCATGCGTTCGATCAGCTCCTCGGGCACGGAGCTCTGGTGGCCCCACATGCCCGGGTGCGCGAGCACGCAGATCCCGCCCGCCTGGAGGATCAGCCCGACGGCGTCGACCGGGTCGAGAGCGTGCTTCGGGACGTGCGCCGGCCCTCCGTCCGCGATGTAGAGGTCGAACGCTTCGCGCTCGGTATCGACGATGCCGGCCTCGACCATCGCCTGGGCGACGTGCGGACGCACGATGTTCCC
This sequence comes from Actinomycetota bacterium, assembly GCA_035762085.1. Taxonomy (GTDB): domain Bacteria; phylum Actinomycetota; class UBA4738; order UBA4738; family HRBIN12; genus HRBIN12. Next base: position 59,768 of record DASTPT010000072.1, on the reverse strand, counting down.
ACCGCCCGCGATCTGGGCCACGCGCTCGAACGAGATCTCGAACCCGAGCGCTCGGAGTTTCTCGACCATGCGCTCGCCCCGCCGGAACCGGTCGTCGCGCAGGCGCTGAAGCTCCGCCTGGAGATCGGGGTCGGTCACATCCGGCCAGTAGCACAGGACGTGGACCGAGGTCCGGTCGTACTCGGCCGAGAGCTCGACACCGGGGACGACCTCCACGCCGAGCTCGACGGCCGTCGCGATCGCCTCGTCGAGCCCCGCCGTCGTGTCGTGATCGGTCAGCGCGACGACCTCGAGGCCGAGCTCGGCGGCGCGACCGACGACCTCGGCGGGCGTGAACGTCCCGTCGGAGCGGTTCGAGTGGGTGTGCAGGTCGATGCCGGGCATGCCGCGATGCTCCCAGACGCGGGCGACGCTGTCCCATGTCGAGAGGCCGAACGGCGGGGACGATCGGATGTTCCCCGTACGGCGAGAGGCCTTCGAGCATCGTGGGCTCGTCTCGTCGCTCGCGAGCGCATCGTCGGCGTCTACGCTCTCGGTGTGAGCGAGCGATACGACGTGGTGATCGTGGGCGGGGGGATCGTCGGCCTCGCGACCGCCTACCGGCTCCTCGCAAGTCGGCCCGGTCTCCGCCTCGCGGTGATCGAGAAGGAGCACGACCTCGCGCTCCACCAGAGCGGACGCAACTCCGGGGTCATCCACGCCGGGCTGTACTACGCCCCGGGCTCGCTGAAGGCGCGCCTCTGCCGGGAGGGCAAGGACGCCCTCGAGCGCTTCTGCGAGGAGCACGACATCCCGTTCGAGCGCTGCGGCAAGCTCGTCGTGGCGGTCGACGGGGGCGAGCTGTCGCGCCTGGCCGACCTGAAGGCTCGGGGCGAGGCGAACGGCCTGCGCGGCCTGGAGGAGATCGGCCCCGAGCGCATCCGCGAGATCGAGCCGTACGCGGCGGGCGTCCGCGCGCTCCACCTCGCCGAGACCGGCATCGTGGACTTCCGGCGTGTCGCCCTGGCCTACGCGGACGAGATCCGGTCGCGCGGCGGACGGGTCCTGCTCGGGCATCGCGTCACCGACATCGAGCGGATGGAGCACGAGATCGTCGTCGAGACCTCGCGCGGTCCGATCCTCACCCACAACGTGATCTCGTGCGCCGGGCTGCAGTCCGACCGCGTGGCGCGGATGAGCGGCGCGCCCGAGCTCATGCGCATCGTGCCGTTCCGCGGCGACTACCTCGCGTTGCTCCCCCACGCGCGCGAGCTCGTCCGCGGACTCCTGTACCCGGTCCCCGACCCCGCCTTCCCGTTCCTGGGCGTGCACTTCACCAGGCGGATCGACGGCGAGGTGTGGGCCGGGCCGAACGCCGTGCTGGCGCTCGCGCGCGAGCGATACTCGCGCCTCGCCCTCGATCCTCGAGACGCCGCCGCGACCCTCGTGTACCCGGGGTTCCTCCGTCTGGCGCGCCGCTACTGGCGCGCCGGCCTGGCCGAGATGCGGCGAGACGTCTCGAAGGCCGCCTTCGTCGCGGCGTGCCGGCGCCTCGTGCCCGAGCTGGGCGAGTCCGACGTGGCGTGGGGACCGAGCGGCATCCGGGCGCAGACGGTGCTCGAGGGCGGCGAGCTGGCCGACGACTTCTCGGTCCAGGCCTCCGAGCGCATCCTGCACGTGCGCAACGCACCGTCGCCCGCGGCGACGGCCAGCCTCGCGATCGGGCGCGTGCTGGCGGCGCACGCGGCCGAGCGGTTCGAGCTGCCCGCGTGACCCCTACACCTGCGACGGCGGCACGGCGTTCGGCACGACGTCCTCGGTGGCGGTGATCCGGAAGAACCCCTCGACGAACGCGATCGTCTGCCGCGCGAACACCGGCGGGCAGCACGCCGGCTCGTTCGACGGGTAGCGCCCCGCGTACATGTCGAAACCCCCGGTCGCGAACACGAGCGACCCGTGATCGGCGTCGGGCACGTGCGCGACGACCTGCGGGACCCCGACCTCCGAGTACGAGACCACGTCCACCGACAACGGCTGGGTCTCGCCCTGCCCGTGGAAGGCGACGACGAGCTCCGGGACGCCGTCGCTCGTGAGGTCGCGCCCGACGACGCTCACGTCCGTCCAGCGCTCGCCGGCGGCATCCTCGGCGCGGAGCCATTCCACCCAGCCGCTCTCGTCGGGGACGAACGTGAACACTCGGACCGTGAACGCCCGCGTCGCCGCGGTCGTGGGCGAGGACTCGACGACCCAGACGACCCGGTTGCCGGCGACGGGCACATCGCCGCACTCGCCGAGCACGCCCGCGGTGATCAGCGCGACGCACTGCGCGTTCGGCGCCACCGCGACGACGGCCCGGGTCCCCTCGGCGAGCACCCGGCCCTCGGTGCCGATCGCCGGGACCTCGCCGGGCGCGGGGGTCTGGACCGCGGGCGGCAGCGTCGAGACGACCGCGGAGGGACTCGGGGCCGGCGTGGCCGGCCCCACGACCTCGACGTCGCCGGAGCGGCCGATCGCGTACCCGGTGAGCGCGCCCACGGTGAACACGGCCGCCGCGGCGACGGCGATGAGGACCGACGTACGGGTCTGGGGGGTCATGCCCCCGCGACGCTACGACCGCGGGTGGGGTCGAGCAAGCATCCCCGCGCGTCAGCCCGTCGGGCCGCTCCGCGCGCGTGCCTCGGTCCGGATCACGACCCAGATCCCGGCGAGGATCGCGGCGCCGCCGGCGACCGCGCTCCACGCCGGCACCTCGCCGAAGAACGCGAGCGCGAGCGCCGAGGCGACCACGGGCTCCCCCGTCACGGCGATCGCGACCGTGCCGGCCGGGACGTGCCCGAGCAGGTAGTTGAACACCGTGTGCCCGCCGATCTGGGGGACCAGCGCCATGAGGACGAACAAGGCCCAGACGCGCGGCTCGAACCCGGTGAACGAGGCCTCGCTCGCGGCCACGACGAGCGCCAGGATCGCCGCCGTCGTCGTGTACGCGATCCCCGTGTACGTCGTGAGCGAGATCCGTTGGCGCAGCGATCGCCCAGCGAGCAGGTAGCCTGCGGCCGCCACGGCCCCCGCGAGCGCCAGCAGATCGCCGAACGCAGCTCGGGCCGACACGCCGTAGTCGCCACCCGAGATCAGCACAGCGCCCGCGAGCGCGAGCCCGATCCCGACGCCGGTGCTCCGGCTGACGCGCTCCCCCATCGCCCGGCCCACGAGTGCTACCCAGACCGGCGTCGTCGTCACGAGCACGGTGCTCGCGGCCACGGTCGTGTACGAGAGCGAGGGGATCCACAACGCGAAGTGAGCCGCCAGGAGCGCCCCCGCGAGCAGCGCCGTCCCCCATCCGCGCCGATCGAGCGACCGGAACTCGTCGCGGTGCCGCACGAGCGCGATCGGCAGCAGGATGGCTGCGGCGATGGCGTTCCGGTAGAAGGCGATGGACATCGCCGGGGCCTCGGCGGCCCGGATGAGGATCGACGAGAACGCGACCGAGACGACGCCTAGGACGAGCAACCCGAGCAGGCGTGCGGGAGGCAGCCGGGTCGCGCCGCCGGTCCGCGTCGCCGAGGTCGGCTCGGCCACGCTCGAGGCTACCCGCCGCGTCCGGCCGCGCGCGGCGCCCCGCGCCCCGCGCCCATCTCGCGCGAGAGACCGCGGGCCGCCTGCTTGACCGCCGCCGCGAGCTGCTCGTCCGGGCCGTCGGGGAGCAACCGCTCGACCGGGCCGGCGATCCCGATCGCCCCGATCGGCGCGCCGCGGTGGTCGAAGATCGGGGCGGCGATCTCGGCCTCGCCGACGATGCCCTCCTGATCCTCGGTCGCGAGGCCGGTCTCGACGACCTGCTCGAGGGACGCGCCGAGCTCCGCCCCGTCCACGATCGTCCTGCCCGTGAGCCGGCGGAGCTCGCCCGACAGGAGCGCCGCCCGTCGTTCGGGCTCGACGTACGCGACGATGGCCTTGCCGAGGGCGCTGGCGTTCCACGGGATCGAGGCCCCGACCTCCAGGATCTGCACCGAGTCGTCGGGCCGGAAGACGTGGTGGACGATCAGGACGCTGGGGCCGTTCAGCACGCCCACTCGCACCGCCTCGGTGACGCGTCCCGCGAGCGAGTCGGCCCACAGCAGCGACCGCGAGCGGAGCTCATGCGCGTCCAGGTAGGCGTTCCCGAGCTGCAGCATCGCGGGGCCGAGCCGATACTTGCCGGTCTCGGGGTCCTGCTCCACGAACTCCTGCCGTTCGAGCGTGCGCAGGAGCCCGTGGACCGTCCCCTTCGCGATATGCAGATGCTCGGAGAGCTCGGTGACGCCGAGGCGGGCGGCTCCGGACCCGAGCTCGCGGAGGATGCGCGCGGCGCGCTCCACCGACTGGATCGTTCCGCGCTCCGCCGTCACCCCGTCACCTGGCCGCCCCGACCATCGGAGCCAGACTAGACCCTCCGCGGCCGCGACGTGCCCCGCGACCGACCGGAGGTCAGACGGCCAGCTCGCGCGTGGTCCGCCCGAGCGCCGAGAACAGCATCGCGGACGAGGTCGCCCCCGGATCCTGGTGCCCGACGCTGCGCGGCCCCAGGTACGAGGCGCGGCCCTTCCGGGCCTGCATCGGCACGGTCTCGCGGGCGCCCTCCTCGGCGGCGACCGCGGCCCTTGCGGACGCGTCGGCCACCGAGCCGCCGCTGCGGAGCTCGCGCTCGAACGCGGCCACGGCGGGGATCCATGCGTCCACGATCGTCTTGTCGCCCTCGACGGCCGCGCCCAGACGCTGGATGCCATCGAGCGCCGAGCGGAGCGCGAGGAGCAGGTCCTCCCCGCCGAAGCTCTCGGCCTCCCCCAGCGCGGAGGCGGCGCCGCGGAACGCCGTCCCGTAGAGCGGCCCGGAGGCGCCACCCACCTTGAACACGATCGCGTTGCCGACCGCCTCGAGCAGGCGCCCCGGCGGCGAGGCATCGTCGCCCTCCAGGGCGAGGAGCGCCGAGGAGAAGCCGCGGTCCATGTTCACGCCATGGTCCGCGTCGCCGATCGCGGCGTCGAGCTGGGTCAGGTAGTCTCGATGAGCGGCCAGGTCGACGGCCGCGGCCCGGATCCAGGAGCGGACGAACGAGGCGTCCAGGAGGAGCGCTCCCTCGTCGGTCCCCGTCCCGCCACGGCGCGGCGCCGAACCGCTCACGGACGCAACCCTGCCCCGGCGCCGGTTCCCTGTCAACAATTGCGGCGCAAGCCGTCGTCCCTGTTCAGCGCAGTCGAACGACAATCGGTCATCTTGCCCGAGTTTCGAGGGCCGGTTGGATTTGACATGGGTATTCGAACAAGGTTCATTTACCCCGGGTGCCCGCCCGGGCACCGACGAGGGGGTGGTTGGTCGCCATGTTCATGGGCGAAGTGGTTGGCACAGCCGTGCTGATCCTGCTCGGTGACGGCGTGGTCGCCGGTGTCCTGCTCAACAAGTCGAAGGCGCAGAACTCCGGCTGGGTCGTCATCACCTGGGCGTGGGGCATGGCCGTGTTCATGGGCGTGATCGCGAGCATCGCCGTGACCGACGGCGTCGCCCACCTGAACCCCGCGGTCACGCTGGGCTTCTTCGCGGTCGAGTTCGGGGGCATCGACGAGTTCAGCGAGGTGCTCGAGCTGATCGCCGGCGAGTTCGTCGGGGCGTTCATCGGCGCGCTGTTGGTCTGGCTCGCCTACCTGCCGCACTGGCCGGAGACCGAGGACCCGGGGCTCAAGCTGGCCGTCTTCTCGACGGGCCCGGCGATCCGCAACTACGGCATGAACCTGATCACCGAGATCATCGGGACGTTCGTGCTGGTGTTCGGTGTGATCGCGCTCGCGCCCCAGGGCCTCGGCGGAAATGTCGGTGGCCCGTTCGCGGTCGGCATCCTCGTCCTCGTCATCGGCATGTCGCTCGGCGGCCCCACGGGGTACGCGATCAACCCGGCTCGAGACCTCGGTCCGCGCATCATGCACTTCATCCTGCCGATCGCCGGCAAGGGTGACTCGGACTGGGGCTACAGCTGGGTGCCGGTCGTCGGCCCGATCATCGGCGGCGTGCTTGGCGCGCTCGCAGCGGATTGGCTGCTGACGGCGGTGACGTGGTAAGAGGCTCGGGCTTTCCGAACCGAGGGGCCCCGTCGAGTTCGGAGGTGAGAGCACACAGATGAAGAAGCTCATCAACAAGGCGGAGGACGTCGTCCGCGAGGAGCTGCAGGGGATCGAGGCAGCCCACCCGGACCTCGTGAGGGTGCAGTACGACCCGCACGTCGTCGTCCGTGCCGACGCCCCCGTCCAGGGGAAGGTCGGATTGATCTCGGGCGGTGGGTCGGGGCACGAGCCCATGCACGGCGGCTTCGTCGGCATGGGGATGCTCGATGCCGCGTGCCCGGGCGAGGTCTTCACCTCACCGACGCCCGATCAGATGCACGAGGCAACGAAGGCCGTAAACGGCGGTGCCGGGGTCGTCCACATCGTGAAGAACTACACGGGCGACGTCATGAACTTCGACATGGCGGCGGAGCTCGCCAGGTCCGAGGGGATCGAGGTCGAGTCCGTGCTCGTGGACGACGACGTCGCCGTGCAGGACAGCCTCTACACGGCCGGCCGGCGAGGCGTCGGCACCACGGTGCTGATGGAGAAGATCGCCGGTGCGGCGGCCGAGGAGCGCAGACCCCTGGCGGACGTGGCCGCAGTTGCCAAGAAGGTGAACGAGCAGGGCCGTTCGATGGGCATGGCGCTCACCTCCTGCATCGTCCCCGCGGCGGGGAAGCCCACGTTCGATCTCGGCGACGACGAGATGGAGATCGGCATCGGCATCCACGGCGAACCGGGCCGTGAGCGGATGAAGATGAAGCCCGTCGCCGAGATCGTCGAGATGATGGGCACCGCCGTGGCCGACGATCTCCCGTACTCGTCGGGCGACAAGGTGCTCGCCTTCGTGAACGGGATGGGTGGCACGCCCCTGATCGAGCTCTACGTCGTCTTCAACGAGCTGAACAAGTTCCTGAAGGGGCGCGGGGTCGAGATCTCGCGCAACCTGATCGGCAACTACATCACCTCGCTGGAGATGCAGGGGTTCTCGATCACGCTCCTGAAGCTGGACGACGACCTCACCAATCTCTGGGACGCGCCGGTGAAGACCGCCGGCATGCGTTGGGGGGTCTGATCGACACCGAGCGCGGTCCCGCCCCCGCGGCTCCGCCGCGGGGGCGGGGTCCCTCGATAGGGGGTGGCAGGTGAGCGTGTCCTTCGAGGACGCGGTCCGCTGGGTGCGGTCGTTCGCCGACGTCATCGCGGAGAACAAGGAGTACCTCACCCAGCTCGACTCGGCGATCGGGGACGCAGACCACGGGATCAACATGAACCGCGGCATGCAGGCCGTGCTCGGCAAGGTCGAGGGCGTGCCGAACGGCGACATCGGCGGGCTGCTGAAGACGGTCGGGATGACGCTGGTCTCGACCGTCGGGGGCGCCGGCGGTCCGCTGTACGGGACGCTGTTCCTCCAGTTCGGCACGGCCACGGCCGGCAAGGCCGACCTGGAGCCGGCCGACTGGGCGCTCGCGCTGGAGAAGGGCGTGGAGGGCGTGCAGATGCGCGGCAAGGCGGAGCCGGGCGACAAGACGATGGTCGACGCGCTCATCCCCGCGCGCGACGCCTTCCGCAAGGCCGTCGACGAGGGCGAGGCGTTCCCCGAGGCCCTCCGGCGCTCGGCCGAGGCGGCCGAGGAGGGCATGAAGGCAACCATCCCATGGGTGGCTCGGAAGGGTCGGGCGAGCTACCTGGGCGAACGCAGCGCCGGCCACCAGGACCCGGGCGCCACGTCTTCCTACCTGCTCCTGAAGGCGGCGGCGGATTCCTGGAGCGGCGGCGGATGAAGACGACCCGACCGGAAAAGGAGGACAGATGGCTGATTACGTAGGCGCCCTGGACCAGGGCACCACCAGCACCAGGTTCATGATCTTCGACCACTCGGGCAAGGTGGTCGGGATCGACCAGAAGGAGCACGAGCAGATCTACCCGAAGCCGGGCTGGGTGGAGCACGACGCGGACGAGATCTGGACGCGCAGCCAGGAGGTCATCAAGGGCGGGCTGGCGAACACGAAGCTGAAGGCGAGCGATCTCGCCGCCGTCGGCATCACGAACCAGCGCGAGACCACCGTGGTGTGGGAGAAGGCCACCGGCAAGCCCGTCCACAACGCGATCGTCTGGCAGGACACCCGGACCGATCAGATCTGCAACGAGCTCGCCAAGGACGGGGGCCAGGACCGGCTTCGCCCGAAGACCGGTCTGCCGCTCGCGACCTACTTCTCGGGGCCGAAGGTCAAGTGGATCCTCGACAACGTCGAGGGTGTGCGGGCCAAGGCCGAGGCCGGCGAGGTCCTGTTCGGCAACATCGACACATGGTGCATCTGGAACCTGACGGGTGGCCCCGACGGTGGCGCGCACGTCACCGACGTGTCGAACGCCAGCCGGACCATGCTCATGAACCTGGAGACGCTGGATTGGGACGACGAGATCCTCGGCGTCATGGGGATCCCGCGGGCGATGCTGCCCGCCGTCCGTCCCTCGAGCGATGTCTACGGCACGGCCGTCGGCGACCTCGCCGGCATCCCCGTCGCCGGAGACCTCGGCGACCAGCAGGCGGCCCTGTTCGGCCAGACGTGCTTCTCCACCGGTGAGGCGAAGAACACGTACGGGACGGGCTGCTTCATGCTGCTCAACACGGGCACCTCGCCCGTGCCGTCGAAGAGCGGTCTGCTCACGACGCTCGGCTACAAGATCGGCGACCAGCCAGCCGTGTACTGCCTGGAGGGTTCGATCGCCATCACCGGAGCGCTCGTGCAGTGGCTGCGCGATAACCTCGGGATGATCGAGAAGTCCCCCGACATCGAGGCACTCGCCGCGACCGTCGAGGACAACGGCGGGATCTACTTCGTTCCGTGGATCTCGGGCCTGTTCGCCCCGTACTGGAAGAACGACGCTCGCGGCGTCATCGCGGGCCTCACCCGGTACGTCAACAAGGGGCACATCGCCCGGGCGACCCTCGAGGCCACCGCGTGGCAGACCCGTGAGGTGCTCGACGCGATGAACGCCGACTCCGGCGTCGCGCTGACGGCCCTCAAGGTCGACGGCGGCATGGTCTACAACGAGCTCCTGATGCAGTTCCAGGCCGACGTCCTCGGCGTGCCGGTGATCCGTCCGACGGTCGCGGAGACGACCGCGCTCGGAGCCGCATACGCCGCGGGACTCGCGGTCGGGTTCTGGAAGGAGGTCGAGGACCTGCGGGCGAACTGGGGCAAGGACAAGGAGTGGGACCCCAAGATGCCCAAGGACGAGGTCGAGCGGGAGTACGGCCTGTGGAAGAAGGCCGTCACCCGCACGTTCGACTGGGTCGAGCAGGAGTAGGGACGCGCGCCCGGCGGGGGCGGCCACTGCGCCGCCGCCCCCGCCGGCGGCGCGACCGGCTCGGGGCCGGTCGCCCGAGCGGGAGACGCAACCGTGACGTACCGCCACGCACGAACCCGTCCCGAGCGCGTAACGCCCGGCCACCCCGGGTATACGGACACGTGTCGCATCGACGACGGAGGTGGAACATGGGCGACGAGCACGGGAACTTCGCCGAGGGACAGGAGTCCCGCGACGAGAAGCGCCACGACGGCGACTTCGCCGAGGGGCAGCAATCGGGCCATCAGGAGCACGACGAGCACCACGGCAACTTCGCCGAGGGCCAGGAGATGGATCACGACGAGGAGGCGCACCGCAAGACCGGGTTCGCCGAGGGCCAGAAGGAGCGATAGTCCGGCGCCGGAGGGGGCGACCGTCCCGCGTCGCTCCCCGACGCCGATGGCACACTCGGTCCGTATGGGACGCACGTCCGGAGAGTTCGGGGGCGTCGTCCGTGGTGGGGCGGGCGATCTGCCCGCCCCTTCGCACGTCGGGCCTCGGGTCGCCTCGGCGCCGGGGCGCTCGGGAGGTCGATGAGCCGTGTCCGTCACCGCGCCCGCACACATCCTGATCGTCGGCGGCGGAGGGACCGGGGGGGCGCTCGCGCACGACCTCACGCTCCGCGGCCTGAAGGTCACGCTCGTCGAGCGCGGGGAGGTGACCTCGGGGACGACGGGCCGCCACCACGGGCTCCTCCACAGCGGGGCGCGCTACGCCGTCGGGGACCAGGAGTCCGCCGTCGAGTGCATCGAGGAGAACATGATCCTCCGCCGGATCTGCCCCGGCTCGTTCGAGGAGAACGACGGCCTGTTCGTGGCGATCGACGACGAGGACATGGAGTACCTCGAGCCCTTCCTCAAGGGGTGCGCCGAGAGCGGCATCCCGACGCAGCAGCTCACACCCTCCGAGGCGCTCGCGCTCGAGCCGAACCTGAACCCGGAGCTGAAGGCTGCCGTGCGGATCCCGGACGGCACGATGGACGCTATGCGGATGCCACTGCGGTTCTTCGCCACGGCCAAACACAACGGGGCATCGATCCATCCCTACATCGAGGTGCTGGACCTGGTCGTCACCGATCGCGTCGTGTCCGGCGCCGTGGTGCGCGATCACGTCACCGGCAAGGAGGGGACGATCCGCGCCGACATCGTCGTGAACGCCACCGGGCCGTGGTCCGAGCACATCGCGCGGATGGCCGGAGTGGACGTCCCGATCCGCCCGTCGCCAGGTGTGCTCCTGGCGTTGCGGGGCCGCCTGTGCAACATGGTGCTGAACCGGCTCCACAAGTCGGGCGACGGCGACATCATCGTTCCGCAGCGCGGGCTCTCGGTCGTCGGGACCAGCTCCTGGACCGTGGAGGATCCGGACGACCTCGGGGTGCCGGAGGACCACGTGCAGCGGATGTACGAGGAGGGCGCGAAGCTCGTCCCCGCCGTGAGCCGCGCCGAGTTCCGTGCAGCGTGGTCGGCCGCCCGGCCCCTCATCGGCTCGCGGGGCGAGGCCGACACCGGACGCGAGCTGTCTCGCACCTTCAAGACCTTCGATCACAGGGAGTCCGACGGCGTCGAGGGGTTCGTCACGATCACGGGAGGCAAGGGCACCACGCTCCGAGGCATGGCCGAGCTCTGCGCGAACGTGATCTGCGGCAAGCTCGGCATCGAGGCCGAGTGCAGGACCCGCGACACCGTCCTGCTCCCCCACACCGCCTACTACTCCGCCGCCTGAGGTGAGCGCCGTGCAGACCGCAACCGACCAGCCAGCCGCAGCCGGGGCGACCGAGTCCCGGCGGTTCCACGTCTTCCGGTACAAGCGAGGCGACGAGGCCTCGCACGTCGACACGTTCGACGTGCCGCTCGCCGAGCGGATGACGCTCCTCGACGCGCTGAAGTGGATCCAGCTCCACCAGGACCCGTCGTTGATGCTGCGGCACTCGTGCTTCCACGCCTCGTGCGGCACCTGCGGTGTGCGCGTGAACGGCCGCGAGGTCCTGATGTGCGTGACGGACGTGCACGACCTCGGGCTGGACATCACCGTCGAGCCGATCGCGAACGTCCCCGTGCTGGCCGATCTCGTGGTGGACATGGACGAGTTCTACGCGCGATTCCCGGACGAGTACCCGTACGTGCGCTCGAGCGAGTTCAACGCCGAGGCCACGACGCCGGACGGCATCCCCACGTACATCCGCTACGAGGACTGCATCGAGTGCGGCCTGTGCCTGTCCGCGTGTCCGATCGCGGCGACGACCGACCGCTACGTCGGCCCGGCCGCGCTCGCCGCTGCACAGCGGATGCACGAGGAGCCACGCGGCGCCGACATCACCGGGCTGCTCAACTGGGCCGACGAGCCGGACGGCGTGTGGCGCTGCCACGCGGCCTTCGAGTGCAGCGAGGCCTGCCCCTCGAACGTGAACCCCGCCGCCCGGATCATGGCGCTCCGCGGCGTGCTCACCGGCGGCGCGCTCGTGACCCCGGATCGGATGGAGGGAATCCGATGAGCCAGCCGACGACCACCGATCAGATCCCGGGCAGCGAGGAGCGGTCACGCCGAGGGCCGGTGCTGCGCAAGGGTATCGGGGTCACGCCGACCGGCTGGTTCGACCCGCGCGGCCGCACGATCGGGTCGTGGGCGTTCGCGGCGAACCGGATCACGGGCCTCGGCCTCGTCTTCTACCTCTACCTGCACCTCGCCGTGCTCTCGATGCTGCTCGTCGGGGAGTCGATGTGGAACGACTTCGTCGAGCTGGCGACGAACACGGTGTTCCTGCTGCTCGACGTCCTGCTCATCTTCGGCATCCTGTTCCACGGCCTGAACGGCGTGCGCGTCGCGCTCGTCGGCACGGGGGTCGTCCCCGACCGGCAGAAGGCCCTGTTCTGGGCCTTCACCGTGATCGGGACGACCCTCCTGGTCTACAGCGCGATCCACGTCCTGGGGGGTGAGTAGGGATGGACGTCGCCCCGACCCGCCCCGTCCCCACGAAGCGTCGCCCGATCCCCGGCGGCAAGTCCGTCCGCGTGTGGCGCTGGACCGTCATCACGGGCGTGGCGCTGCTCGTGCTGCTGGTCGTGCACATGATCGCCCATCACTTCGTCGTCCAGGAGGTGGGGGGGCTGCGCTCGTACCAGCAGGTGCTGGACTACATCGCCAGCCCGCTGATCTTCACGGTGGAGTGCTTCTTCCTCGTCACCGTCACGACCCACGCCCTGCTGGGCCTCCGCGCCGTCCTGTTGGACATGGGGTTCAGCGGGCGCGCCCGGCGCCGGATCGACCTGGGGCTGTGGGTGCTCGGCATCGCGACGGTCGCGTACGGCTTCTTCCTCGTCGGCACGCTCGCGACGCGCGCCTGAGGCCTCGCCGTGGTCGGGCTCGTCCTCGTCTCGCACAGCTGGAAGCTGGCCGAGGGCGCGGCCGAGCTGGCGCGCGAGATGGGCGGGCCCGAGGTCAAGCTCGAGACCGCCGGCGGACTGGACGCGCCCGATCACCCCGTTGGAACCGATGCCGTCCTGGTCGTAGCCGCGATCGAGCGCGCATGGTCCGACGACGGCGTGGTCGTCCTCATGGACCTGGGCAGCGCGGTCCTGTCGGCCGAGATGGCCCTCGAGATGCTGCCCGAGGACAAGCGCGGGAAGGTCCTCCTCTGCGAGGCGCCGTTCGTCGAGGGGGCAGTCGCGGCGGCCGTCACGGCCAAGCTCGGCGCGAGCGCCGAGCAGGTGGCCGCGGAGGCGCGCGGCGGGCTGGCGCCGAAGATCGCCCACCTCGGCGGCGGCGAAGCCGCGCCGACCGAGGCGCCGGCGGCCTTCGACGCGGGGCAGGCCCGCTCGGTCCGCCTCGTCGTCGAGAACCCGCACGGCCTGCACGCCCGGCCGGCGGCCCGGTTCGTCCAGATCGCCTCGGGGTTCGACGCCGACGTCCGTGTCGCCAACGTGAGCGGCGGGCGCGGGCCGGTGACCGCGCGGAGCCTGAACGCGGTCGCCACGCTCGGCGTCGCCAGGGGGGACGAGATCGAGGTCTTCGCAACGGGCCCCGAGGCGGATCGGGCGCTCGAGGCCGTGCGCGGGCTCGCCGACCGCGGCTTCGACGAGCGGACCGTCGAGGAGCCGGTCGTGACCGCGTCGGGACCCGCGGCGCCCGCCGGCGCGCTCGCCGGCGTGGCCACCTCGCCGGGCGTGGCGCTCGGCGTCGCACGGCGGTTCCGGCCGCCGGTCCTCGAGTTCCCCGAGCGCGAGGCGACGGATCCCGCCGTCGAGGCCCGGGCGCTGCAGGATGCGCTCGAGGCCACGGCGGTGGACATCGACGCGCAGCGCGCGGCCGTGGCCGGCCGCGCCGGCGAGTACCAGGCGGCGATCTTCGACGCCCACCGGTTGTTCCTGCAGGACGAGATGCTGCTCGACCCCGTCCGCGCCGAGATCCGGGACCGGGGCCGCGACGCGCCGACCGCGTGGAGCGCGGCGGTCGAGGCGATGGCGGCCGAGTGGGAGGCGCTCGAGGACGACTACATGCGCGCCCGTGCGGCCGACCTCCGCAGCGTCGGCCTGCAGGTGCTCGCGCACCTCCTCGGGGTGCCGGCGCCGAGGCCGAGGCTCGAGGGGCCGGGCATCCTCGTGGCCCCCGATCTCACGCCGGCCGATGCGGCCGGGCTCGACCCGGCGCTCGCGCTCGGCATCGCGACCGCGTTCGGCGGGCCCACGTCGCACGCCGCGATCCTGGCGCGATCGCTCGGGATCCCGGCGGTCGTGGGTCTCGGAGACCGCGCGCTGGAGATCGCCGAGGGGACCGCGCTCGCGCTCGACGGCGACGCCGGGCTGTTGCACGTGGAGCCCTCGGCCGAAGTGACCGCCGAACTCGAGGAGCGCCGGCGCGCCCGCGCCGAGGCGGACCGCTCGGCCCGCGCGGAGGCGCAGGCGCCGGCGGTCACCGTCGACGGCGTGACGGTGGAGGTGGCGGCGAACGTCGGCTCCCCGGAGGAGGTCGGTGCCGCCGTCGAGGCGGGCTGCGACGGCGTCGGGCTCTTCCGCACCGAGTTCCTGTTCATGGAGCGCGGGCAGATGCCCTCGGAGGACGAGCAGGAGGCGGCGTACCGGCGAGCGGCGGAAACGCTCCGCGGGCGGCCGATGGTCGTGCGTACGCTCGACGTCGGCGCGGACAAGCCGCTCCCGTACCTGGCGCAGCCGCGCGAGGCGAACCCCTTCCTCGGGATGCGCGGCCTGCGGCTCGGGCTCGAGCGCCCCGAGCTGTTGGTGACGCAGCTGCGCGCGATCCTCCGGGTTGCGGCCGACCATCCCATCCGCCTGATGTTCCCGATGGTCGCCACGGTCGAGGAGCTCCGTGCGGCGCGTGCGGCGGTGGGCGCTGCGGCGGAAGGTCTCGGCGTCCCGCTTCCGGCGGGGTTGCAGGTCGGCATCATGGTCGAGGTTCCGTCGGCCGCGCTCACCGCGTCGGCGCTCGCGCCGGAGGCCGACTTCTTCTCCATCGGGACGAACGACCTCACGCAGTACACGCTCGCGGCCGACCGCGGGAACGAGCGCGTGGCCGCGCTCTCGGACGCGTTGCACCCCGCCGTGCTGCGCCTGATCGGGTCGACGTGCGCGGCGGCGGTGGAGCACGGTCGGTGGGTCGGCGTCTGCGGCGAGCTGGCCGGCGACGAGGCGGCGACGCCATTGCTCCTCGGCCTGGGCGTGACCGAGCTCTCGATGAGCGCCCCGGCGATCCCCGGCGTGAAGCGGGTCGTGCGGGGCGTCGACCTCGGTCGGGCGCGCGAGCTCGCGGCCCACGCCCTCGAGCTCCCGAGCGCGGAGGCCGTACGCGAGCTGGTTGCACGCGAGGCCGACTGAGGGCCGCCGCGCCCCGCGGGGTAGGATGCGGGCGGAGCGCCCGTGAGCGAAGCCGCCGATCGACGCGCCGCGATCTTCCTGGAGGGGATCACCTATCTACGGGCGATCCTCGTCCCGGTGATCATGTGGCTCGTCCTGATCGGCGACGACACCGAGCACGCCTACGCGATCGCCGGCTGGCTGTTCGCCTTTGCCGCGATCACCGACTTCTTCGACGGGTATCTGGCGCGGCGATGGAAGCGCGTCACGGTCCTCGGCAACTTCCTCGACACGACCGCGGACAAGCTGCTCGTCTCGGGCGTGCTCGTGGCGCTCGTCGCGGTCGGTCGTGCGTCGCCGTGGATCGCGTTCATCATCGTCGGCCGCGAGCTCCTGATCCTCGGCCTCCGCGGCGTGGTGGCCGCCGGCGGCGAGGTGATGAAGCCATCGATCTGGGGGAAGCTGAAGGCGAACGTCCAGTTCGTCGCGATCACGCTCGCGATCTGGCGCCTGGGCGAGCCGATCGGCGACCTGTACCTGGACCAGTGGGCGATGCTCGCCGCCGCATTCGTGACGATCGGCTCGGGGGTCGAGTACCTGATGCGGTTCGTGGGCTCGATCCCGCGCTCCGCCCGGGCGGCGAAGAAGTAGTCGGTGGCCGGTCCCGTCCTCGTGACCGGCGGCTCGGGGTTCGTCGGCGGCGCGCTCCTCGAGCGCCTGGTCGCCCAGGGGCGCGACGTCCGGGCGCTCGCCCGGTCCCCGGACGCGACCGCGCGCGCCGCATCGCTCGGGGCGACGCCGGCGCGGGGCGACGTGCTCCACCTCGAGTCGCTCGTCGAGGCGATGCGGGGGTGCGAGGTCGTGTTCCATGCCGCCGGCGTGAACGCGATGTGCGTCCGGGACCCGCGCCCGATGTACCGTGTGAACGTCGAGGGGTCGGGCAACGTCGTTCGAGCCGCCGTCGCGGCCGGCCTACGCCGCATGGTCTACACGTCCTCGGCCTCCGCGATCGGCGAGGTGCGCGGCACCGTCGGGCGCGAGGACTCACCGCATCGCGGCTCGTACCTCTCGCACTACGAGCGCTCGAAGCACCTGGCCGAGCGTCGCGTGACGAGCTGGGCGCGACAGCTCGAGCTGGACGTCGTGTGCGTGAACCCCTCCTCGGTTCAGGGGCCCGGCCGCCTCAGCGGCTCGGCGCGTCTGCTGCTGGACCTGGTCAACGGCAGGCTCCCCGTGGTCGTCGAGACCGCCCTGTCGGTCGTCGACGTCGAGGATTGCACCGCGGGTCACCTCCTGGCCGAGGCCGACGGCGTGGCCGGCGAGCGCTATCTGCTGAACGGCTTCACGGTCGGCGTGCGCGAGGCCGTCGCGGTGCTCCGAGGCCTGACCGGTCGACCCGAACACGTTCGCTTCCTGCCGCGCTGGCTGGTGCCCGCCGCCGGCGAGGTGGCACAGGCGGTCGGCGCCCTCGTCCGCCGCGACCTCCCGCTGTGCCGCGAGGCGGTGCGCACGCTGCTCCACGGACACCGGTACGACGGCTCGCGCGCCGAGCGCGAGCTGGGGCTCGCGTACACGCCGATGGAGACGACGGTCCGTCGCACGCTGGCCTGGTACGCGAAGCGCGGGCTCGCCCCGGCGCCGTTCGAGCCACCGGCATAGGATTGGCCCATCGGCTCCCCGTCCGCGCAGGAGGGATCGCGATGTCCGACGAGCAACGACCCGACCGGAACCTCGCCATCGAGCTGGTCCGCGTGACCGAGGCGGCCGCCCTCGCCGCCGGCCCGTTCATCGGCCGCGGGGACAAGATCGCCGCCGACCAGGCCGCCGTTGACGGCATGCGACTCATGGTCGACACCGTCTCGATGCAGGGTGTGGTGGTGATCGGCGAGGGCGAGAAGGACGAGGCGCCGATGCTCTACAACGGCGAGTCCGTCGGCAACGGCGACGGACCGGCCGTCGACGTCGCCGTCGACCCGATCGACGGCACGCGCCTGACCTCGGTCGGGCAGCCGAACGCGCTCTCGGTCATCGCGCTCGCCGAGCGCGGCACGATGTTCTTCCCCGGCGCGGCCGTCTACATGGAAAAGGTCGCGGCAGGCCCGGAGGCGGCCGACGTCATCGACATCACCGCGCCCCCGGAGGAGAACGTTCGCCTTGTCGCGAAGGCGAAGGCGAAGCGCGTCGAGGAGATGGCCGTCACGATCTTGGACCGTGACCGCCACACCGACATGATCAAGGCGGTGCGCGAGATCGGCGCGAAGGTCTTCCTGATCACCGACGGCGACGTCGCCGGCGCGATCGCCGCGGCGACCACCCGGCGCTCCGGCATCGACCTGCTGCTCGGCATCGGCGGGACGCCAGAGGGCGTCATCGCCGCGGCCGCGATGAAGTGCCTCGGCGGCGCGATCCAGGGCCGCCTGTTCCCCCGGAACGACGACGAGCACCGCCTGCTCGAGGACCAGGGCTACGACCTCGACAAGATCCTCACGACGGACGAACTGGTGTCGGGGGACGACGTGTTCTTCGCCGCGACCGGCATCACGACCGGCTCTCTGCTCCGAGGGGTGAAGTACTGGCCCGACGGCGCCACGACGTATTCGCTCGTGATGCGCTCCCGGACCGGGACCGTCCGCTGGATCGAGGCCGAGCACAGCTTCGAGAAGCTCGAGCACTTCACCCGGATCGAGTACCGCTAGGCCCGCCGCCCCGGGCTCGGGCTCTCCGTGGCCCGGGTCCGCGACGACCGAGACTCTATGGCAGCCGGTACACGCCGGTGGAGTCCTTCACCACCGCGCCGTCCCGCGCGGCGCGGGCGAGCGCCGCCAGCAGGTGCTTCCGGATGTCGGGCTGCGTGAACGGGTCGAGGTACCCGCGGCGCAACGCCAGGTCCTGGATCCTCGTCCAGTGCAGCGGCTCACCCTCCTCGCGCAGGACGGTCAGCGCGGCCTCGAGGACCTCCATCAGAGCGCGTGAGCCCCGGGCAGGAACGCCTCGGCCAGCAGGTCGAGCATCGAGGGATCGGGCAGGGCGAACCAGATCGGCGCCGGGGACACGATCAGCTCCTCGACGCCGAGCTCGGCGAACCGGCCCAGGCGCTCGACGGCCTGCTCGGGCGTGCCCGCCAGGCACTCGCGCCGGAGCGTCTCGAGGGGCATCGCCGCGGCGACGCCGGCCGGCAGCCGCTCGGCCATGAGCGCGTACCGCCGATCGAGGTCGGCGTCGTCGGCTCCGAGCACGGTGAACAGCCCCAGCGACAGCCGCAGCGTCGCGGGATCCCTGCCCGCTCGCTCGCAGGCCCGGCGAGCGGCCGCGACACGCTCGGCGTAGGCCTCCGGCGTCCAGCGCCACGCCGTGTTCCAGCCATCGGCCAGACGCGCGACCAGCCCGAGGAGCCGCGGCCCGCCCTTGCCGCCCAGCCAGATCGGGGGGCGCGGCGACTGCGCCGGGCGGGGGTGGTTGTAGGCGTCGTGGAGCCGGAAGCGCTCCCCCTCGAACGACGCCGGTCCCTCGCCGAGCAAGCG
Organism: Actinomycetota bacterium; assembly: GCA_035762085.1. GTDB lineage: Bacteria > Actinomycetota > UBA4738 > UBA4738 > HRBIN12 > HRBIN12. Next base: position 41,039 of record DASTPT010000072.1, on the reverse strand, counting down.
CACGAGGACCTCCAACGTCTCCTCGAGCGCGCGGAACCGTTCCCCCGTCGAGCCGAACGGGTAACCGAAGGCCTCGAACTCGGGTGCGTACCATCCGGCGCCCATCCCCAGGTCGAGCCGCCCGCCCGAGAGCAGGTCGATCGCCGCCGCCGACTTGGCGACGACGGCCGGGTGCCGGAACCCGGCGGAGAGCACCAGCGTCCCGAGCCGGACCCGCTCGGTGAGCGGCGCGAGCGCGGCGAGCGTCGTGAGGGGCTCGAGCGAGCCCTGGCGGCGCTCGTCGCCCCCGTAGCGCTCGAGGGAGGTGAAGAAGTGGTCGCTCATCCAGACCGAGTCGAACCCGAGGCGCTCCGCCGTCGTGGCGACCTCGGCGACCCGCGCGAACGACACGGGGTCGGCGCCGGGGAGCGAGAAGTCGTAGTGGGGCAGGGCCAGGCCGACGCGCATCGCCCGGGACCTTACAGGTAGCGCAGGACGTCGGCCGGACCGGTGAGGTCGACGCCCGGCGGGATCTGGATCCCGCCGGGGAGCTTCAGCCGCGGGTAGACCGAGATCTCGTCGGACAGGAACACGCCGGGATAGACCGTCACCTCGTCGCCGAGCGCGACGCAGCCCTCGATCGTCGTCTGGTTGTAGGGCTCGGAGCGGATCTCGGTCATCGAGCCGACGAAGACCTCGGACAACCGAGCGGCGGCCCCGACGATCGCGCCGTCCCGGATCTGCGAGCGCTCGATGATCGCGTCGCGGTAGATCTCGATGTCGTCGTCCAGGTTCGACTCACGGATCTGGACGCCGGGGTGGATCTCGCAGAAGCGCCCGATCCGCACGGCCGGCCCGATCTTCACCTGGCCCTCGGCGATCTTCTCCGCCAACGTGAGCCCGCTCGTCGAGTCGCGCATCGCGAGCGACTCGGGCGCGATCCACACGTGCTGGTCGGGGTCGAACGGCGGCCCCAGGAGACGGTCGACCGCCTCGAAGTCCCCGTTGAGCGCGTCGACCATCGTGTCGATGAAGTCGCGCAGGTTCCCGAGGTCCCCGATCCGCCGAACCGGGTGCACCATCACCTGGTGCCCGTTCCCGACCAGCCACGGCAGCAGGTCCTTGCCGAAATCCAGCCGCGTCTTGCGGAGCTCGTCGATCTCCGGGTGCGAGGCCAGCTCGCGGACCCGGGCCGTGTCGATCAGGTAGAACCCCGCGTTGGTCATGAGCGGCAGCCGGCGGAAGTCCTCGTCGGTCTCGGCGCGGAAGTGCTGCCGGAGCTCGGCGAGCGTGGGCTTCTCGACGAACTCGGTGATGCGACCCTCGTCGGACACGAGCATGACGCCGTACTTCTCGGCGACCTCGTCCGGCTCGCGCATCATCGCGGCGATCGTGGCGACGGCTCCGCTCCGCAGGTGCGCCTCGAGCATCGGCGCGAGGTCGAAGTCGATCATCGAGTCGGTCGGGAAGACGAGGGCGTGCTCGGTGATGTCCCAGTACTCGAGCATCCGCAGCGCCGAGTCCGCGCTGCCCGTCGAGAGGGAGTCGTACTTCACCGGCGAGTACTGCACGTCGATCCCGAAGCTCTCGCCGTACCCGATCATGACCTTGATCTGGTACCGGTTCTCCTTGCCGTGCGCGATGACGTAGTAGCGCTCGATGCCCTCGCTCGACAGGATCTGGATCACCCAACGGATCAGCCGGCGCCCGAGGAACGACATCGCGGCCTTCGAGCGCAGGTACCCCGGGGCCTTCAGCGTGAGGGGGCGGGCGCGGACACCCTGACCGCCCGCCAGGCCGATCCCCACGATGTCGGCTACGCCCGGCATGTGGCTGCATGATATCGGCGTTGCGCCGAAGCGATCCGCCAGCGGACGGACGGAAGGAGTCGAGCCGATGGACCCATGGAGCCGAGACCTGAGCGGACGGCTGGACGAGCTCGAGATCGAGAGCGAGGCGCTACGGGGCAACCCCCTCGGGGACCCCGCCGTCCGGCCGCTGTGGGTCTACGTCCCCCCGGGCTACGAGGACGAGCCCGAGCGCCGGTATCCCGCCGTCTTCGTCATCCAGGGGTACACCGGCCAGATCGACATGTGGCGGAACCGTGAGGTCCTGCGGCCCACGTACGTCGAGGCGCTGGACGCGATGTTCGCCGCGGGCGAGGCCCCGTCCTGCATCGTCGCGTTCGTCGATTGCTGGACCTCGGTCGGCGGGAGCCAGTTCCTGGACTCGCCCGGGACCGGCAACTACCACACGTACCTGTGCGGGGAGGCCGTTCCCTTCGTCGACGCACGCTACCGCACGCTCTCGAGCCGGGAGCATCGGGGCATCCAGGGCAAGTCGAGCGGCGGCTACGGCGCTCTCGTGACGCCGATGCTCCGGCCGGACCTGTTCGCCGGCGTCGCGTGCCACTGCGGCGACTCGCTGTTCGAGGTGTGCTACCCGTCCGACTTCGCGAAGGTCGTGCGAGCGCTCCGCGACGAGTACCACGGCTCCTACGACCGGTTCTGGCAGGACGTGCGGACGCGACCGTTCGGGACGAAGCGCACGGACCTGGAGCTGCTCGAGGCCTGGGGGTACGCAGCATGCTACTCGGCGGACCCGGACGGGACGGTCCGCCTGCCGTTCGACCCGCAGACCGGCGGCATGATCGACGAGGTCTGGGCCCGCTGGCTGGCCTGGGACCCCGTGCGGATGATCCCGGGTCACGCCGACACCTGGCGCTCGATGCGCGCGGTGTGGCTCGACGCGGGCAGGCGGGACGAGTTCTTCCTGGACCTCGGCATGACGGCCGTCTCGCGCGAGCTCGAGGCGCTCGGCGTCGATCATCGGCTCGAGCTCTTCGACGGGGGGCACATGTCGATCGGCTATCGGTACCCGATGAGCCTGGCCTTCCTCGCGGAAGCCCTGTCTCGACCCGCTTGAGGTACGGTGGCCGTGGGCCGATGTTCCTTCGGAAGGCCCGTGAGGCCCGTCGACCTGCAGGAGGAACCGACGATGAGCGATGAGCGAACCCCGCACGAGCCCGCGACGCTTCCGCCGCCGCCGGCTCCCGCGGCACCGCAGCAGACGCCACCGGCCCCCGAGGCGTGGGCCGCGCGGGCGCCGCAGACCCGCCGACGTCCGGTCGGCCTCATCGCTGGGGCGGTCGTCGTCGTCCTCGCGCTCCTCGCGGGCTTCGTCGCGTTCACGACGCTCGGCGGCGACGGGGAGAGCGCGAACGCGCAGCCGCTCTCGCTCGTGTTCACCGAGGGCGAGAGCCGCACCTACACGATCCACATGACCCTGGACGGCCGGTTGGAGGCCGGGGAGGCGCTCGGCGGATCCCAGCAGCTCCAGATGGACATGACCGAGACGATGACGTGGAGGGTCGTGTCCGTGAACCCGGACGGCGTCGCGACGGTTCGCGTCACGATCGACGAGATCTCGGGGTCCCTCAACGGGATCGAGATGCCGAGCGACGGCGTGAAGGACATGCCGTCGATCGACATGCAGATCGCGCCGGACGGCAAGGTCCTCACCGCGGGCGGGCTCTCGTTCGCGGGGTTCGACCAGACCGGCGGTGCCGGCTTCCCCGGCATGGGGCAGTTGACGCCGCTGCTGCCCGACGGGCCGGTCGCGCCGGGCGACACGTGGACCGAGGAGTTCACGCAGGACATCCCGTTCGGCGAGGGCACGATCGAGTACACGTCGACGAGCACGCTGGAGCGCTACGAGGACGTGAACGGCGTCGAGGCGGCGGTCGTCACCAGTCGGTACACGGTGCCGATGGACTTCCGCATCGAGTTCGGGGAGCTCCTCGAGTCGATGGGCGGCGCCGAGGGCATCGCGGGCGCCACCGGCATGGCCGGGGCGTCGATCTCCTATCGGGGCGAGGGGTCGTTCGACATGACCTCGTGGATCGCCCTCGAGGCCAAGGAGATGCTGAAGATGTCCTCCTCCGGGTCCTTCGACATGACGATGGCGTTCGAGGGCGTCCCGGCCGTGGACGCGGCGGAGGTCGGGTTCGCCGGGGACTTCACGCAGGACCTGACCCAGGAGTGACGGCCCGCGTCAGCCGGCCGGCGATTAGGGCGTCTGGTCGATCGTGCCCGCCAGGACGACGTCGCCACGAGCGTTCGTGACCTGCACCTCGGTGAACCCCGAGAGGTCGCGGTCGTCGAACTGGCGGATCACGTCCGCGACGCCGTCGTCATCGAGTTCGGCGATCCTGCCCACGCGAAGGACGTCCCCGGCCGCGTTCGCGAGCGTGACCCGGTAGGGCAGCGCCCCCGGGTCGAGCGGGTCCAGCCCGTTCACCGTCACGATCACGAAGTCGATGCGGGTCTCCGACACCAGCTCGAGCGCGAACCCACCCCCGCTGCCCCCCTGGCTCGGCGTCAGCTGCGTCAGGAACGTCTCCTGCGTGGGGATCTCCTGCCCGGGGACGAGCTGCCGGACGACCTCCCGGAAATCGGCGAGGGCCTCGGCCTGACGCTGCTCGGCCAGGGCCGCGCGGTCGGCGAAGCGCTCCGCGCGACCGGCCATCACCGCGCCCCATCCGAGGGCGCTGACGGCGACGAGCGCGGCGACCGCCGCCGACGCCGCCGTCCGCATCCGGCGCGCCGAGCCCGGGGCGCCAGCTGCCTGCCGGATCCTCCCGACGACGCGGTCCGCGAGCCCCGTCGGGACGCGCGCCTGCGGCAGGGCGAAGCCGACGGTCGCGGCGGCCGAGCCGAGCTCGGCGGCCTCCTTCCGGCAGCCGGCGCACCAGCGCAGGTGCCGCTCGACCGCCGTACGGTCGGGCTCGGCCAGCACGCCGACGGCGAACTCCGGCAGATGCTCGCGGACCTCGACGCAGGTCACAGCGTGCGCTCCTTGTCCTGGTTCGCCTTGCGGACCTTGATCAGGGCCGTCCGCAGGCGCGTCTTCACCGTGCCGAGCGGGATGCCGTCGGCCTCCGCGATCTCGCGCGCCGTGAGGCCGCCGAAGTAGGCACGCGCGAGCAGCCGGCGCTCGGCGTCCGAGAGCGAGGACAGCGCGCGGATCGCCTCGTCCCGCTCCATGAACGGCTCGTCCTCGTCCGCGCCGATGACCTCGGGCACCTCGTCGACCAACACGAGGTGCGGGCGGGTGGCGCCGGTCTCGCGGCGCAGCCGATCCACGGCGAGGTTGTGCGCGATCGTCATGAGCCACGTCGAGAGCCGGCCACGGCTCGGGTCGAAGGTGGCCGCCTTCCGCCACGCGGCGAGGAAGACGTCCTGGGTGAGCTCCTCCGCGGCCTCGGGGCTGCCGAGCAACCGAAGGCCGAGCGTGAAGATCGGCCTGGCGTAGCGGGCGTAGAGCGCCCGCACCGCGTCTTCGTTCCCAGCAAGGAGCCCCTCCACCAGTTGCAGCTCCTCGCGAGCGAGGAGCGGGCCGTCACCTCGTCCGGCCACTCGGTTCTCCTTCCGGGTATACGCGGGACGTCCGTCCGCGAGCTTGCGGCCCCGAGCACCCATCATCGCACCGCGGCGGCGGACCGGGCCATACCATCGCAGAACCGTTGTGGGGGTGCGATGATGACGTCGTGGGGATCACCCTGCGGCTGGTGCCGTTCGCTGCGGTCGCGCTGTCGATCGCGGCGTTCCTGGCCGCCCCCGCGGTCGCGCAGGAGACCCGCGCTGGCGCGATCGTGCAGATCCCGCTCGACGGCGTCGTCGACCCGTTCGTCGCGGACCACATCACGAGCGAGATCGGCCGCGCAGAGAGCGATGGGGCCACCGCCGCGCTGCTGACGATCGACACGCCCGGCGGCCTGGACTCGTCGATGCGCGAGATCACGCAGGCCGTGCTGAACGCCGAGCTCCCCGTGATCGCCTTCGTCTCACCCGCCGGCGCGCGGGCCGCGTCCGCCGGCACGTTCATCCTCCTGTCGGCGCACGTGGCCGCGATGGCGCCGGGGACGAACGTCGGCGCGGCCCATCCCGTCGGCCTGTCCGGCGCCGTCGCCTCGGAGAAGGCGACGAACGACGCCGCGGCGTACATCCAGAGCCTGGCCGAGGCGCACGGCCGCAACGCCGACTGGGCCGAGCGCGCGGTCCGCGAGTCGGTGAGCGCGTCCGCGCAGGAGGCGCTCGAGCTCGACGTGATCGACCTGATCGCGAACGACGTCCCGTCGCTCCTGCGCGAGCTGGATGGGACGGACGTGACCCTGGCCGACGGCAGCACCGTGACGCTCGAGACGACGGGCGCGCCCGTCGTCGTCGAGGAGATGAGCGGGTTCCAGCGGTTCCTCCACGCGCTGCTCACGCCCGAGCTGGCGTTCGTGTTCTTCTGGCTCGGGCTTGCGTTCCTCGTCACCGAGCTGTTCGTCCCCGGCGGGGTGGTCGGCACGATCGGCGGCCTCATGCTCGTCGCCTCGATCGCCGCGCTCGGCATGCTGCCCGTGCAGCTGATCGGCGTCGTGCTCCTGCTGGCATCGGTCGTGTTCTTCGTGCTCGAGCTCAAGCATCCGGGGCTGGGCGCGATGGCGGTGGCCGGCGTCGTCTGCCTCGTCGCGGGCGGCTGGCTCCTGTTCGAGGACTACGCGCGCGTCTCGCCCTTCCTGATCGTCCCGGTCGCGGCTGGCGCCGCCGCCTTCTTCCTGATCGTCGTCCGCGCGGCGATCCGCATGCGCCGCAGCACCGTCGAGATGCGGGACGACACGCTCGTGGGCAAGGAGGGGATCGTCGTGTACGACCTCGTGCCGACGGGCGTGATCCAGATCGCGTCCGAGGAGTGGACGGCCGAGGCCGTCCGCGGGACGCCGATCCGCGGCGATCGCGTCCGGGTCGTCGAGGTCGAGGGTCTCACGCTGAAGGTCGAACCCGTCGGCGCGGCCACCCCGGCCGTCCCCGGCGGCGGTGAAGGGAGGCAGGCGTGATCGAGCTCCTCATCGGCATCGCCCTGGTACTGATCGTGCTGATCCTGCTGATCCCGCAGGCGATCAAGATCGTCCGCGAGTACCAGCGGGTCATGGTCTTCCGGCTGGGGCGAGCGCTCGGCGCGAAGGGGCCGGGACTCGTGCTCCTGATCCCGTTCGTCGACCGCGTCGTGTGGGTCGACCTGCGGGAGCTCTACCTCGAGATCCCGCACCAGACGGCGATCACCGAGGACAACGCCACGATCTCGATCGACTTCATCGTCTTCTATCGGGTCGTGAACGCCGCGATGTCGGTCATCGAGGTCGCGAACTTCGCCGGCGCGGCGCAGAACATCGCCTCGACGACGCTGCGATCGGTCGTCGGCGACATGGCGCTCGACGAGGTGCTCGCCAAGCGCGAGCACATGAACCAGGTGCTGCGCGTGAAGCTCGACGAGGTCACCGAGCGCTGGGGCGTGAAGGTCACGAACGTCGAGATCCGCGAGATCATGCCGCCGCCGCAGGTCCAGGACGCGATGACCCGGCAGATGTCAGCCGAGCGCACCCGCCGCGCCGTCGTCACCGAGGCCGAGGGCAGCAAGCAGGCGGCGATCACCGTCGCGGAGGGCAACAAGCAGTCCGCGATCCTGAACGCCGAGGGCGACCGTCAGGCGGCGATCCTGCGCGCCGAGGGCTTCGCGCTCGCCCTCACGAAGATCTTCGAGGCGGCGCAGAACGTCGACGCGAAGACGATGAGCCTGCAGTACCTCGAGGCGCTGAAGCAGATCGGGGCGTCCCCGTCGACGAAGTTCGTGATCCCGATGGAGTTCACGAACCTGCTCTCGGGCATCACCGACTTCGCCGAGCACACGTTCTCCGACGGCAAGGGAGCGCCCGCCGAGCGGGCCTGACCCCCCAAGCCTCGACCGCGGAACCCGGCGGTCCCCGGCGGTGTAGAACGGTCGGGCACCCGAGGTGGAGGGCCGGCCACTGCAGGATCCCGAGCTGATCGAGCTCGCGAAGGATGGCGACGTCCAGGCGTACGGGGAGCTGGTCGAGCGGTACCGGCAGATCGCCTTCCGGACCGCGTACCTGATCACGCGCAACGCCGCCGACGCCGAGGACGCCGCGCAGGACGCGTTCGTGAAGGCGTATTACGCGCTGCACCGGTTCCGCCGGGGCGAGCCGTTCCGGCCGTGGCTCCTGCGGATCGTCTCGAACGAGGCGAGGAACCGGGCTCGGTCGGCCAGGCGGCGCGAGGGCCTGGCCCTCCGCCTGGCCGAGGGCGGTCCGCCGGGGGACGCCGGCCCGTCCCCCGAGGCCGCCGTCGCCCTGCGCGAGACGCAGGAGGCGCTGCTCGCGGCGCTCGGCGCGCTGCGGGAGGAGGACAGGCTCGTGATCGCGTACCGCTACCTGTTGGAGCTCTCGGAGGCCGAGACGGCCCAGATCCTCGGCGTGCGTCCCGGAACCGTGAAGTCGCGCCTGTCCCGCGCCCTCGGCCGGTTGCGCGAGCGCCTGCCCTCGACGCTGGCCACGAACCGGAGGGAGGCCGCCGATGCGTGAGCCCGCGGACCTCGAGCGGGCGCTCGCCGGGCTGACGCCTCGGTTGGCGTACCCGCCAACGCCGGCGATCGCCCCGGCGGTGGTCTCACGGCTGTCGGCCGCCCGGCAGAGCGGCGTCCGGCCGCCCCTGCCGGGCCTCGCGCTGTGGCCGCGTCGAAGGCTCCTCGTCGCGGTTGCGATCGGCGTGCTCGCCATCCTGGGGATCGCCGCCGCGACCCGCGTCGTGATCGGCGCGCTCGAGATCCGCACGGTCCGGATGCTGCCCCCGAACCCCACGGTGACCCCCCTCCCCGAGGCGGTGGGGGACTCGGTGACGCTCGAGGAGGCGCAGGCGGACGTCGGGTTCCGGATCCTGTTGCCGGCCGGTTCCGCCGAACCCGACACGGTCCGGACCCTCCCCACCCCGTTCGGGGACCGATCGGTCCTCCTCGCGTGGACCGATCCATCGCTGCCTCCGATCGATGGGGTCCCGTGGACGCTCGTCCTCCTCGAGCTCCCCGGGGACCAGGAATACGCCTTCAAGCTCGTGGCCGGGCAGGGCGCCGTTCGCGACGTCGAGGTGGCCGGGCGCCGGGGGTACTGGCTCGGCGAGCCGCACCAGCTCGTGCTCGAGACAGCGACCGAGGTCCAGACCTTCTCCGTTACCGGGAACGTGCTGGTCTGGGCCGCCGGCGACCGGCTCGTGCTGCGGATGGAGACCGCGCTGCCGCTGCGGGAGGCGATCGCCCTGGCCGAGACCGTGCGGTGACGCGGGAGGTCGGGGAACCCATCGCCTCCGCGCGGTGTAGAGCAGGCATCGACCCGATCGGAGGGAGCGACATGGCGCGCCGAGCAGCCTACGCATCAGCGGTCTCGATCCTGGTCTGGCTCGTCCTACCCGCGGTCCCGGCGGCCGCGGGCGGCGGCTGTCACCTCGGGGTCACCCAGGGGTCGGGCACCACGGTCGAGATGGTCGAGGCCTGCTTCACGCCGACGGTCCTGTACGTCGACCACACGGCGGAGTCCATCACGTTCGTGAACCGCAGCGACATGGCGCACAACGTCACCGCGAACCAGTGGGGCCATTTCGAGGACATCCTCGGCGGGGATGCGTTCCGGGCGTCGTTCGCCGAGCCGGGCGTCTACCCGTTCGCCTGCTCGATCCACCCGGGGATGTCCGGCGCGATCGTGGTCGGCGACGGCAGGGGCGCGGGCAGCGGCGAGGCCGTGACCGTCGAGCCGATCGCGGTCCCCGACGCGGCGAGCGAGTTCGATCCCGCGGACCCCCCGACCGAGGTCGTCGCCGCGACGACCCCCGCATCCTCGAGCCAGGCGGTCGGCTGGCTGGGCGGTGGAGCGCTCGGCCTGGCGGCCGGCGTGGGTATCGGACTCACGGCACGCCGACGGAGCGGGCCGGGCCGCCTTCGCAGCGAGATCTAGAGCGGGAGCGCGACGCCCGCCTGCTGGAGCTGCAGCTGGAGGTCGTGCGGGTTCGACGAGGCGGTGAGCGCGTGCTCGACGGTGACCGTGCCGGCCTGCACGAGCGAGAGCAGGGACTGGTCGAACGTCGTCATGCCGTAGTAGCTGCCCTCGGCGATCACGTCGTGGATCTCGGCGGTCTTCTCCTCGTCGGCGATCCGCTCGGCCACGCGCCCGGTGTTCACGAGGATCTCGTGGCTGGGGACCAGGCCGCCGGCCGTGTCCGGGACCAGACGCTGGCAGACGATGCCGCGGAGGGCCCCCGCGAGCGTCAGGCGGATCTGGCTCTGCTGGTAGGGCGGGAAGAAGTCGATCACGCGGTTCACGGTCTCGGTCGTGTCCACCGTGTGCAGCGTCGAGAGCACCAGATGGCCGGTCTCGGCGGCCTGCAGGGCGGCGCGGACCGTCTCGGTGTCGCGCATCTCGCCGATCAGGATCACGTCGGGGTCCTGACGGAGCGCGGCCCGCAGCGCCGACAGGAAGCTCTCGGTGTCGTTGCCGACCTCGCGCTGGTTGATCGAGGCCGTGTCGTCCTCGAACAGCACCTCGATCGGATCCTCGATCGTCACGACGTGGCAGGGACGCGTGTGGTTCAGGTGCTCGATCATCGCGGCCAGCGTGGTCGTCTTGCCCGAACCCGTCGGCCCGGTGACGAGGACCAGGCCGCGGGGCTCCTCGGAGAGCACGCGGATCGTGTCCGGCAGGCGCATCTGGGCGAAGGTCGGACCGCCGAACCGGAGCTTGCGGAACACCATGCTGAGCGAGCCCCGCTGCCGGAACACATTGGCGCGGAACCGTCCGACCCCGGGTACCGAGTACGCGAAGTCGACCTCCCCGACCTCGCGGAGCCGCTCGCGGCGGTCATCCGGGACGATGGCGCCCGCGATCCGCTCGGTCTCGGCGTGCTCGAGGCGTGGGTATCCGTCGATCGGTGACAGCACGCCCGTGTCGCGGATCTTCGGTGGGACGCCTACCTTCAGATGCAGGTCCGAGGCGTCGCGCTCGACGACCAGTCGGAGCCATCCGTTGAACTGCGTCATCAGGTCCGCCACGGCGGCTGCGTGCGCGGACGTGTCTTCGAACTCCCGTGCGGTCAACACGCGTTGGGCCTCCTCGAGCGCGGACGGGTGCCGGACCGCTGTTCGGGCGGTCCCTACTCCCGCTTGTATCGGCGGCCGCCGGCCCGCTCCTGAGCGCCCGGGGAGGAGTTCCGGCCGCGGGCGACCAGCCGGCACACCCCCCGCTCGGCGAGCGGCGCGAACTCGGCGAGCGCGAGCGGCGGCTTCAGGCCCCGGAGCATCCCCTCGAGCAGGCCTCGGTGGATCGCACACACCAGGTCGCGGTGGTCGTCGACGAGGTCCCGGAAGGGACAGGCGCGGAGGGACACCTCGACCGTGGTCGGCGTCAGCCGACGGAACCGCGGGTCGAACCCCGCGCGGGCCATCGCATCCTGGAGGATCGCGAGGTTCCGACGGGCGGGCAGCCGCGTGCCGGGCTTCGGCCCGCCCTGGACGACCAGGTACTCCCCCCACTCCCGCGCGAGCTCCTGCGCTCGGTCGCGCGAGCGCTGACCGGTCAGCAGGCCCGCCAGGATCCCGGCGAGCAGGCGGTAGTCGCCCATCTCGGGCTCCTCGCGGACCGCGACGGTGTAGAGGGTCTGGGGACGGCCGACGGTCGCGCCCTTGCGGATCTCGCTCTCGACCAGGCCGACCTCCTCGAGCCGGCGCAGGTGGGGACGCAGCGTGTTCGGGTGCAGCGATAGCCGAGCCGACAGCTCTCGTACCGACACCGGCCGGCCCGAGAGCCGGAGGTACCGATACAGCCGGAACCGCGTGTCGTCCGCGAGGGCCTTGTGCACCTCGAGCGGCGTCGGCTCACGCCGGGGCATCGACGGTCTCGCGGCCCGGCCGTACCATGGGATGGAAGACCACGGTTCGCACGGTCCTAATCTTGCATATCCAGAAGGAGCACGCCTGGTGGTGACCGAGGAGCAGGTCCGACAAGCGCTGCGCAACGTCCTCGACCCCGAGATCGGCAAGCCGATCGAGGACCTCGACATGCTCGAGGGTGTGGAGGTGGACGGCGACCTCGTCCGCGTCCACGTCCTGCTCACGATCGCGGGCTGTCCCCTGCAGGACCGCATCACCGGCGACGTGAAGGCGGCGCTCGCGCCGCTCGGCGTCAGCCAGGTCGACGTCCGGATGACGCCGATGAGCGAGCAGCAGCGCGCGGCGCTCGTCGCCAGGCTCCGTGGGCCCGGCGCGGCGGCGGCGCAGGCGCAGCAGCGGACGTTCTTCACGGATGGCACGACCAGCGTGATCGCGATCGCCTCGGGCAAGGGCGGCGTCGGCAAGTCGAGCGTGACCGTGAACCTGGCGGTCGCACTCGCGGCCGAGGGGCACCGCGTCGGCGTCCTGGACGCGGACGTGTGGGGCTTCTCGATCCCGCGGATGCTCGGCGTCTCGGGACGGCCGGTCGGGTTCAACGACATGATCCTGCCGCTCGAGTCGCACGGGGTGAAGGTGATCTCGATGGGCTTCTTCGTACCGGAGGAGACGCCGGTCATCTGGCGAGGACCCATGCTGCACAAGGCGATCGAGCAGTTCCTCGGCGACGTCTACTGGGGCGACCTGGACTTCCTGCTCGTGGACCTGCCGCCGGGGACCGGCGACGTGTCGATCAGCCTGGCCTCGTTCCTACCCGGCGCCTCGATGCTGGTCGTGACGACCCCCCAGGAGGCCGCCCGCCGCGTCGCCGAGCGCGCCGGCAAGATGGCCGAGCGCACGAACCTGCGTCCGGTCGGCGTGATCGAGAACATGTCGAGCTTCCTCTGCCCGCACTGCGGCGAGGCCACGCGGATCTTCGGGGAGGGCGGGGGCGCGGAGGCGGCCCGCACGCTCGGCGTGCCGCTGATGGCCGAGATCCCCCTGATGGTCGCGCTGCGCGAGGGCGGCGACACCGGCACGCCGATCGTTGCCTCGGACCCCGACTCCCCGGCCGGGGCGGCCTTCCGCGAGGCCGCCCGCGGCCTGGCGCAGGCCGTTCGGAGCAAGGTGGGCAAGCCGCTGACGCTGCTCGCCGGTCCGGGGGCGCCCGCGGGACACGGGCACGCGCACTAGGGAGAGGCGTCGGCCTCCACGGTCTCGGGCTCGCGCGGGCCCGAGCGCGCTCGGAGCGCCCAGACCGCGAGGACCGTCAGGCTGAGGAGCGAGACCGTGAGCCCGGTCCACTGGCTCCCCGTGAGCCCGAAGATCCGCTTGTCGACGCGCAGGAAGTCCTCGATCACCCGGGTCGCGCCGTACCAGGCGCCGAACGTCAGGGTCAGGACGCCCAGCCGCCGTGGCACGCGCGACATCCCGTACAGGAACAGGAACAGCAGCGTGGCGAAGGCCATGTCGTACAGCGCCGTCTGATGCACCCCCGTGCCGGTGCCGAGCACCTCGCCCCCGCTCCCGTAGAGCGTCGACCCGGTGGTCGTGAGCAGGAGCTCCTTCCCGCCCTGCAGGGTGGTCCGGCACGCGTCGGCCACGCAGCTGAACCCCGCGGGCGTGCCGCCGTCGTACTGCCATGCGAGGAGCCAGCTGGTCGGCTTGCCGAGGTGGTCGCCGATGATGAGGTCGCCGATCCGACCGAAGGCGATGCCGAAGGCCAGGCCCATCATGGCGCCATCCAGCACCTGGAAGAACGAGTAGCCGTAGCGGCGGATGTTCGGGATGTTCACGAGCACCGCGCCGGCGATGCCGCCGAGGAGCGTCAGCCCCCCCTCCCATACGCGCAGCGCGTCGAGCGGCTCGTCCAGCTCCGACCAGTGCCCGATCACCCAGAATAGGCGCGCGCCGACGATGGCGCCGACCAGCACCCAGAACAGCATCGTGTTGATGTGGTCGACGGTGACGCCGCGCTTGGGCCCCTCGACGCTCCAGATCCACGCGCCGAAGAGGACCCCGATCGCGATCCCGATCCCGTGGGGCGACACCGCGAAGTCGCCGAACAGGTGGATCCGGTCCAGGACCGGCCAGCCGATCGTCGCGAGCAGCACGGGCGCGAGTCTACCGGCCGTTCCCGGCGACGCCCTCGGCGACCGCCCGCCCGAGGAGCAGGCCGCCGGCCACGTCGCCTGGGTAGTGGACGCCGACCACGACGCGGGAGACCCCGACGGCGCCGGCGAGCCCCGCGAGCGCGGCGCGGACCGAGCGCCTCAGCCCCGCCTCGCGCCCGGCGACCTCCACGAACGACAGCAGGACGGCCGGGTGACTGCTCGGCCACGACGAGGCCTTCGGCGGGCCGATCAGCAGGCGCGTGCCCTCGGCCTCGGCCTCGTACGGCCGCTGGCGCTCGAACAGCCGCTTCAGCGCCTGCCCGGCGAGCCAGGTGAGGCCCGCGGCCGTCAGGCCGCGGGCCGCCGCCCGCCGATGCCCCCTCGCCGCCAGCACGGCCGCGGCGCCGACCGAGGCCCAGATCGAGCCGAACTCCGTGATCGCCGAGGCGACGCCGTCGACGCGCTCGTCCGCGAGGCGGTTCAGCGCGAAGAACGCGCGCTCGTCCGTCCGGCGCGCCCGGCCGCCCGTGACCGCCACGCCGACGGCGAGCGCGGCCCCGACGAGCCCGACGACCCTCGAGACCCTGCGCACGTCCACGGCCGCCCACTCTACGCGAGGTACAGGTCCCACCGGTGTGGCACGATGGGCGGGACGCTTAGGGGAGGCGCGATGCGACGCCACGAGGACTTCGACCCGGGCAGGGACGACGAGGGCCGGGAGCCGATCGAACCGCAATCGGTGCCACGCGGCGGGATCGGGATCCGTTGGATCCTGGGCGGGATCGGCCTGGTCCTGCTCGCGATCTTCGCGATCCAGAACTCGGACAAGGTCGACGTGGACTTCCTGTTCTTCGACGCGCAGGTCCGCGTCGTCGTCGTGATCCTGATCGCCGCCGTGCTGGGGTTCGTCGTCGGCTGGGCCGTCGGGCGACCGAAGCGCGCCGAGCGTCGGGCGATGCGCCGCGGGATGGAGGGCTAGGACCGCCGCTCGATCTCGCGCTTCTGTGCGTGCGTGCCGTGCCGCAGCGCGAGCTGCGCACCGCCGAGCAGCTGCAGGCTGCGCGCCGCGAAGTCGCCGATGAACCCCCCGCGGAAGTGGTAGTCGACGACGTGCTTCAGCAGGCTGCGGTCGCCCGGGAGCGGCTCGACGGTCGTCGTGACGATCGCGTCGATCAGCCCGGTCAGCATGATCACCGCACGATGCGGCGGGTCGAACTCGAGGACCTCCGCGGCCACGTGCCCCCGGACCGCCATGAACCGCATCACGGTCGTGTACCGGACCCCCTCCGCGAGCCCACCCGCCGGAACCCCCTCGACCGACTCGACGTGACGGTCCCAGTGCGACAGCTTGCGGGGGTCCGAGACCACCTCCCACACGCGCTCGGGCGGCGCCTCGACCTCGACGAGGACCTCGACGACGCTCACGCGACGACCGTCCCGCTGGTCCAGCCGCGCCACCAGACCAGCTCCTCGGCACGCAGGCGCACGATCGCCTCGCCCTCGGCGGCCCCGGCGGCGCGCGCGATCCGGGCCGCCGAAGCGGCGCCCGAGGTCAGCGCCTCGGGCACGGCGACCTCGGCGTCGCCCCGGACCATCGCCCCGGTCATGTCACGGGCACGCCACCACGAGGATCGGTCGATCGCGAGCGCCGCCCCGGCCCGCGGACCGTCGAGGCCGGCAAGCTCGAGCGCCATCGGCGGCAGCGCCGTGTAGAGGCCGGCGCGCTGCACCGTCCACGCGACGGGCAGGACGGAGAGCCCGTGCGCGCCCTCGAGCGCGAGCGCCCCCTCGCCGCGCTCCCCGACGGGCGAGTGCACGTCGTCCGGCAGACCGGCCAGCGGGCTCGGGCCGGCCGGCGCCGCCCGGAACCGCTCGATCGACGGGAGCCGGCGGGGCCACGCGCCGATCGTCTCGACCACGCCGCCGGGTCCGACGACCGCCGCGCGCTCGACGTCGATCGCCGCGAACACGCGCCCGGGCGGCGTCCACGAGAGCGGGACGTGCCGGGCGTCGACCGCGTAGCCGGCGAAGAATCGGGCGTTCTTCCGTGTGAACCGCGTGGAGGCGCTCGCGAGTGCCGGCGCGTCGACCACCCCTCGGACCCACGACCCGACCTCGAACAGGTCGTACGTCCGCACGGAGCCGGCGAAGGTCACGGCGGCATGGGCGGTCCGCACCATCCCGGCCACGGCTGGGTCGACCCGCCACGCCCGCGCCTTCGCCGAGCCGCGGGAGGTCGTGACCCAGATGCGGCCTTCGGCGTGCGCGAACACCATCGGCGTCACGTGGGGCCCGCGCCGCGTCGCCGCGGCGACGTAGCAGAAGTCGGCGCGTTCGAGGACCTCCACGGCTTCCTGCGGCAGTCGGTCGCTCACACGCCCTCCGGGAACGGCGCCTGCAGCGGCGGGAGCGCGAGCATCAGCGCGGTCCAGCCCACGTGGCACACGAGGCCGGCGAGGACCCCGCCCGACCACGCGGCCAGGGTGACCCAGACCGCCCCACCGACGGCGGCGCCGGCGACGATCGCGAGGTTGCGGCTCGGCGCGTTCGCCACCAGGAATCCGGCCCACGCGAGCGCGGCGGCGAGCGCGGCGCCGTCGAGCCGGACCTGCAGCTCGGACAGGAACAGACCGCGCCAGAACAGCTCCTCCCCCGGCACCATGAGCAGCGCGGAGAGCGCGACCACGGCGCCGATCGGGCGTGACCCGCGTCGCCCGTACATCGCGACGGACTGCTCGCGGAACGCGCCCCACCGCGGAGCGACCACGGCGACGAACGCCCGGGTCGCCAGGTACAGCGCCACGGCCGCCGCGAGCCCGACCCCGACCGCCGCGACCGGGGTCACGTCCTCGGCCAACTCGGGGCGGCCGGTGAGGAGCGCCGCGAACCCCATCCCGACGAGCACCGGGGTCATCGTCGACCAGACGCTCGCCCCACGGCTCGAGATCCACCACCACGCCGCCCCCTCCACGACCATCCCGAGCAGCATGATCGTGAGGTTCATCGGCTCACGGCAGGAAGCGGACCTTCGCCGCGAACTCGGCGGTCATCGCCGTGATCACCGCCAGGTAGAAGAATCCCGTGGCCGCCTGGACCGCCGAGGAGCGCTGACCCTTGAGCGCCGCGCGGATCAGCACGGCGATCAGGAGGGTCGTCCCGGCCATGCCGAGCGCGATCCAGGCCGCGAGCCCCGCCGAGGTGAGCAGCGGGTTGAACTGCGAGTCGTCGGCCGTCGCGCCGAAGCCGCCGAGGAGCAGCGCCGCGATCTCGAGCCCCACGGCCACGAGCAGCACCGTCGTGAACCGGTTGATCGGCGTCCGCGTCAGCCCCCGGTCCGTGAGGTACCAGTGCCCGAGCAGCAACCCGGCCAGCACCGCGCCCAGGAACGCGGCACCGGCGAGCAGCTGGATCGCGGCGACGACGCCCGAGCCCTCGGCCGTCCCCGCCATCGCGATCAGCAGCGCGACCGAGACCGGCACCGAGGCGATCCCGAGGATGCGGCCGGCCGGCTGCCAGGCGGTGAACATCAGCACGACCCACGCGAGGATCATGGCCGTCAGGACGCCCGCGAGCCACAGCGACCAGCGGCCGGCGTCGTCGCCCTCGACCAGCCCCACGGAGATCGAGTACCACATGCTGCCGGAGAGCACGAGCAGCACGGCGCCGGTGAGCTTGAAGAACCCCCGCCGGACCTCCCCCCAGAGCGGCGTGAGGAACAGCAGCCACAGGCTGCCGGCCACGGTCTCGGCGAGCACCAGGGCCGTCACGCCCGCGGGTCCCGTCATCGGAGCTGCCTCATGCCTGCCCCAGGGTACCGGCGCGAGCGTCCGTACGTGGACGCGCCCGGTACGCTGGGACGCATGTCCGACTGGCGCTCCTACGACGCCGTGGCCGAGACCTACGAGCGGATCCACGCCCCCCGCCTGCGCGAGCCCGCGCGCGACCTGATCCTCGCCGCCGACCCGGCGCCGGGGGCGCGCGTGCTCGACGTCGGCACCGGGACCGGCGTGGCCGCGGCCGAGGCCGTCTCGGCGGTCGGGGACGGCGCGGTCATCGGGATCGACGGGTCGACCGGTATGTTGGCGGTCGGCAGGCGCGTGCGGCCGCAGGTCCGCACGATCGCCGCCGTGGTGATCGACCTGCCGTTCCGCGACGCGACGTTCGACACCGTCGTCGGCAACTTCGTGATCGCCCACTTCACGAAGTACCAGACCGCCCTGCACGACCTCCTCCGCGTGCTGCGACCCGGCGGCCGGCTCGCGATGACCGCGTGGTCGGATGGGCAGGACGAGCTCACGCGCACGTGGCTCGAGCTGGTCTGGAGCGTGGTGCCGCGCGACATCCTCGAGGCGGCGATGGCCGACGCGATCCCCTGGCGCGACCGGTTCCGCCGCCGGGACACGATGGAGGAGACGCTGCTCGACGCGGGGCTTCGGCACGTGCGGACCGAGCGCCGGCAGTACCGGTTCACCTACCCGCTGGACGAGTACGTCGAGGGCCTCGGCACGTGGGCGACGGGCCGCTTCGTGCGCCAGATGCTCGGCGACGGCCGGTTCGAGTCCTTCCTCGCGCGCGCCCGCGACACGTTCGGCGAGCGGTTCGCCGACCCCGTGCTCGACTTCCGCGACGTCCTGGTCGCGGTCGGCACGAAGCCGTGATGCAACGCTAGTCGAGCGCCAGGACGCGGAACTCCTCCGCGTGCTCGACGCCGATCTTCGCGCCGGACGCGGTGGCCTCGCGCTCGAGCTCCTCCTGGAAGAAGGCGATGCCCTCCTCGATCTGGCTGGCGTGCACCGCGAGTGCGTCCATCTTCGTCCGGAAGTGCCCGGTGACGTCCTCCACGTGGTTCGGCTCGTTCGTCCACCCGAGCCACACGTCGTGCACCTCCCGAACGTCGAGGCCCTCGGACAGCTGCTCGGCGAAGTAGTGCGGGTTCCCGGCGCCGGGGAACACGGCGTCGAGCGCGATCTCGCCCGCCCGCCGGTGATCGGAGTGGTTGTAGTACCGCTCCTCGAAGAACCAGGCGGTGGGGTCGCAACTCGCCACCGTCTCCGCCCGCATCATCCGGATCCGGCGGATCACCGCCTCGCGGATCTCGGTGGTGTTCTCCAGCTCACCGTCGTGCACGTCCAGGATGTGGGCGGTCGTGAGCCCGAGGATCCGGGCCGCGGCCTGCGTCTCGGCGGCGCGCGTGGCGGCGAGCTCGGCGCGATCGCGCCACGGGTCGGTCGACCCTCGGTCGCCGTTCGTCAGGACGAGCAGGTGGACCTCGCGCCCGGCGTCGACCCACTTCGCGAGCGTGCCACCCGCGCAGATCTCGGCGTCGTCGGGGTGCGCGAAGATCGCGAGGACCGGGCCGGTGCGCCCTTGAACCTCCACGGTCTTCAGCGCTTCGGAGCCTGCCCGAGCACGTACGCGACGAGCGTGCGAACCGGGACGCCCGTCGCGCCCTTCGGGTAGAGGTCGCCCGCCTTCTCGGCGAACGCGGGCCCGGCGATGTCCACGTGGGCCCACGGTACGTCGCCGACGAACTCGGACAGGAACAGCGCCGCGGTGATCGCCCCGCCGTAGCGCTTGCCGATGTTCTTCACGTCGGCGACCGGCGAGTCGATCAGCTTCCGGTACGGACGGTGGAGGGGCAGCTCCCATCCCGGCTCGCCGGCGGCCTCGCCCGCCGCGAGCAGGTCGCGGACGAGCCCGCGGTCGGTCCCGAAGACGCCCCAGATCTCCTCGCCGAGGGCGACCATGCACGCGCCCGTGAGCGTCGCCG
This sequence comes from Actinomycetota bacterium, assembly GCA_035762085.1. GTDB lineage: Bacteria > Actinomycetota > UBA4738 > UBA4738 > HRBIN12 > HRBIN12. Next base: position 21,368 of record DASTPT010000072.1, on the reverse strand, counting down.
TGTCCACGATCGCGCGCGGCCCTTTCTCGGAGAGATACGCGAGCGCGTCCGCGAGGACCAGACGGCCCTCGGCGTCCGTGTTCAGCACCTCGGACGTCCTGCCGCCGCGGTGGTGGAGCACGTCGCCGGGCCTGGTCGCCGAGCCGCTCGGCATGTTCTCGGCCGAGGGGATCGCGGCGATCACGTTGACCTTCGGCTTCAGGAGCGCGATCGCGCGCATCGCCCCGAGGATCGAGGCGGCACCGCCCATGTCGCCCTTCATCGTCTCCATGCCGTCGGCCGGCTTGATCGACAGGCCGCCCGAGTCGAAGGAGATCCCCTTGCCGCTCAGCGCGATCGGGGCGCTCGAGGCGGCGGCGCCGCGGTACGTGAGTTCGATCATCCGCGGCGGGTTGACGCTCCCCTGGCCCACGCCGAGGATCCCGCCGAACCCGCCCCGCTCGAGCTGCTTCTCGTCCCAGACCTTGACCTGGAGACCGACCTCCTTCGCCATCGCCTCGGCGGCCTCCGCGAGGGCCGCCGGCGTCATGTCGCGCGCGGGCGTGTTCACGAGGTCGCGGGCCCACGACGCCGCCTCGCTCACGATCCGGGCGCGCTCGATCGCGGCCTTCGTCGCCTTGGCGTCCCACCGGGCCGGACCGAGCGCCGTCACCCGCTCGAGCGCCGGCGGGTCGTCCTTCTTCGACTTGTACCGGTCGAACCGGTAGGCGCCGAGGATCAGGCCCTCGACGACGGCCTGGACCGCCTCGGTCGCGTTCCGTCCGCCCGCCTGTGCGAGCGTGGTCGCCACCGAGCCCCGCTTCGAGAGTTGACGCGCCACGGTGCCCGCCGCGCGCCGCACGGCGTCCACGCCGGCGTCGGACCGCTTCCCCATGCCCACCAGGAGGACGGACCGGGCGGCCAGGCCATCGATGCCGGTGTTCGGCACGAGCAGCGTCTGGCCGCGCTCGCCCTCGAGGGCAGCGTCGCGGTACAGGCCGAGCAGATCGACGCCCTTCACGTCCTTGACGCCGGGACCGGCCTCGGGTCCCTCGAACACCGGCAGGACGAGGACGTCGACGCGGGCCAAGGCCGGCGCGTCGGTGGAGTAGTCGAACGTGGTCACGTGGGCTCCTTCGGGTCCGGACTCGAGCCAGGGCAGTCTATCCGTGGACCGACGCGCTCCCCACGCCCGGTAGGCTGGGGCTCATGGAGTCGAAGGACCTGCGCGACCTCGTCCGGTTCGCCGAGCACGGCCCGCACCACGGGACGATCTTCGAGTCGCGGCACCTGTGGTCCGAGGTCGTGTGCCTCGAGCGCGCCCAGGAGCTCGGACCGATCGCGGACCCGGACTCGGACGGCCTTTGCGTGCTGCTCGCCGGCCAGGTCGCGATCCAGGTCGGCCGAGGCCGCACGCGCCTGGATCAATGGGGGACGGTCCTCGTCCCGGCCGGGTCCGAGCTGACGATCCGTAACGCGTCGATCGAGCCGGCCGTCGTCCTGCTGGTCGCCGCGCCCCCACCCACCTCGCGCGCCGTCACCCAGTAGCCGCGGGCGCGCGTCCGTCGGCGCGCTGCCGAGGCAACGCCAGCGCCAGGACGAACGCGATCGCGAAGCTCGGCAGGCTCGCCCCGACCGCCGAGTCGAACAGCGGGAACGGGAGCCCCAGCCAGTCGCCGAACACGGTGCGGACGCCGTCCACCCACGCCTGCGGGCCGGTCGGAACGCTCCAGTGGTACACGAGGAAGCCGGCCAGCCACGGCAGCAGCGCGAGCCACCGGACGCCGGTCGCGGCGAACAGGCGCCCGGGGCCGTACCGACCGCCGGCCCGGACCAGCCAGTCGGCGACGAACACGCCGAACAGCGGCACGAATACCGAGCCGATCAGCAGCAGGAACAGCTCGTACCGCTCCATCGACAGCGTGAGCGCCAGCCCGAGCGCGATCGCGCCGAGCGCCCCGACGAGCCACCGCTGGGGCGCCTCCGGCGCCACGTTCTGGATCGAGACGGCCGCCGAGTACAGGTCCGCGAACGCGTTGTCGCTCTCGCCCACCAGCAGCGCGATGAGCAGGAGCGCCCCACCGGCCGCCCCGACGATCGCCGTTCCGATGCCGAGGACGTCGGCCGCCGCCCCCGCGCCGAGCACCAGCAGCGCGCCGAGCGCGTAGAACCACGCGTTGCCGATCAGGTACCCGAGGTACGTGCCGGCGACGCCGCCGCTGCCGGGTCGCGCGAACCGCGTGTAGTCCGCCACGAGCGGCAGCCACGAGACCGGCATCACGATGACCAGGTCGACGGCCAGCCAGAACGGGAGACCGCCCTCGCCCGGGCCGCGCCAGATCGCGCCGAGGTCGCCTGCCCCGAGCGCCCGGACCGTGATCCACAGCGCCGTCGCGAGGAGCACGTAGATCCCGAAGCGCTCGAGCCACCGCCGTACGACCAGCACCGGCCCGCCGAGCGCGAGCCCCGTGCACAGCGCCGCGACGACCACGGTCCAGACCCACGGCGCGTCGAGCCCGAACAGCTCGCTCGCGGCGACGTTGGCCACCTGGCCCATCGCCCAGAACTCGACCGCGGTCCAGCCCACGAGCTGAAGCAGGTTGAGCGCCGACGGGATGAACGAGCCCTTGTGCCCGAGGACCGGGCGGAACAGCACCATCGACGGCACGCCCTCGCGCTCCCCCGCCAGCCCGACGAGCGCGAGCGGCACGCACCCGATCACGCTCCCGACCACGATCGCGAGCAGCGCCCTGGGGAACCCGAGCGCCGGGACGAGGAGCGCCCCGGTGACCATCACGAGGAGGCCGACCGACAGGTCGCCCCACAGGACCGCCAGATCCAGTCCCGAAAGCCGTCGCCGGTCCGGCGGGACCGGCCGGATCCCCCACGTCGGCGCCTCGCGCTCGAGGACCGCCTCGATCCGATCGGTGACGCTCGCCATGCTCGCTCCCTCCGCCGGTACGAACCGGATCAGGTTCGAAGGGTCGGCGGGTGACACCCGCCCTCTCAGCCCGGTGGCACCGGGCTCCCCCGCTTGCCGCGCCATGCTAGCGCGGGCGGGGGGCGGGCGCGCCGTCGCCTGGCGGTCTCGGGAGCGTCAGGCCGCCGCCGAGAGCTCGCGGAGCGCGGCGAGCGCCTCGCGCATGAGCCGGCGCATGAAGGGCCGGTAGACCCGCAGCGCGAGCTCGCCGAGGATCGGCACGGGGAGCCGAAGGGCCTCGACCCACGAGAACCAGGTCCCGCCCTCGACCGGTTGGAGGCGCCACGTGCCGACGCCGCGGACGAAGCTGCGGTGGGCCATCACGAGCCGACGCGGCGGCTCCCAGACGGTGACCTCGAGTCGCTCGGTGAACAGCGGCACGTTCAGCACCCGCGTGCGGACGGCGATCGTCGTGCCGACGCCGTCGCGCTGTGTGCCGATCACGCGCACCGAGTCCGCGTCCCGCATCCACCGCGGCTGCTCCTCCCAGCGCAGGAGCAGCTCCCAGACCCGCTCGGGCGGGACCGGCAGCACGATCTCCGAAGAAACCTTCATCCGATACCCCCTCAGAACCCCGGCGCCTCGCCCGTGCGCGGCAGCGCACGCATCGTCTCGGGCACCGTGAGGACGAACAGCAGGGTCACGACGAGCGGGATCGCCGAGATCGAGAACGCCCCGCCGTACCCCCAGGCGTCCGCCGTCACCCCGGCGACGAGGGGCCCGAGGACGAACCCCAGGTCGCCCATGAACCGGAACACCGCCACGGCCGTTCCTCTGATGTCGTCATCCGTGACGTCGGACAGCATCGGCGCCTGCGGGACGCCGGCGTACCCGGAGACGACACCGAACACGCCGCTCGCAAGGAAGAACAGCGCGGCCGTCGTCGCGAACGGCCACAGGACGAGCGCGATGGTCATGGCGACGTACCCCGGGATGAGCACGGCCTTGCGTCCGATCCGGTCGGTCGCTTTCCCCGCCGGAAACAGGACCGCGAACTCGGTGAGCGAGGCGACCGCCAGGGCGAGACCGATCCCGAGCTCGCTCAGCCCGACCTCCTCGTTGCCGAAGAGCGGGATCAGCGTGCTGTAGACCCCCGCGATGATCCATGCGTACGACCCGTTCGCAAGGAGCACGGCAACGAACGGGCGTTGCCACGGGAGGCGCCGGAGGCCCGTGGTGCGCTCAGGTCGCGGCCCCGTGTCCGGGCCGTGCATCGTCCGATCGAACACCGCCGCAGCCACGAAGCACGTCCCGGCGTAGATCCACAGGGTGCTCACCGGCCCGAACAGATGGGCGAAGATCCCGCCCAGCGGCTGCCCGGCGATGATCCCGACGTTGAACGACGCGTACCACACGCTCATCACGCGCCCGACGCGGTCGCCGGGGATCGTGCGGAGCATGTACGAGAGCAGTCCGGTGAAGAACACTGCCGACCCGGCGCCCCCGAGGCCTCGGAAGACCACGAGGAGCGTGAACGTCGGCGCGATGGCGGACAGGGCGGTGCTGACCCCGACCACCACCGCCCCGAGGGTGACGGCGCGACGCTCGCCGAGCCGTCCGATGATCGCGCCGGTGAACGGGTCGACGGCGAGGCGCGTGATCGAGAACGCGGCGATCAGGACGCCGACCGAATCCAGACCGACCCCGAACGTCCGGGCGTAGAGCGGCAGGATCGGCGAGAGGATCCCGAAGCCGACCATGATGATGAACGTGCCGACCATCGAGGTGCGGATCTCCGGGATCCGTAGGATCTCGCGGATCCCCAGTCGCTCCCCCTCGCTCACGGCTGGCAGTCTACGGGCGGCATGCTTGCGGACCGGCCGGGGCTCGGGTTGCATGGGGCCATGACGGACGGAGCGAGCGGCGCGGTCGCCGCGACGACGCTCGTCACCCCACGCGGCGCCGGGCCGCTCCGGGGCGGTCGTGCGGAGCCGCCGATCCGGATCCACGGTGGCGCGGTCGCGTGGGAGGACGGCGTGATCACGTACGTCGGGCCGGCCGAGGACCTTCCCGGGGAGCCGGACTGGCTCGAGGGTCGCACGATCGCGCCGGGGTTCGTGGACTGCCACACCCACCTGCCGTTCGTCGGCTGGCGCGCGGACGAGTTCGAGGCGCGGCTGAGCGGCGCCACCTACCGGGACCTCCACGGTGGGGGCGGCATCTACCGCAGCGCCCGGTTGTTCGCGGACGCGAGCGACGCCGAGGTGCTCGCGTTCTGCCGACCGCTCCTCGCCGAGATGCTCGCGCACGGGACCACGGCGCTCGACCTCAAAACGGGGTACGGCCTGACGGTCGAGCGCGAGCTCCGGCAGGCGCGGCTCGCGAGACGCCTGGCCGCCGAGGCCGTCCAGACCTGCACCGTGACCCTGCTCCCCTGCCACGCCGTGCCCGAGGGCGTGGAGCGCGAGCACTGGGTGCGCAGGGTCTGCGAGGACCTGATCCCGGCGGCGGCGGCCGAGGGCCTGGCCGACGCCGTCGACGTGTACGTCGAGGACATCGCGTTCACGCTCGACGACCTGCACGCGGTCGCGGACGCCGCGCGCTCCGCGGGCCTGCCGCTGCGGTGCCACGCCGACCAGCTCGGTCCCTCGGCCACGGCCGAGACCGCGGTCGCTCTCCACGCGCGGAGCGCCGACCACCTGAACCACGTCTCGCCGCTCGGGATCTCGGCGCTCGGCGAGGGCCGGACGGTGGCCGTGTTGCTCCCGACCTCGACGCTGATGCTGCGCTCGCGGCCACCCGACGTCCCGGCGCTCCTCGGCGCGGGCGCCGTCGCCTCGGTCGCGACCGACTTCAACCCGGGCACGTCGCCCGTCCTGTCGATGCAGGAGGCGATCGCCACCGCGTGCTCGCTGTATGGGCTCACGCCGCTCGAGGCGCTCACGGCCGCCACCGCGAACCCGGCCAGGGTGCTCGGCCTGGACCCGACGCACGGTACGCTCTCGGTCGGTGCCCGGGCCGACCTGGTGGTGCTCGACGGCGACGCGTTCCGTCTCGTCCCGTACCGGCCGGGCCACAACGCCGTCGTCCGGACGATCGTCGGAGGGAGGGTGGTGTGGGAGCGGTGAGGAAGGCCGTCGTCGCGCTCGTCGCGGCCGCGCTGATCGCGAGCGTCATGTCGGGCGCCGCCGCGGCGCAGGAGACGATCGTCACCCTCGAGGCGTCGGCGGCGACCGTCGTCTACGGGGACCCCGTCACGCTCTCGGGCGCGATCTCCCCGGCCGCCGGTGGCGAGACGGTCGAGATCCGCGACGACGCCGACGCGGTCCTGGAGACCGTCACGACCGACGCCGACGGGTCGTTCTCGGTCAAGCTCGCCCTCGACCGGACCACACGGATGCGTGCAGTCTGGGGGGACGCCGTCAGCGACCCAGTGACGGTCAAGGTCCGCGCGATCGTCACCGCCCGGATGGGCGCGGTCCGGCTGTTCGACACGGTCCTGGTCCGCGGGACCGTCGCCCCGACCGTGACGGGCGGGACGGTCGACGTGACGATGCTGCGCTCGGGCAAGCGCGTCGAGACGAAGCAGGCGCGGATCGGCTCGGCCGGCGGCTTCTCGGTGCGCTTCCGCGTGATGCACCCCGGGACGTACCGGGCGCGCGCGGTGTTCGCGGACGCCGACCACCTGCGCGGCGTGGCCACCACCGGCTCCGACACCACGCCCCTGCCCCGACTGCGCTCGGGCTCGAAGGGGGTCTACGTCCGCCTCCTCGAGACCCGCCTGCGCGAGCTCCACTACCGGATCGTCGGGATCGACCAGACGTTCGACCACCGCACCGGCGACGCCGTGGTGGCCTTCCGCAAGGTGCAGGGCATGGCGCGCGAGTTCACCGTCACCGAGGGCGTCTGGCGTCGGCTCGCCGGTCCGCGGATCCCCAGGCCACGTCTGGACATGCGTCGTTTCCACATCGAGGTCGACCAGACACGGCAGGTCCTCTACACCGTCGTGAACCGGAAGGTCACGAACGTGATCCACGTCTCGACCGGGGCGGGCGGCGCCACGCGCGACGGCCGCTTCCGCGTGTACCGCAAGGTCGCCGGCTACAGCCCGAACCGCCTGTACTACCCCAGCTACTTCGACGGGCTCCGCGCGATCCACGGGTGGACCGAGGTCCCCACGTACCCCGCCAGCCACGGGTGCGTCCGGGTGCCGTACTGGCACGCGAAGTGGATCTACCGCCTGGCGGACATCGGCACGCGGGTCGCCGTCTACCACTCGTAGGTCGAGCGGCGCTCACCGGGGAGGACGCTCAGCGCAGCGGCGCGCCGAGCGCGGCCTCGGCGGCTCCGGCGAGCGCCCCCGAGCGCACGAGCGCCGTCACCGCCGCGACGTCGGGCCCGAGTTCGCGGTCGGCGTCCAGGAACGGAACGACCTCGCGCACGGCGTCCCTGGCGGCGCCGGTCGCGGGCGACGGCCGGAGCGGCGCGCGCAGATCCAGCGCCTGCGCCGCCGCGAGCGCCTCCAGCCCCAACACCACCTCCGCGTTCGCGACGACGTCGCGCGCGTGCCGCGCCGAGGTCATCCCCATGCTCACGTGGTCCTCCTGTCCGGCCGACGACGCGATCGAATCCACCGACGCCGGGTGCGCGAGCGTCTTGCTCTCGGACACGAGGGAGGCGGCCGTGTACTGGGCCAGCATGAAGCCCGAGTTCAGCCCGCTCCGCTCGACGAGGAACGCCGGCAGCCCGTGGTTCATCGTCGGGTCGAGCAGGCGGTAGAGCCGACGCTCGGAGATGCTCGCGGTCGGGACGACGGCGAGCGCGAGCGCGTCGAGCGCCACCGCGACCGGCTGCCCGTGGAAGTTGCCGCCCGAGAGCACCTCGCCGGTCTCGGCGAGCACGATCGGGTTGTCCGAGACCGCGTTCGCCTCGACCTGGAGCACGCCGAGGGCGAAACGGATCGCCTCGCGCGTGGCGCCGTGCACCTGGGGGGCACACCGCAGCGAGTACGCGTCCTGCACCAGATGCGGGCTCTCGCGGTGCGAGGCCACGATCTGGCTCCCCGCGAGGAGGCTCCGCAGGTTCGCCGCCGAGTCCGTCGGTCCGGCGTGCGGCCGCAGCGCCTGCAGCCGCTCGTCGAACACGCGGTCCGAGCCCATCGCGGCCTCGATCGTCATGGCGGCCACCACGTCCGCGGTGCGGACCAGGTTCGCGGCGCGCTCCGCCGCGAGGATGCCGATCGCGAGCATCCCCTGCGTCCCGTTCACGAGCGCGAGGCCCTCCTTGGCCTCCAACGCGAGCGCTGAGAGCCCAGCCGCCTCGAGGACGGGTCCGGCGGGCACGGCGCCGTCGGGGCCGAGCAGCTCGCCCCGGCCGAGCAGCGGGAGGGCCAGGTTCGCCAAGGGCGCCAGGTCGCCCGACGCGCCGAGCGAGCCCTGCTGGGGAACGGCCGGCACCAGGTCGCGGTTCAGCATCTGGACCATCCGCTCGACGAGCTCGACCCGCACGCCCGAGTTCCCGAGGGCCAGCACGTGCGCGCGGAGCAGGAGCATCGCGCGCGCCTCCTCGCGTGACAGGAGCGGCCCGACCGCGGTCGCGTGCGACCGGACGATCGCCATCTGCAGCTGGTCGGTCTCCGCCGGGTCGATCCGCACGTTCGCGAGGCTGCCGAAGCCCGTCGTCACGCCGTAGACCGTCCGCCCGCTCGCGACCTCGTCCTCGACGACCGCTCGGGCGGCGCGTACGCGCTCGGCCGCGGTGGCCGAGAGCTCGACCGGCGCTCCCCGGGCGACCTCCACGACGTCGCGCAGCGTGAGCGGCTCGCCGAGCGTGACCACGGCGTCAGGCTACCCCGGCGCGCCGACCGTCGGCTGCTACGGTGGCGCCCGTGTCCGAACCCCCCGGCCCCTACGACGGCCTGGAGCCCGAGCGCCCGCGACCCGAGCCGGCAGCCCCCGGGAACGAGCCGGGCGCGGTGTCGGCGTTGTGGCGCGGCGTCACGCGCCGGTGCCCTCGGTGTGGCTCGGGCGGCCTGTTCGCCGGCTGGTTCACGATCCGCGACCGCTGCCCGCGGTGCCGGCTGCGGCTCCAGCGCGAGGAGGGCGGGTTCCTCGGCGCGATGACGATCAACTACGTCGTCACCGCGGGCATCTGGCTCGCCACGCTCGTCGTGTGGCTCGTCGTCGACCTCCCGGACGTCCACGTCGCCGCGCTCACGATCGCGTCGCTCACGATCGCCGCGGTCGTCCCGCTGCTGTTCTTCCCCTTCGCGAAGACGATCTGGACGGCGGTCGACTACCTCGTGTACCGCTCGAGCCCCGAGTACGCGCGCGACGCCGGCGAACGCGCCGAGGGCAACGGCGGCCGGTTCTGACCGGCTACCCGAGCCAGGGCAGCCGGACGCCCCGCTCTCTCGCGACCTCGAGCGCCCGCCCGTACCCGGCGTCGGCGTGGCGGACGACCCCCGTTCCGGGGTCGGTCGTGAGGACGCGCTCCAGGCGCTCGGCGGCCTCCGGAGAGCCGTCGGCCACCACCACCATGCCGGCGTGGATCGAGTAGCCGATGCCGACCCCGCCGCCGTGGTGGACGCTCACCCAGTGCGCGCCGGCCGCGGTGTTCACCAGCGCGTTGAGGATCGGCCAGTCCGCGATCGCGTCGGAGCCGTCGCGCATCGCCTCGGTCTCCCGGTATGGGCTGGCGACGCTGCCGCTGTCCAGGTGGTCGCGCCCGATCACGATCGGTGCCGAGAGCTCGCCGGTCGCCACCATCTCGTTGAAGCGCAGCCCCGCCCTCGCGCGCTCGCCGTAGCCGAGCCAGCAGATCCGGGCAGGCAGGCCCTGGTACGCGACCCGCTCCTCCGCCAGGTCCAGCCAGCGGCGCAGGCGCTCGTTCTCGGGGAACAGCTCGGCGACGGCGCGGTCGGTCCGCTCGATGTCCTCGGCCTCGCCCGAGAGCGCCGCCCAGCGGAACGGCCCCTTGCCCTCGCAGAACATCGGGCGGACGAACGCGGGCACGAACCCCGGGTAGGCGAAGGCGCGGTCACGCGCCAGGCCCCCGATCTCGGCACCCGCGCGGAGGTTGTTGCCGTAGTCGAACACGACCGCGCCGGCCTCGAGGAAGCCGACCATCGCGTCGACGTGGGTGGCCATCGACGCGTACGCGCGGCGCTCGTACTCGCCCGAGTCGGCCGCGCGCAGCTCGGCGGCGGCCTCGAGCGACAGCCCCGCGGGCACGTACCCGCCGAGCGGGTCGTGCGCGCTCGTCTGGTCGGTGACGACATCGGGACGGAACCCGCGCCGGAGCAGCTCGGGATGCGTCTCGGCGCAGTTGCCGAGGAGGCCGATCGAGACCGCCTCCCCCGAGGCCCGCGCCTCCTCCGCCCAGCGGACGGCCTGGTCCAGGTCCTCGGTCTCGCGATCCAGGTAGCGCGTCTTGATCCGGCGCTCGATCCGCGCGGGGTCGACCTCGACGCACAGCGCGACCCCGCCGTTCATCGTCACGGCGAGCGGCTGGGCCCCGCCCATCCCACCGAGCCCGCCGGTCAGCGTGATCGTGCCGGCGAGCGAGCCGCCGAAGCTCTGCGTCGCGGCCTCGGCGAGCGTCTCGTACGTGCCCTGGAGGATGCCCTGCGTGCCGATGTAGATCCACGACCCCGCCGTCATCTGTCCGTACATCGTGAGGCCCTGGTGCTCCAGGTCTCGGAACGTGTCCCAGTCGGCCCACCTCGGCACGAGCATCGCGTTCGAGATCAGAACGCGGGGCGCCATCGCATGCGTGCGGAACACGCCCACCGGCTTGCCCGACTGCACCAGGAGCGTCTCGTCGTCGCCGAGCTCGCGCAGCGATCGCACGATCGCGTCGAACGCCTCCCAGGAGCGCGCGGCGCGGCCCGTCCCGCCGTAGACGACCAGGTCGGCCGGGCGCTCGGCGACCTCGGGGTCGAGGTTGTTCATCAGCATCCGCAGGGCGGCCTCCTGCGGCCAGGATCGGCACGACCGCTCGAGCCCGCGGGGAGCTCGGATCTCGCGTGCGCTCATCGAGCTCACCTCCACGCCGATGATAGTTGGCTCGGTGAGGCGGCCGCCGTGGAGGATCTCAGGAGGTGCGGCGGTCGACGGCCCACGAGGAGCCCTCGTGCGCCTTCTTCGCGTAGGACTTCATCTCGCTCGCGACGGCGACCGCCTCGGCGTAGTGGGAGTACGTCCGGCGCTCGGTCGTCGCCACGCCGATCGAGATCGTGATCACCGGGTACAGCTGGGTCTCGCCGCGGCGGGTGACCACCTCGATCCCCCCGCGCTCCCGCTCGGCGTCGTCGTAGAGCTGGCCGACCTGCGCGTCGAAGCGCTCGATCGCTCGCTCCGCGAGCGGCGCGGCGATCGTCGCGTCGCAGACGATGACGAAGTCGTCGCCGCCCACGTGGCCGACGAACGCACCTTCGCCGGCGACCTCCATCGCGACGTCCTGCAGGAGCCGGGCCGTCGCCTGGATCACCTCGTCGCCACGCATGAACCCGTAGTGGTCGTTGTACGCCTTGAAGTGGTCGAGGTCCGCGTACAGGACCGCGAACGCCGTCTGCGATGCGCAGCGCTGCTCGATCTCGTCGGCGATCCGGACGTTGCCGGGCAGGCCGGTGAGCGGCGACTGCGCCCGCATCTCGCGCGAGCGCCGGAGCGCGCCCCGGATCCTGGCCAGGAGCTCGGGCGTATCGAAGGGCTTCACGATGTAGTCGTCCGCGCCCACCGCGAAGCCCTCGAGCTTGTCGGCCGAGAGCCCTCGAGCCGTGAGCATGATCACGCTGACCGAGGCCGTCCTCGAGTCCATCCGCAGGTGTCGCGTGAGCTCGAAGCCGTCCATGTTCGGCATCATCACGTCCGCCAGGACGAGCTCGGGGCTGCGCTCGCGCGCGAGCTCGAGCCCGCGCTCGCCGTCGTTCGCGACGCGCACGTCGTACCCGGCGGCCCGCAGCTCGATCTCGAGCAGGCGCGCGATGAACGGGTCGTCGTCGACCACGAGGATCGACTCACCCCCGGACGCCTCGAACAGGCCCCCGGCGTTCTCGCGCTCCGACCGGGTCTCGGCAAGCTCCTTGGCCATCCCCATGGGCATCGGCACGCATCGGGGCCGGGTTGAAGGTCGGATGGCGGTCCGCGGATCCGGCGGCCCGGACGCCCGGCCGTCCGCGTGGCACGATATGGCGGCCGCAGGCTGAGGGGGCACGCGTGGAGATCCTCGATTCCTTCCTGGACGCGGTCGGCGATACGCCGCTCGTACGGCTCCGCTCGGTCGCGCGCGGGGTCGCCCCGACCGTGCTCGCGAAGCTCGAGATGCTGAACCCGGGCGGCAGCGTGAAGGACCGGATCGCCCCCCGCATGATCGAGGCCGCCGAGCGGGCGGGGCTCCTCGGCCCGGGCGGGACGATCGTCGAGCCGACATCGGGCAACACCGGGCACGGGCTCGCGATCGCGGCGGCGATCAAGGGCTACAAGTGCATCTTCGTGATGCCGGACAAGATGAGCGCCGAGAAGATCGCGCTCCTGCGCGCGTACGGCGCCGAGGTCGTGATCACGCCCACGGCCGTCGCCCCGGAATCGCCCGAGTCCTACTACCGCGTCGCCGACCGCCTGACGGAGGAGATCCCCGGCGCCTTCCAGCCGAACCAGTACTTCAACCAGGAGAACCCCGCGGCCCACTACGCCACGACGGGCCCCGAGATCTGGCGTCAGACCGACGGCACGATCGACGTCTTCGTCTGCGGCGTCGGCACCGGCGGCACGATCACCGGCACGGCCCGCTACCTGAAGGAGCAGAGGCCGGACCTGCTGGTCGTCGGGGCCGACCCCGAGGGCTCGATCTACTCGGGCGACGTGCACCCGTACCTCACCGAGGGCATCGGCGAGGACTTCTGGCCCGAGACGTTCGACCCCTCGCTCGTCGACCGGTGGGTGCGCGTCTCGGACCGCGACGCCTTCCGGATGGCGCGACGGATCACGCGCGAGGAGGGGATCCTCGTCGGCGGCTCCGCCGGCACCGCCGTCGTGGCGGCCCTCGAGGTCTCGGCCGAGATGGACGAGGGGACGACCGTCGTCGTGATCCTGCCCGATACGGGCCGCAACTACCTCTCGAAGGTCTACTCGGATCCGTGGCTGCTCCAGTACGGGCTGCTCGACCGGCCGGAGGTCGTGCGGATCGAGGAGGTCCTCGCGGCCAAGCAGGGACAGGTGCCGTCGCTCGTGACCGTGGTCGCCCGCGACAAGGTCCGGCAGGCGATCGACGTCTTGCAGGAGTACGGGATCTCCCAGGCCCCCGTCGTGCGCGAGCCCTCCTCGGACGTGGCGCAGGTCGTCGGCTCCATCCAGGAGCGGGCGCTCCTGGATCGCATCTTCCGCGACCCCGACGCCCTGCAGGCCGACGTCGCCGAGGTCATGGGGCCGCCGATCGCGATGGTCGAGGCGCACGACCCCGTCGAGGTCGCCTTCGGCGAGCTCCAGCGCGGGCCCGCCGTCCTCGTCTCGCGCGGCGGGGAGGCGCTCGGCGTGATCACCCGCAGCGACCTCCTCGAGTTCCTCGCGCACCGGCCGAGGACCGAGTAGGCCCGTGCGCGCGCTCGGGGTCGATATCGGGGTCCGCAAGGGGCTCGACCTCGTGACGCTCGACGCGGACCGCGCGATCGTCGACACCCACCGCCGCGCGCACCCCGAGGACCTGCCGGCGCTCGTCCGGGTCCTGGAGCCCGACGTCGTCGCGATCGATGCGCCTCCCACGTGGGCGAGCTCGGGCCGCTCCCGCCTGACCGAGCGCGAGCTCCGATGGTTCGGGATCCAGTGCTTCAACACGCCGAGCGACGAGCGCATGGCCGAGCACCCGTTCTTCGAGTGGATGACCGTCGGGTTCGCCGCGTTCGCCGCGGTCGAGGACCGCTACCCGCGCTACGGGGGGGGGCGCGTGAACGGGACGTCGATCGAGGTGTTCCCGCACGCCTCGGCCGTGGTCCTCGCCGGCTGCCTGCCGCCGAAGGGGATCTCGCCCCACGCCTGGCGGCGCCGGGTGCTGCAGGATCGGCAGGTCGACGCGGACGCGCTGCGCTCGGCCGATCAGGTCGACGCGGCGCTCGCCGCCCTGACCGGGCTCTTCGCGCTCGAGCGCCGGTTCAGCGCGCCGGGCGACCCGCTCGAGGGGCAGATCGTCGTGCCCGCCGTCGCCCTTCCCGCGCATCCGTTCCGCCGCGGCGAGCTGCCGAGGGGTCGGGACGAGCAGCCGCCGCTCCCCGGCATGGCTCGCTGCGCGTGCGGCGACGCGGCGTGCGTGTCGCTCACGGCCAGTGAGTTCGCGCCGGGACACGACGCGAAGCGCAAGTCCGCGCTCTGGCGACAGGCCCGTGCCGGCCAGGACGCGCTCGACGAGCTGAAGGAGCGAGGATGGGCGATCCCTCCCGAGATGCGCTGAGGTTCGAGACCCGCGCGATCCACGCCGGCCAGGAGCCCGACGAGCCGTTCGGCGCCGTCAACGTCCCGATCTACCAGACGTCCACCTACGCGCAACCGGCCGTCGGCGCGCCGAAGCGATACGACTACGCGCGGGGCGGCAACCCGACGCGCGAGGCGTTCCAGACGGCGCTCGCGTCGCTCGAGGGCGGGACGCACGGCGTCGCGTTCTCCTCGGGGATGGGCGCCGAGACCACGCTGCTGCTGACGCTGCGGCCCGGCGACCACGTCCTGCTCTCGAACGACGTGTACGGGGGCACGTACCGGCTGCTGGCGCGCGTCCTGCAGGACTGGGGGCTCGTGCACGACGTGGTCGAGATGACGGACCTCGACGCGGTGCGCGCGGCCGTTCTGCCCGAGACGCGCATCGTCTGGGTCGAGACCCCGACGAACCCGCTCCTGAAGGTGATCGACATCGAGGCCGTCGCCCGGGTCGCCCACGACGCCGGCGCCCGGTGCGTCGTCGACAACACGTTCGCGACGCCGTACCTGCAGCGTCCGCTCGAGCTCGGTGCCGACGTGGTCGTGCACTCGGTCACGAAGTATCTCGGCGGCCACTCCGACCTGGTCATGGGCGCGGTCGTCACGAGCGACGTCGGGCTCGCCGAGCGCCTGGCCTACCTGCAGAACGCGGTCGGCGCGGTGCCCGGACCGATGGACGCCTACCTCGCGCTTCGCGGCCTGAAGACCCTCGCGGTCCGGATGCGCGCACACTGCGCCGGGGCCCAGGCGGTCGCCGGGTTCCTGGCCGGCCACCCGAAGGTGGCCGCGGTCCACTACCCGGGCCTGCCGGACCATCCCGGGCGGCGGATCGCGGCGCGCCAGATGCGGGACTTCGGCGGCATGGTGAGCTTCGAGGTCGCGTCGCGCGAGGAGGCGATCCGCGTCTCGGAGTCGACCGAGCTGTTCTTCCTGGCGGAATCGCTCGGTGGCGTGGAGTCCCTGATCGAGGTCCCCGCGCCGATGACGCACGCGAGCGTCGCCGGCTCGCCGCTCGCGGTCCCCGAGACGCTGATCCGGCTCTCGATCGGGATCGAGCACCCGGACGACCTGATCGCCGACCTCGAGCTCGCGCTCGGGTGATCCCGCCGGTCAGGTGACGACCACCTCGCCGCCCGCGGTCGCGACCGCGAACGCGGTCACGGCCGGATCGCCGTCCGAGACGCGGATCGGCAGCTCGGCGCCCCCGAGCCACTCGGCGAGGCGGGCGCCGTCCCCGGTGCCCTCCACCCAGGCGATGCCGGAGGGCTCGACCCGGTGGGCCGCCTCCGTGCGCCCGGGGTAGGCCTCGGAGCTCGGGAGCCGCCACTCGATGAAGAACGGCATGTGTCGCTCCCGCCGCGGATCCTCGAAGCCCGCCGCGCGCCAGGCCACCACCTGGCCGTCGGGACGGGTGCGCGACCCCTCGGTGACCTCCAGGTTCAGGCGGGTGGCGATCGCATCCAGCTCGTCGGTGCGGCAGACGATCGTCCAGGGCCGGTCCCCGCCCTCGAGGAACGCGAGCATCGTGCGGCCGAACCCGCTCCCCGCCGCCTCGTCGCGGTCGACGACCGAGATCAGCTCGACGTACTGCTCGCCGAGCGGCACGATCCGGTTCCCCGTGCCCCAGCCGGCGTGGCGGCCGCCGGCGACGGAGCCCAGGCCGAGCTCGTCGCGGAAGCGCTCGGCGGCGCGGTCGAGGTCGCGAGCCGCGTAGACGACGTGGTCGATCCGGATCATCGGGCGACGGTACCGCACACGCCCGGCCGCCGCTGCCTACACTCGGGTGGATGCCCCGTCCCCGAGCGCCGCTCGTCCCGCTCCTGGTCCTCGCCCTGACGACCCTGAACGACGGGGTCGCGTGGGCGCAGACGCCCACGGGCTCGCCGAGCGCCTCGCCGAGCCCCACCCCCGGCTCCGAGGGGCTCTCGCCGGCGACGATCCTGATCGGGCTGGTCCTGATCGCGGCCGTCCTGCTGTTCCGGACCCGGATGGGCCGCGCCGGACACTAGCGCTCGGCGCCTCGTCCGCCCTTCCGGCGATCAGCCCTTCGGGCGCTTGAGGTACGCGACGAGCGACTGTCCGCCCATCGGCGTCGGCTGGGCCACGATCGAGACGAGCTCCCATCCGTCCTCGCCGAACGAGTCCAGGATCTCGGCCGGGTTGTGCTCGAGGACCGGCGCGACGAAGTACTCCCACCTCTGCATGCCTCATGCCTCCCGTTCCAGCCGGCGGTTCGTCGTTCGGATGCAGACCCCCATGATCACCGTGAGCCCGCCCTCCTCCGCGATACGCCGGGCCTCGTCGTTCACGATCCCGTCCTGGAGCCACAGCACCTTCGCGCCGACCCGGACGGCCTGCTCGGCGACCGGAGGCGTGTCGGCGGCCCGGCGGAAGACGTCGACGACGTCGATCTGGACGTCCTCCGGCACGTCCAGGAGGGACGGATAGGCCGTCTCGCCGAGCACCTCGGTCTCGTTCGGGTTCACCGGGATGATCCGGTAACCCTTGCGCTGCAGGTATTCCGCTATCTCGAACGAGTCCTTGAACGGGTTCGAGGACAGCCCGACGACGGCGATCGTCTTGGCGTCGCCGAGGATCGAGCGGAGCTCGGCATCGGTGGGTCCGTACGCGGTCCCGTTCACGGCTCCTCCTTCCGCAGGATCTCGAGCAGGTCGTGCAGCATGCGCCCGGTGGCGCCCCAGACCGTCGTTCCCTCGACCTCGTACAGCCAACCGCGCCACCGCCGGCCGTCCGGGCGCTCCAGCTCGTGGACGGCCTCGGCCTCGAGCAACCGGTCCACGGGGAACGTCAGCACCCGATCGGTCTCCCGTCCATCCACGGACAACACCGGGGGGTCCACGAGCATGCCCACGAACGGCACGACGAGGATCCCGCTCACGGTCGTGTGGACGGGCGGCAGCGCGCCGAGGATCTCGGGCAGCGCGGGGTCCAGGCCGATCTCCTCGCGAGCCTCCCGCAGTGCGGTCGAGGCCAGGTCTGCGTCCCCGGGATCCACCAGCCCGCCCGGGAACGAGATCTCGCCGGGATGCCGCCGGAGGTCGTCGGCGCGCTTCGTGAACACCAGGGCGAGCTCGGGCAGCTCGACGAGCAGCGCGAGGACGGCGGCGAGCCGGTCCCCCGGCTCCGGCACGGGTGACGGCGCCGGGTCCAGGTGCGCCCTGAGGCGGTCGCGGAGGTCGGCGCGGTACATTGCTCGGCCGATGGTAGACGACGATGCCGTGGCGGCCGTCCTGCAGGCGGTCCGCGACGAGGAGGTGCTCGCCCTCGCCCGGGCGCTCCTCGCGATCCCGAGCGAGAACCCCGGCGGGACCGAGGACGAGGTCGCCCGATTCGTGGTCGACGTCCTGACGGAGCTCGGCGCGTCCGTCGAGGTCGTCCGCGGCGAGGCCGGCCGGCCGAGCGTGATCGCGACCGTCGGCTCGGGCGACCGGCCGAAGCTGGCCTGGAACGGCCACCTCGACGTCGTGCCGGCGGGCGATCCGGGCACCTGGGACCATCCGCCGTTCGCGGGGACGGTCCAGGGGGGCCGGCTGATCGGTCGCGGCGCGGCCGACATGAAGGGCGCGCTGGCGGCCGCGCTCGGCGCGACGCATGCGATCGTGCGCTCCGGCGTCCGGCTCGGCGGCACGCTCGAGCTGCACCTCGTGGCCGACGAGGAGCGCACGGGGGTCCACGGGACGAAGGTGCTCTGGGAGGCCGGCCTGTTGGACCAGGACGCCTGCATCGTGGGCGAGCCGACGGAGCTGCAGCTCGCGCTCGCCGAGCGCGGCGGAGCGTGGGTCACCGCGACCGCCTCGGGCACGGCCGCCCACGGCTCGACGCCGCACCTCGGCGTGAGCGCGATCACGTCGATGGCGCGCTTCCTGCTCCGCATCGACGAGGTGCTCCCGGACCGCGAGCATCCCCTGGTCGGCCGGCCGAGCGTGAACGCCGCCTTGATCTCCGGCGGAAGCGCGCCGAACGTCGTCCCCGACCGCTGCGAGGTCGACGTCGACCGTCGCACCGTGCCGGGCGAGGACAGCCCCGACGAGGTCCTCGCACCGTTCCTCCTGCTCGCGGCCTCGATCCGCGAGGAGCATCCCGAGGTCGACCTGTCGTTCGCGATCCGCGAGTGGGTCCTGGCCGCCGAGGCGCCGCGGGACAGCCCGGTCGCCCAGGCGGTCCGCGACGCCGTCGTCGCCGAGACGGGTCGGCGCCCCGCGGACGTGGGGCTGACGGGCATCACCGACGCTCGCTTCTACGTCAACGAGGCGAGGATCCCGACCGTGATCTGCGGTCCCGGGTCGCTCACGGCCGCGCACACGGCGAACGAGTGGGTCGCGGTCGACGAGCTGACGGCGGCGGCGCGGATCTACGCCCGAGCCTTCCTCGCGTACCTCGGCGAGGAATGAACCGCGCCGCGACGGGTTGGAAGGATCGTGGAGCGGTACGACGTCTTCGTGATCGGCGGCGGGGGGACGGGCTCCGAGATCGCCTTCCAGCTCGGCGAGCGCAGCGACCTCCGGATCGCGATCGCCGAGCGTGACAAGCTCGGCGGCGAGTGCAACCACTACGGCTGCGTGCCGACGAAGGTCATGCTCCGCAGCGCGAAGATCGCGGCGCAGGCGCGGGACGCGGCGCGGTTCGGCGTGCGGATCGGCGGCGGCGTGGAGGTCGACCTGCAGGCCGTCCGTCAGCGGGCACGCGACGTCGTGGACTCCCAGTCCGGCGAGGGCGCGAAGCCCTTCGAGCGGATCGGGATCCGCGTGCTCCTCGAGGAGGCGCGCCTGGTCGGCGAGCACCGGATCGAGACCGCCAGCGGCGAGCCGATCGAGGCCGATCGGGTCGTGCTGGCGACCGGCACCGAGGCCACCGTGCCGCCGATCCCGGGCCTGAGCGAGGGCCCGTACTGGACGAACAAGGAGGCGATCTGGAAGCCCGATCGCGTGCCGGCCTCGCTGCTCGTGATCGGCGCCGGCGCGATCGGCATCGAGTTCGCGCAGATCTACGCGCGGTTCGGCTCCGGCGTCACGGTGCTCGAGGCGCTGCCCCACGTCCTGCCGCTCGAGGACGACGAGGCCGCGGCGGCGTTCGCCCCGGCCTTCGAGGCCGAGGGCATCGCGCTCCGCGCCGGCGTGACGATCGAGCGCGCGGAACACGACGGGGCCGGCTGGACCGTCGAGCTCGCGAGCGGCGAGGCCCTCCGGGCCGACGAGCTGCTCGTGGCGTCCGGCCGACGTCCGGTGTTCGACGTCCACGACCTGGGCGCGGCCGGGGTGACGCTGGACGAGCGCGGCCGGCCGGTCCTGACCGAGACCCTCCGCACGACCAACCCCGACGTCTGGGCGGCCGGCGACGCCACCGGGGAGCTGTTGTTCACGCACGTCGGCTCGTACGAGGCCGAGCTGGTCGTCGACGACGTCCTGGGCCGGCCGCGGCCGCGGGAGTACCGCGTCGTCCCGCGCGTCACGTACTGCGACCCGGAGGTCGCGAGCGTCGGCCTCACCGAGCGCCAGGCGCGCGAGGTGGGCCATGAGATCCGCACCGCCCTGCTGCCGCTCGAGGACAACGAGCGGGCGCACATCGACGGGCGGACCGAGGGCGTGGTGAAGCTGGTCGGCGACGCCCGCACGGGCGAGGTGCTCGGCGGGCACATCGTGGGCGAGGACGCCGGCGCGATGATCCACGAGGTGGTCGCGATCATGGCCGGACGGATATCCGCCGCAACGGTCGGCGAGGCGATCCACGCCTATCCCACGCTGTCTGAGTCCGTGAAGGGCGCGCTCCTCGCGCTGGCCGATGGCTGAGTCTGCCGGTATCGTGGAGGCGATGGACACCGACACCGCCGTACTGACGGTGACCCCCAAGGCCGCGCGCAAGGCCCGCGCGCTCGCCGAGAAGGAGGGTCGTCCCGACGCCGCCCTCCGGCTGCGCGTCGTGGCCGGCGGGTGCTCGGGCTTCTCGTACGAGCTCTCGTTCGACGACCCCTCCTCCGACGACCACGTGGTCGAGGTCGAGGGCTTCCGCGTCCTCGTGGACCCGAAGAGCGCGCCGATCGTCCGGGGCTCCACCCTGGAGTTCCACGACGCGCTCCTCGGCGGCGGGCTCAAGGTCTTCAACCCGCAGGCCACGCACGAGTGCGCCTGCGGCGAGTCGTTCTCGATCTAGCGGCCGCCGGTCATCTCTCGGCTGGTCATCTCCTTGTAGGAACGCCAACCCAGCGGCCCCGCGTTCGCGGCCGGTACCTGGAATCCGGTTCGGAGGTCGAGAGCGGTCGCCGGCGCCTGACCTTCCTTCAGCGCTCGCCACGCCAGTGAGGTCGCGTTCGCCTGGACCCGGATGTCGGCGAGCCTGCCCTCGGGTGTACCGAACGACGCTTGGCTCTCCTTGAAGGCTCGCCATGGCCGCGATGCCGCATCGACGCGTTCCTGCGTCGCGGCGAGACCCCCGGTCTTGCCCGCCGGGGTGTCGCGCAGCGTGGCCAGCACGCCGATCGCCGAGACGGCGATCGCGATCACGAGCGCGACCTCGACCACCCGGTGCGTCCTCGGATGCGCAGCGCGCCTCGGGGGCCACAGGAGTCCTGCTCGGGTGCTCATGCTCCCTCCTCCCGCCGGCCGGCCCGCCGTCACGGGCCGGATCGTCACGGGGTCGCCTGGTGGAAACCCCGATCCCTTCCGGCGCGACGGTAGGGAGGATCGCTCAACAGATGCTCACGCGTTCTCCGGAAGTCGTGCCGAGGCTCAGTGAACACGGGCGGCTCGAGCCTGACGGATCCTCGCGCGGACCGTCGCTGCCCGGTGGGCGAGGCCCTTGCGCTCGTACGCCGCGAGGGCATCGCGGAGCGCCGCCCCAGCTTCCTCGACGCGCCCATGGGCGAGCAGGGCATCGCCGAGTGCGCGGAGCGCGTCGCCGAGCAACTCCGGCGAGCCCGCGGCGCTCGAGAGCTGGACCGCCTCGCGGGCGTCGGCCTCGGCTTCGTGCAGATCGCCTCGCCAGGCGGCGAG